>JBKDQC010000105.1:0-11132 GCA_046342295.1 Deltaproteobacteria bacterium | reverse complement strand
GCCCCGCCCTCGCGCCCAGCTCCGGCTGGGCGGGCCGCCCGGTCGGGCGGTCGGGCCCGCCCCCCAACCCGCGCTACGTCGATCCGGCCGAGGCCGAGGCCCGCGCCGCCCGCGCACGCGAGCCGGCCGCAGCGGCGGAGCCACCCAGCGGAGCGACCGCCGCGCCGAGCACGGACGCGGTGCTCGCCGAGTTCCGACGGCAGCGAGGGCTGACCGCGGGCGCGCGGCCCGCGCGCGATCTCAGCGCGAACGTGTCCGCGACCGCGGCGCCCGAGCGCGTCGTGCTCTTCGGGCTCGATCTCGTCGTCGTCGGCCCCGAATTCCGCAACGGGACGGGCTGGTTCCAATACGCGCTCCCCGCGCGGAGCGCCGAGGACATCCTCGACCTCCGGACCGCGGACGTCACGGGCGATGGCCGGCACGAGATCGTCGTGCGCATCCGGCAGACCCTTCGGGGGCCCGCGGGGGCAGAGATCCAGCGCGAGGTCTTGCTGATCCACCAGTTCACCCCGACCGGCTTCCCCGCGCTGCTCCAGCGCGAGGTCGCGCGCGAAGAGGGCCCCCACCGCATCGAGAACGAGGTCCGGCTCGAGGGCGGCGCCCTCGAGATCGGCCCCGGCAGCGCCCGCGGCTGGGACCGGACGAGCTGGCCATACGCGCCCGCCGCCGGCGCCGGAGCCGACGGGGTCGAGCCGCTCCTTCTGCCCTGGTCGGGCCAGACGGCGCGCTACCGCTTCACCGGCGGCCGGCTCTCGGCGAGCTGAGCGAGAGGCACAGCCGGGCCGCCGACAGCATGGGCTCGGCGTCGGCGACGACACGCGGGCCGTCACGATCCCCTCGGATGGCACGCTCGTGCACCTTCACGCGGGACCCGGAGCTGCTCTTCTCCGAGCTCCGCGTGCTGCGCCGTGCTCGTCTCGATCGGCGGACGGGCTCGAGGCCCCCGCTCGATCCCCACGAGCGTCCAGGACGAGGGCCTGTGGCCCCTGCTCGGCTCACTCGTTGGTGCGCAGCACGAACGCATCGCGCACGGTCGCGCCGCCGCCGAGGCCAGGCAGGAGCAGGCCGATCGAGCCCGCCGGGCCCTCGACGGCGGGAGAGAAGCCGCGCGCCGCGGGGATGGGCTCGGGCACGGCGATCTCGGACCAGACGGCGGCATCGAGATCGAAGTAGTGGAGGTCCCCCAGCGGCCGCATCGAGCCGTCGTATCCAAAGCCCGCGTAGAAGCCCGTGCGGCTTTCCGAGAAACGGACCCAAGGAGCGCGCCGCCCCGGCGGTGTGGCGCCGTCGACCTCGATCTCCGACCACGTCTCGGTCTGGGTGTCGAAGACCCACACGTCGGAGTAGAACGCCGCGCCGCGCGCACCGTACGAGCCGCCGAACAGCAGAAGCCGGCGCCCATCGAGCGCCTCGAAGTGCGGGTCGTAGCGAGGTGTCGGGCCCGTCGCGGGGAGCTCGACCCAGGCCGAGCCGTCCGCGTCGAGGCGATGGATGCTGCCGCTCACCACGCTCTCGCTCGCGCCGCCGAACCAGTACGTCGCGCGCCGTTCGGCCGAGTACGCGAGCGCACATCCGATCACGCCGGGAGGTGTGGGGGTCTCCGTCAGTTCGCGGAACGCACCACTGCTCACATCGAGCTCCCACGTGGCGCCGGCGATGCCGCCCAGGGCGCTGGCGTTGCGACCGCCCGCGAAAAGCACACGGTCGCGCGCCGCATCGAAGGTCGCGCAAGTGCACCATCGCGGCGCGGGCGCGAGCTCGGGTCGCTCGAGCGGCTCGGTCACGAGCGTCCCGTCCGCGCTCGGCTCGAGCACGAGCACGCGACTGAGAGCGGCACCGGCCAACGCTCCGATCGCGCCGCCGAGCAGTGCGGTTCGCCCGTCCGGGAGACCGGCCGCAGACCAGCCCCAAACATCGGGCATCGCATCGTCGAGCGCGACACTCTCCCAATGGACGTCGGTGGGCCCTCGCGCGAGGGCTGCAGCCTCCGCGGTGGGTGCGTCGGTCGTGAGGGGGGCATCGGTGACCGAGGCGTCGTCGGTCGTGGCAGGCGAGCCGCATCCGGCGAGCGCGAGGGCGATGGCGAAGCCGGTGGTAGGAGCAGGGTTTGACATCGGAGGCGCACTCAGCACGCGGAGTGCCAACGCAAATGGCTTCCAGATCCGTGTCTCTCGCGCGTCAGGCCCAATGACCGTCAGCGGACGCACGAGTGAGGCCCCGAGCGAGCCGCGCACGATCCCGCCGCGCGACGAGCTCGTTCATGTCGAGGGCCCCGCGCGGACGCGGGCTCCGCGCGGACGTGGGCCCCACGCAGGAAGCGGTCGATGGGCTCGCGCTCGGGCAAGCGAGACGAGCCGCGTGGACGCGGCCCGCGCGCCGTGGTCCGCTACACCGCGTCATGTCTGTCCAGCCCGCGCCGCTCGGCGGCAAGCACATCGTCCTCGGCGTCACCGGAGGCATCGCGGCGTACAAGGCCGCCCTCGTCGCCCGCGAGCTGCTCGCGCGGGGTGCCTCCGTGCGCGTGGCGATGACCCCGACGGCGACGAAGCTGATCGGCCCCCTCACCTTCACCGGCCTCACGGGCACGCCACCCGTGGTCGACCTCTGGGATCCTTCGTACACGGGGGAGGTCCACGTCGATCTCGCGCGGTGGGCCGATGCGCTCGTCGTCGCGCCGGCCACCGCGAACATGCTCGCGCGCCTCGCGCATGGCCTCGCCGAAGATCCCGTGAGCGCGACGGCGCTGTGCTTCGAGGGACCGGTGCTCGTCGCGCCCGCGATGCACCACCGCATGTGGCGGCACGCCGCGAGCGCAGAGAACGCGGCCGTGCTCGCGCGGCGCGGCGTGGGCTTCGTCGGTCCGGTCTTCGGCAAGCTCGCGAGCGGTGAGGAGGGCCTGGGACGGATGAGCGAGCCCGTCGCGATCGCGGACGCGCTCGCGGCGCTCCTCGCCACACCGCGTGATCTCTCGGGGGTTCGCATCCTCGTCTCGGCGGGCCCGACCCACGAGGCGCTCGACCCGGTGCGCTTGCTCGGCTACCGCAGCTCGGGACGCATGGGCTGGGCGATCGCCGAGCGCGCGCGCGACCGCGGCGCCGAGGTCACGCTCGTCGCGGGCCCCGTCGCTCTGCCGGATCCGCCAGGCCTCGAGGTCGTCCGCGTGCGCTCGGCCCTCGAGATGGAAGCCGCGATCGGCGCACGCCGCGATGGGCTCGACGCGATCGTGATGGCCGCGGCAGTCGCGGACTTCCGGCCGCGCGAGGTCGCGACGGACAAGATCAAGAAGCGCGAGGGTCGAGACGCACCATCGATCGAGCTCGTCCAGAACCCCGACATCCTCGCGGGCCTCGGCGCCTGGCGCGTCGGCCCGCGGCCGTTCCTCGTCGGCTTCGCCGTCGAGACGACCGACCTCGTGGCCGCCGCGCAGGCCAAGCTCGCGCGCAAGAAGGTCGACCTCGTCGTCGCCAACCACGCCTCGGTCGCCTTCGAGGGGGACACCAACGAGGCCTTCCTCGTGCGTGCCGGAGGCGTGACCCCCACGGGCACGCTCTCCAAGCGCGCGCTCGCCGACCGGATCCTCGAGGCGGTGCGCGAAGGCCTCCCGCCGAAAAGTTGACGCGAAGGCAGCCCCTCGCGAGCGTCGGGCCGATGCCTCGCGCGCTCCCTGACTCCGCCCACGCTCTCGAGGGAGGCCTCGTGCACGACCGCGCGCCGTCGAGCTCTCGGCGCGTCGAGATCGACGAGGCTGCCCTCGACGACGCGATCGCGCGCGCGCTCGAGGCTGCAGAAGCCGAGGAGGCCGAGGAGGCCGAGGAGGCCGCGCCCGGGCTGGTTCGCGCGCCGCACGCGCAGCGCTCACCCTCGCCGAGGCTCGAGCGCGCGCGTCTGATCGCGGCAGCGGCGTCTCTGCTGCTGTCCGCGGGTCTCGCTGGGCTCGCCCTCGCGGAGCATGCGCGCGCGTCGCGTCCCGCGCCGACGGTGAACGTCTTCGTGGCCTCGGAGCGCGCGAGCGGAGCCCCCGCCGCGATGGCGAGACAGTTCGCCGATCGCTGGGACGCGACCCCGTTCGCGCTCGAGATCGGGGACCAGCGCGTCGAGGGGACCCGCGCGCGGTTCGGCGTGCGCGTCGATCGCGTCGCGCTCGAGCGTGCCCTCGTCCAGGCCCAAGACCCCACGTCCCTCATGCGCAGATACCACGTGCAGAGGCACGGCGAGCGGTCCGCGGACACGCCGCTCTCGCTTCCGATCCCGCTCGAGCACGCCCCCGCGGAGGTGTTCGCGCTCCTCACCGCGCACAAGGACACCTTCGACCGGCGCGCGAGAGACGCGCGGATCGAGGCGCGCACGGGGCGCGTGATCGAGGAGTCCGTGGGGCTCGAGCTCGACGTGCTCGCGAGCATCGACGCCATCCACGACGCGATCGTGGCCGATCGCGCGGGCGCCCGGGCCGTCGTCTTGCGCGAAGAGCCGCACCGCACCGCCCGCCAGCTCGCGAACGTCCGCATCGACGCGATCCTCGGCACCTACGAGACCCGCTACTCGACGCTCGAGGATGCGCGCGACCGCTCGTTCAACCTGCGCGTGGCCGCGAGCAAGATCGATGGGTACGTGCTGATGCCCGGGGAAACCTTCGACTTCAACGCCGTGGTCGGCGAGCGCAGCGAGGCCAACGGCTTCCGCCCAGCCCCCGAGATCGCCGGCGGCGAGCTGATCGACGGCGTCGGCGGGGGCACTTGCCAGGTGGCCGGCACGCTGCACGCCGCCGCGTTCTTCGCGGGCCTGCCCATCGTGGAGCGCTCTCCGCACTCGCGGCCGAGCGGCTACATCTGGATGGGCCTCGACGCCGTGGTGGTCTACCCGCAGCTCGGCCTCCGGTTCACGAACGACTTCGACTTCCCCGTCGTGCTCGGCATGACGGTCGAGGCCGGCACCGTGCGTGCGGAGCTTCGCGGAGCGCGCAGCGATCGCATGGTCACCTTCACGCGGCGGATCGACGACGTGCGCCCCTTCGCCGAGCGCGACGTGCCCGACCCCTCGCTGCCGAGCGGCGTTCGCGTGCTGCGCCAGCGCGGCGTTCCAGGCTTCGCGATCACGCGCTTCCGCATCGTCCGCGACGTCGCGCACAACCAGGCCCGGCGCACGCGCTGGGAGGACAGCTACCCGCCCACCGAGCAGATCTGGCGCCTCGGGACCGGCGGCCCCGCGCCCGCGGGCTTCGTAGCGCCCGAAGGAGATCAGCACCCGGAGTACACGGCCGACGAGCTCCTCTCGGCGAGCACGGGCGCGGGCGTCGAGGGCTTCGAGGTGACGCGGCGCGCGGGCCGCACCGGTGAGCCAGGCTGGATCGTCCGCGCCGGCATGCCGGACTCGCTCCCTTGAGCTGTCCTGACGGGGCCATCGACGCGAGGAGGCGCGTCGTCGCGCCGATCCTGTGCAGTGTTCGCGCGTGTCTCGGAATCGCGATGGGACGGGGTCCCCGAGTGGTTCGGAGAACGAACAGGAGACTCGAGATGGGCCCCGCGAAGTTTGTTTCTGCGCGGGCCCTAACGCTCCTGGCTTCCGCGGGTCACTTGGGCCTCGGGGGCGAGGCGGTAGCCGGCATCGTGGGTCACGAGGAGCTCGCGCAGGCCCAGCTTGCGCAGCGTGGCGATGGCGCTTCGCACCCGCATGGAAGCGGAGTCGGGTCGGATCGACTGACCGGGCCAGCCGTGCGCGAAGATGGCCGACGCGTCGAGCAACACGCCTGTGGCGTGGGCATCGGCCAGCGCTGCGAGGATGCGTCGCAGCGCGCCTCGGGTCTTCAGGCTCACGGGCGGGCCGCCATCCACCGCGAACCCATCTCCCTCGAGCGTGAGTCGCGGTGCGCGGTTGGTGAGCGCGCGCGTCAGCAGCCTGCCCAAGGCCCGCGCGTCGAGGTGATCGTGGTCGTTCTCGCCTTCGCTCGTGCGCGCCTCGGCCCACGCATGGGCCCGCTCCGTCTCGGCTGCCGTGGCCCGTCCCAAGATGACCGCGACCGTGAGTGCGGCGAGCTCATGGAGCCTGTCCGAGAGGGGATTCGGCGACTCGTCGCGCCGACGTCGGGCCCGCTCGAGACGTTCCGCTGCGGCGCGAGCATCGCCCGACCGAGCGTCGAGCACCGCGCGCATCCCCTCGACCTGCACCCCGAGAACGCTGGGCAGCGCCGCCGTATCGCGCGCATCGAGCGTCGCATACCACTCGCGCGCGACCTCGAGCCGCTCCCACTCGAGGTAGAGGCCACCGGTGATCGCCGCGTAGATGGTTCGATAGAGGGGCTCGCGCGCTTGGCGAAAGCGCTCGACCGCTTCGATGAGCAGCGCCTCGGCGCGCTCGAACGCGCCCTCTTCGATGGCGATCTGCGCGAGGTTCGCCGGGCCGAGGGCCGCGAGCCATGGCTCACCGAGGCGCTCACACTCGACGCGGGCCCGCTCGTTGAGGGTGCGCGCTTCGTCGAAGGCCCGGAGATCACCTGCCAAGCGACCCAAGCACGCGGTGTTCACCGCGGAGAGACGCGCTGCGCCGTCGCTTACCGCGGGATCCCCCGGGCGCACCGCATCGAGCAACATCACGGCATCGCGATGGGCCCGCGTCGCCGCATGGGTGCGCCCCACCTGACGCTCCGCGAAGCCCAGCTGAAGGCACGCCGCTGCGCGCAACGATGCAGGCAGCGATGTGTCCTCGAAGAGCGCGCGACCGAGAGCCCGCGCGCGGTCCATGCGTCCCTCGCCCGCGTGCACCCGGAGCGCGACCAGGTGAAGGAGCGCGCGGGTCAGGGCAGGGAACTCCAGGGCCTCGGCCCGCTGCAGCTCGCCCGGCGGGAGCCACCTCCCCGAGAGCGCGAGGGCCATCACCAGCTCGACGCGCGCGCGAGGATCGAGCGCGCGGTCCAGGGCCGCGCTCGCGTCGGCGCGCAGCTGGAGAAAATCGCCCTGCGATGCACCGGCGCTCGTCGGTGCGAGCAGGAGGCGCGCGCGCACGAACGACGACGCTGCATCGCTGAGCACCCGGGTGTGGGCAGCCCAGGCCCGCGCGGCCTTCGATGGATCGCGCTCGAGCTCGGCGCGCGCGAAGCGACGAACGCTCTCGTACATCCCCACATGCGGCTCGCTCACCACGTGAAGGAGAGACTTCTCGCGCAGCGCCGCGAGGAGGCCGAGGGGATCGCGTCCCTCCGCATCGATCTCGATTGCGGCATGTCGAAGGAGGGCCTCTGCGAGCCCGGCATCGAAGGGACCCGAGAACGTGGAGAGCAGCGCGAGGACGTCTTGCTCGAGGGGATCGAGCAAGCGCCACGACCAACCGATCGCATCGGTGAGGCTGCGATGTCGCGCGGGAGTCCGCGCGGCTTCGCGGAGCACCTCGGCGCCGCCTTCGCGGAGGCGCGTCGCGAGCTCGCGCGGACCGAGGAGGCGGGTGCGTGCCGCAGCGAGCTCGATCGCCAAGGGCAGGCCATCGACCAAGCGCACGATCTCCGCGACCGCGTCGGGAGCATCCTCCCCACGGCCTCCCACGGCGCGGGCCCGCTCGAAGAACAAGCGCATGGCCGGCGCCTCGAGCTCCGCGTCGCGCGGCAAAGGAAGGGGCCCGAGCTCGACCACCCGCTCGTGCCCGAGGGCCAGCCGCTCGCGCGACGTGACCAGCCAGATCACCTGCGGCGCTGCTCCGAGCCACTGCTCGAGGGATCCCAGCGAGCCCACCAACTGCTCCACGTTGTCGAGCACGAGGAGCAGCGGTCCCAAGGCGGCGAGCTGCGCACCGACCGCGGCGGCGCGCGTCTCGGGCTGGCCTAGGCGCGACGAGATCTCGAGGCAGAGCGCCTCTTCGGTGCGGGCCATCGAGACGTCGAGGAAGAATGCAGCGCGCGCATCGACGTGGCGGGCCACCTCCACAGCGAGGCTGGTCTTGCCGACGCCGGGCGGTCCGAGGATCGACACCAGCGTGCCCTCGGAGAGGAGCGCGAGCGTCGAGCGCATCACGTCCTCTCGACCGAGGAGCGGAGGGGTGGAGGGAAATCCTCGCCATCGCGGCGCGGTCTCCGGGCTCGGCGGCGCCGCCATGGCTGGAGTTGTAGCAGGCGGGCTCACGCTCTTTCACCGAGTTTCACTGGCCCCGAGGCCCCTGAAAAACCACGGTCTTTCCCATGTCGCGGAACCTCGTTGTCCTCTTCTCCCTTTCTCTGGCTTGCGGGCCGGCTGCGGCGACCCCGGACGCGGGTGCCGACGTGAGCGTCCCCGACGCGGGCAGCGATCCAGGCGTCTCGCTCGCCGATCGGGTGCGGGCCGGCCACTGGACCCGGGTGGAGGGCGCCCCCACCGTGGCGCGCGGCAAGCAGGACGACATCTTCTGGCTGAGCCCCAGCCACGCCTTCCTCGCGAGCGGACCGCTGGGCGCGGTCTACGAGACCACGGATGGCGGCGGCGCATGGACGCCGGTCTTCAACTCGACGACCGCGTACTTCCGATCGGTCCTCTTCCTCGATGCCATGCACGGCTTCGTGGGGAACATCGGGCCCGGCCTCTCGCCCAGCATCAGTGACCCCAATGTCCTCTATCGAACCGTCGATGGCGGCGAGACGTGGACGGCGGTCACCGAGATCACCGGCGACGCGCCGAGCGGCCTCTGCAACTTCACAGCGGTGTCGGAGACTGAGCTCTACGGCGTCGGGCGCGCCAATGGCCCGAGCCATCTCCTCCACTCGACGGATGCGGGCGCCACCTGGACCTCGATCGATCTGAGCGCGCGGCTCCTGATGGCGATCGACGCGCACTTCGTCTCGCCCACCGAAGGCATCGTCGCGGGCATGGGCCTCACCAACCGCTGCACCTTGCTTCGCACCACCGATGCGGGCGCGAACTGGACGTCGGTCTTCGAGTCGGGGACCGCGGGCACCTTGTGCTGGAAGCTCGACTTCCCCTCGACGCGCGTCGGCTATGCCGCCGTGCAGGGCACGACGGTGGGACCGGGCACCGTCGCGCGCACCCGCGATGGCGGCGCGACCTGGGAGGAGCTGCCGCTCACGTCGTCCTTCTATCCTGCGATCGGCGTCGGCTTTCTCACCGAGGAGATCGGCTGGGTGGTCTCCGAAGACGCAGCGCTGCCCACGTACCGCACCTTCGATGGGGGCGAGACCTGGGAAGTGGAGCCCGATCTGGTCGGGCCCATCAACCGCTTCCGGGTGATCGATGCGGACACCGTCTCTGCGGTGGGCGGCACGGTGTGGCAACTCGACGTGCCCGCGGGCGGATGATGCGCGCGGCGTCGCTCGTGCTCGTGTGGGCGCTCGCGTCGTGCGCGCCGCCTCCGGCCTCGGAGGTGATCGCGGTCGGGGCGCCGCTCCCTGATCTGCGCTTCGAGGGCGTCGACGCAGAGGGCGTGTCTCGCACGCTCGCGCTCGGGGACTGGGCGGGGGAGGGCCTTCTGCTCATCGTGGTGAACGGCGGCGCGTGGTGCGGCACCTGCCTTCATCCCGCAGAGCTGCGCTCGCATCGGGTGGCGCGCCTCGAGCTCGTGGTTGGCGATCGCGACAATGCACCCGCGGATCGCGAGGCGGCGCGAGAGTGGCAGCGTCTGCGCGCGCTCGAGGTGCCGGTCGGCGCCGATCCGCAGTATCGACTCGGCGCGCTGGTGTCGGGGCCGCGCGCGGCTCTGCCGCTCATGGTGCTGGTGGACCGGCGGACCCTCGCGCCCGTCGACGCCTTGTCGAATCCCTCGCCCGCTTCGCTCGAGAATGCGGTGGAGCGCGCGCTCGCGGAGCTCGAAGAACGAACCGCCGCGCCGGCGGAGAGCGATCGCTTGATCGACGGGCTCTTCTACGAGAACGAGTGGGCGCTCCTTCGCACCATCACCGTGCCCGGTCCGCCGCCGCTCGATCCCACGAACCGTATGGCCGACTCGCCGATCGCTGCGGCGTTGGGTCGCGACCTCTTCTTCGATGCGGGCCTCAGCGGCTCGGGCGAGCTCTCCTGCGCGAGCTGCCATCGCCCCGACGAAGCGTTCTCCGACGGCCGGCCCCTCGCGATCGGCGCAGGCCGAGGCTCGCGTCGTTCGCCTTCGATCGCGCTCGCGTCCCACGCGCGCTGGCTCTTCTGGGATGGCCGCGCCGACTCGCTCTGGGCCCAAGCGCTCGGCCCCATCGAGAACCCCGACGAGCTCGCGTCCTCGCGCACGGCAGCGGCGCGCCACGTCCTCGGGGCCTACCGCGCGCGCTACGAGGCGGTGTTCGGCGCAGCGCCCGACATCGGCGCATGGCCGATGGAAGGCACGATCGGCGATCCACGCTTCGATGCGCTCGATGATGCGACCCAAGACACCATCACCGAGGTCTTCGTGAACATCGGCAAGGCCCTCGAGGCCTTCGAGCGAACGTTGCGAGTCGAAGGCAATGCGCTCGATGCATACCTCGCGGGCGATGCGGACGCGCTCGATGCGGAGGCGCGCTATGGGCTCGAGCTCTTCGTGCGCAGCGGGTGCATGCAGTGCCACTGGGGCCCGCTTCTGACCGACGATGCCTTTCACGTGGTGGGCATGCCCGGACCGCCCGACGATACCGGCCGCCTCGCGGGCGCGCGCGCCTGGGCAGCGAGCGATTTCCGGGGCGATGGCCGTTTCAGCGATGCGCCCTCGACACGCGAGGTGAGGCTCAGCGAGCACACCCTCGGGCAGTTTCGTACCCCTGCGCTACGCGGTGCCCTCTGTGCCAACGTCGGGTGAGACAGGCTCCTCTCGATTTCTCTGTAGCGATGGGCGGAGAATGGGACCCCTGCCGTGCCGAAGCCAGTCCACATGCCTCCTCGTGAAACATCATCTCCCGAGCGCGACGCCGTAAACACGCATGGCGAGCCCGAGCGACCGGGAGGGATCTTGAAGCTGCATCCGAGTTCTCCCACGACGTGCTCTTGAGGACCGGCAAGGATGAACCTCGATTTCGCTCGCGCGAAATCTCGGGTGTGAAGTGATGAATTCACGGTTCCCCATGGATCAAAGCGCTCGGCGTGGATGTTGTTTAGTTTGCAATGACATCCACAACGCCCACACCGAGCACCGGCAAGGTGCGCCGCGACGTGCTCGGAGGCAAGCGCGGAGCGGGGCACGCCTACCAGGACCGCGGCGAGCGT
>JBKDQC010000104.1:0-4240 GCA_046342295.1 Deltaproteobacteria bacterium | reverse complement strand
GGTCCGGGCAGGAGACGTCCATCGTGGCGCACGTGCCCCGCACGTGGAGCCGGCGCGAAGAGGCCTGGTCGGCGCCCTGCGGGCGCGAGCGTTGTGTCTGGGCGCGTGTCTCGACCGCGCGACCGAGCGCGGCGCGGCAGGATGTCATCCTCGCGATCGACGCGAGCCCCTCGACCGGCGCGGGCGCGCGAGGCCTCTTGCCCGAGGCGGCGCTCGCCGTGCTCGCCGCGCTGCCCGGGGGCTCGAGGGCGCGCGTGGTCGCGTTCGCCGCGCGCGCGGAGGGGATCGTCGATGCGTGGACGGACGTGGGCGAGATCGAGGAGAGCGCGCTTCGACGCGCGACCGAGCTCGAGCTCGGGTCGGCGACGCGCTTCGAGTCGCTCTGGGCGCACGTCTCTTCGTCGATCGGGCGCGGAGCGGTGCTCCTGTGGATCGGAGACGGCGGCATCACCTCGAGCGAGGAGGGTCGGCGCGCGCTCGAGGAGGCGCAGACGCGCGGTGTGTCGGTCCGCTTCGTGTCGGTCGCGGATCGCGAGAGCGCGCCCGACCTGCGCGCCGCCTCGGAGCGCTTCGGGTGGCCGATCGTCGAGGTTCACGCGGAGGCGCTCCTCGCGACGCGCAACCGGCGCGAGGCGCTCGACGCGCGCGTCGCTGCGCTCGTGGCGAGCGAGCCGCCGCGGCGCATCGCCGCGCGCACGTCGACCGGGCCGCTCGTTCGTTGGCTCGAGCCGGGCGGGACGATCACCGTGGCCTCGCGGTCCCGCGGCCGCGAGACGATCTTCTTGGACGGCGCGGCCGTCGGCGCGAGCGACGCGACGGGCGATCTCGCGCTCGCCATCGCTGCGATGTCGTCGGCAGGCGCGTCGTACGAGACCCCGGGCGCGGCGGTCCGGCTCGTCGCGGCCGAGGCGCCGGCGAGCGCGACCGCTTGCACCGGCGAGCAGACGGTGCTCCACGGCTCTCCACGGCTCGCACGCGCGACCCCTCTCCCCAACCGCTTCGCGGTGGTGGAGCGGCGCACCTGCCGCGAGCCTCCGAGCGCGCCGGCGCCGGCCGAGCGTCGCGCGGGGCTCTCCATGGCGGCGCTCCGGAGGACCCTTCGCCAGCGCATCATCCCGCGCGCGCGGGAGTGCTTCCGCAACGACCGACGCGGTCGGGCGCTCTACTCGGCGCAGGTGGAGCTCGTGCTGGCGCTCGCGGACATGGAGGTCGCCGACGTGCGCGTGAACGGTGCGATCGAGCCGGAGCTCCGCGCCTGCATGGTGCGCGCGGCCGACACGCT
Organism: Deltaproteobacteria bacterium; assembly: GCA_046342295.1. Taxonomy (GTDB): domain Bacteria; phylum Myxococcota_A; class Polyangia; order Polyangiales; family Sandaracinaceae; genus JAFLCL01. Next base: position 2,958 of record JBKDQC010000104.1, on the reverse strand, counting down.
CGAGGTCGCGCCGTTCGAGGGCGTGATCGTCGTGCGCTGGCCGCTCTACTCGCGTCCCGAGATGCCGCCGCCGACGCTCGCGCTCCACCCCGATCTCGCCACCGCCATCGACCGGATCGGCCGCGAGTGAGCTCGCGCGAGGGACGCACGGCGCGAGATCCCTCACGCGTCTTGCGCTCGCGGGGCCTACGTCTTCGGTACGGCATGCCTCCTCGAGCCCTCCACCCTCTCGCCGCTCCGGATCTCTCGGCCACGTCCTCCATCGGCCTCGCGGGCTCCGCGCCGGAGCCGGCATGACCTCACACCCCGAGGAGCGGGCGCGCGCGCGGGCCCGGATGGTCGAGACGCAGCTCGTGCGGCGCGGGATCCGCGATCCGCGGATTCTCGAGGCGTTTCGACGCGTGCCCCGGGAGGAGTTCGTCTCCGAGAGCCTCGCGCCGGAGGCCCTCGAGGATGGCCCGCTGCCGATCGGGGCGGGGCAGACGATCTCGCAGCCGTACGTCGTCGCGTGGATGCTCGAGCTCTTGCGGCTCTCGCCCGAGGAGACCCTGCTCGACGTCGGGACGGGCTCTGGCTACGCCGCCGCGATCGCGTCGAGCCTCGTGTCGCGCGTGGTCAGCGTGGAGCGCATCGCTTCGCTGGCAGACACCGCGAGGACGCGGCTCGCGCGCCTCGGCTTCGACAACGTCACCGTGCACGTGGGCGACGGTTCGCTCGGCCACGCGGCGCTCGCGCCTTACGACGCGATCATGGTCGGCGCGGCTGCGCCCCGCGTGCCCGAGGCGCTCGTCGCGCAGCTCGCCGTTGGAGGCAGGATGGTGGTTCCCGTCGGGCCGCGCGAGGACGCGCAGGAGTTGGTGCGCGTCATGCGCGAGGGGCCGGACGACGTGCGCGTCGAGGCGATGGGCGGGGTGCGCTTCGTGCCGCTGGTCGGCGGCGAGGGCTACGCGCCCGGTTGATGCCGCGCGCGCTCCGTGTGGAGCGCGTCGAGGCACGCGCGGTCTGTGTGGTGGCGCGCGAGGTAGGCGGGCCCCGCTGCGCCGAGGGCCAGGCGCGCGAAGGGCTCCGCGAGGACATCGCGGAGCGCGCCTGCGATCGCTCCGGGGGCGTCGTCTACGAGGCGGCAAGCCTCTTCGAGCGGAAACCCGCCCGCCGCGGCGCGAACCACGACCGTTGGGAGCGAGTGGGCGAGGGACTCGAGGATCTTGATCGAGAGGCCCGCTTCGAGCCGTCGCGGCACGATGGCCACATCGGCGGCTGCGTGCGCGCGTCGGCGCTGTGCGTCGCTCTCGAGGGGCGCGATCGTGATGCGTGCGCGGATGCCGGCGCGATCGGCGAGCGCGAGCAGCGGTCCCGGGCTCGACTCGCTGGCGACGAGCCAGCGGAGGCGCGCGCGCCGATGGGCGAGCGCCCCGATCGCCTCGACGGCCGAGTCCAGGCCCTGGTAGCGGTCGAGGTTGCCCGCATAGAGAACGACCTCGTGATCGCCGGCGAAGCCGAACGAGGCGCGCGCTTCGAGGCGTTCGTGCGCGTCGATCGGCGGCGCGGCGGCCCAGGGTGTCGGGAGCACGCGCGCTTGCACGCTGGCGTGCGCCTCGATGCGTCGCGCGAGGAACGGACTGATGGCGAAGACGCGGCTCGCCCGCGTCGCGACGAAGCGGTCGAGCGACTCGCCGGCGCGTGAGAAAAGCGGCGCGAGCGCGCGCCGGCCGTAGAGCGGCAGCTCGGGCCCGAGCGCCGTGTGCGCCACCCAGGTGAAGGGCCGCCCGGCGAGCACGCACGCGAGCCCGGCCTCGATGTGGTGCGCCACGATCTCCCCTTCGGGCGCTCGTCGCAGCGCCTCGATCAGCCCGAGATCCTCGGCGAGCTTGGGGAGCGAAGGGCCCGAGCGGAGCGAGCGGTTCGAGACGGGCGCCCGTGTCCGTCGATGCTCGACGTTCTCGGGCAGGACACGGCGGCCATCGCCCGCTTCGTAGGTGAGCAGCGCGACGCGCTCACCGCGCGTCGCGGCATCTCGCGCCACGGCGCACACGATGGCGAGGAGCGCCGCCTGGGTGCCCTGCGAAGAAGGGAAGGGCAGCGCGGCGGTGTGGAGCGCACGGGCGGTCACGCGGCGACCGTACACGGCGCGAGGTGTCCGCGCCCGGGCCGTCGCCGCCGCCCGAGCCCGCTCCGTGCAGGCTGCTACGCTCGAACGCGATGGCGCGCGCGAGGAGCTTCGTCGAGAACGGCTGCTGGGTGCTCCGCGCGACCGCCACGTTGCGGTTCGAGCTGCACTGGTCGCTGCCGTTCTTTCCGCTGATGACGCGCTGCCTGACGCCGGTTTCCTTCGCGCTGGCGATCGCCGTGCTCGCGGCGCACGAGCTCGGCCATGCAGCGGTGGTGGGCTGGCGCGGTCTGCGAAGCCACGCGATCCGCATGCACGGCATGGGCGGCCACTGTCTCCACGACGGCGGTACCGCGCTCGACGAGGCGTGGATCGCTTGGGGCGGGGTGGCCGCGCAGGCGCCGCTCCTCGCGCTCGGCGCCGCGCTCCCCTGGCTCGTGAGCCCGGGGTGGCTGAGCGAGGACCTCTTCCGCTCGCTCGTGCTCGCGAACGGCTCGATGATCGCGTTCAACCTCCTGCCGATCCGAGGGCTCGACGGGCACAAGGCGTGGGGCCTCTTCCGCCTCCTCCGAAGCGCGCGCGTGCAGGAGAGGCAGGTGGGCGACCGCTGGGCCGCCAAGGATCGTGCGATGTGGCAGAGCATCGAGGCCGCCAAGAAGAAGCAGGCTGAGCGCGAGCGGTTGCATTGAGCGTGCATGGGGCTCTGCGCGGAGGCTCCCCGGCGTCGGCGATTCTGTGTAGCGTTTCCCCGGATGAATGAGTCCCTCCGGCGTCTGGTGCTGCCACGCCGCGCGGTGCTCGCGGCGCTGCTCGCATCGGCGGCCTGGCGAGGCCGCGCGGCTGCGCAGTGC
>JBKDQC010000103.1:0-15960 GCA_046342295.1 Deltaproteobacteria bacterium | reverse complement strand
GCGTCGAGCCTTCGATGGAGGCGCCCCGCGCGGCGGCCGCGCGCGCGGCGTCGATCTCCGCGTGGTCCTCGCCCGGCCCGTGCGTGTGCCCGCACCCGAGGATCGTTCCGCTCGCGCCGACGATCACGCAGCCGACCCAGGGGTTGTCGCCCGTGCCGCCGCGTGCGTTGTCCGCCTCGCGCATCGCGAGGCGCATGAACGCTTCGTGGGCGGCGTGGGCGCCTGGGTCGCGACTCACAGGTTCCTGCGGTACTGCCCGCCCACTTCGTAGAGGGCGTGGGTGATCTGACCGAGCGAGCAGGACTCCGTGGCGCGCAGCAGCTCGGCGAAGAGGTTCTGGCCCGAGAGCGCGACCTCCTGGAGCCGCGCGAGCGCGCTCGGCGCCTCGTGCGCGTGCTCCGCCGGAAAGGCGCGCAGGCGCCGGATGCACTCGTGCTTCTCGTCGTAGCTGGCGCGGCGGATCTCGATCTCGCGCGGCGTCGAGGCTTGCGCCGGGCCCTTCGCGAGGAAGGTGTTCACGCCCACGATGGGCAAGGCCCCCGTGTGCTTGAGGTGCTCGTACTTCATCGAGTCGTCCTGGATCTGGCCCCGCTGGTACTGGCGCTCCATCGCGCCGAGGACGCCGCCGCGCTCGGTCAACCGATCGAACTCCGCCAGCACGGCCTCCTCCACGAGGTCCGTCAGTTGCTCGACGAGGAAACTCCCTTGCGTGGCGTTCTCGTTGAACACCATGCCGAACTCGCGGTTGATGATCTGCTGGATCGCCAGCGCGCGGCGCACGCTCTCTTCGGTCGGCGTCGTGATCGCCTCGTCGTAGGCGTTCGTGTGCAGGCTCTGGGCGTTGTCGAACGTCGCCAGGAGCGCCTGGAGGGTGGTGCGGATGTCGTTGAACTGGATCTCCATCGCGTGGAGGGAGCGGCCGCTCGTCTGGATGTGGTATTTGAGCATCTGCGAGCGGGCGTCGGCTCCGTAGAGCCGCCTCATCGCGACCGACCAGATGCGCCGCGCGACGCGGCCGATCACCGTGTATTCGGGGTCCATGCCGTTCGAGAAGAAGAACGACAGGTTCGGGGCGAACGCGTTCACGTCCATGCCGCGAGAGCGGTAGTACTCGACGTACGTGAAGCCGTTGGCGAGCGTGTAGGCCAGTTGGTGGATCGGGTTCGCGCCGGCCTCGGCGATGTGATAGCCGCTGATCGAGACCGAGTAGAAGTTGCGGACGTCCTCGTCGATGAAGAGCTGCTGGACGTCGCCCATCGCCCTCAGCGCGAACTCGGTCGAGAAGATGCACGTGTTCTGGCCTTGATCCTCCTTGAGGATGTCGGCCTGAACGGTGCCGCGGACCTGCGCGAGGGTCTTGGCTCGGATCTCCGCGCGCTCGGCGTCGGAGAGGAGTGACCGGACATCCTCCCAGCGCGCGCCGCGCAGGCGCTCGGGCTGCAGCTCCTGCTCTTTCGTGATGGGGAGTCGGCCTCGCTCGCGGAGAAATCTCCGGGACTGCTGGCGAATGGCCGTGTTGACGAAGAAGGCCAGGACCGTGGGCGCAGGGCCGTTGATCGTCATCGAGACGCTGGTCGCGGGGTGGCAGAGATCGAAGCCCGCGTACAGCTGCTCGGCCTCTTCCACGGTGAAGATCGACACTCCGCTCTCCCCGATCTTGCCGAAGATGTCGGGGCGCTCGTCCGGATCCTCGCCGTAGAGGGTGATCGAGTCGAACGCGGTGGAGAGGCGCGCGGCGGGCTGCCCCGCGGCGAGCAGGTGGAATCTCTGGTTCGTGCGCTCGCTCGGCCCCTCGCCCGCGAACATGCGCGTCGGATCTTCGGCCGTGCGCTTGAACGGGAAGGTCCCCGCCGTGTAGGGGAACTCTCCGGGGACGTTCTCCATCAGGCGCCAGCGAAGGCGCTCGCCCGCACCCCGGAAGCGGGGGAGGGCGACCTTGGGGACGGTGAGCTCCGAGAGCGTGGTGCGCTGCGCCTCGACCGAGACCTTCTTCCCACGGACCTCGTACTCGTAGTGCGCGTCGCGGTAGCGGGCGGCCCACGACTCCCAGTGGCGCAACAGCTCGGCGTGGGCGGGCTCGAGCCGCCCGAGGCGCGCGTCGTGCTCGCGGGCGAGATCCTCGACTGCGGCGGAGGCGCCCGAGGCGCGCTCTCCGAAAGGCTCGAAGCGCACGGTCGGGCCCCCGAGGAGCACCACGGCCTTCTCGAGCGCCTCGAGCTCGGCCGCGACGTCGGCCTGCTCGCGCGCCCAGCGGTCGTGCTCGCGGCAGGCGCTCGCGATCTCGCTCAGGTAGCGCTCTCGACCGACCGGGACGATCTCCCGGCTCGTGTCCGTCGTGCGGCGCTCGCTCCGCGCGTGCCGGCTCACCCAGCCGAGGCGGTGCGTGTCGCTGACGTGCGCCACGAGGTGCGCGTAGAGCGCGTCGACGCCTGCGTCTGCGAAATGCGCGGCGCTCGTGCCGAAGACCATCAGCGCCTCGGGGGCGAGCGAGAAGAGCTTCTTGTTGCGGAGGATCTGGCGGCGCACGTCGCGCAGGGCGTCGAGGGAGCCGCGCCGCGTGAACTTGTTGATCGCGACGAAGTCGGCGTGGTCCAGCATCTCGATCTTCTCGAGCTGGCTCGGCGCGCCGTACTCGGCCGTCATCACGTAGACCGAGGTGTCTCTGATCTCGACGATCTCGCTGTCGCCCTGGCCGATGCCCGCGGTCTCGACGAGGATCAGGTCGAAGCCGTGGGCCTGCAGCGCGGCGAGCACGTTCTTGACCGCCGTGCTCACCTCGGAGCCGGAGCCGCGCGTCGCGAGCGAGCGCATGTAGACGCGGCTCGACCCGCCCGCGGAGCGCGTCGAAGTCACGGCGAGGCTGTTCTTGCGGATGCGGTCGCCGAGGAGCGCGCCTCCCGTCTTCTTCTTGGTGGGGTCGATGCAGAGCACGGCCACGCGCTTGTCGGGGAAGTCGGTCACGAAGCGGCGCACGAGCTCGTCGGTCAGCGAGCTCTTGCCCGCGCCGCCCGTCCCGGTGAGGCCGACGACGGGCGCGCGCTGGCCGGGCGAGGGCAGCGACGCGGCGTCGAGGAGACCGTTCTCGACGCGCGAGAGGGTGCGCGCGAGCTTCATGTCGGCGCAGGCGTCGGTGCGCTCCAGGCTCTCGCTCGGCGCGAAGTCGCAGCGCTCGACGACCAGGTTGATCATGCCCTGGAGGCCGAGATTTCGACCGTCTTCGGGGGAGAAGATGCGGTCGATGCCGCGCCTGTGCAGCTCCTCGATCTCGCGCGGGACGATGACGCCGCCGCCTCCACCCACGATGCGTGTGTGCCTCGCGCCGAGCGTGTCGAGGCGCTCGCGGAGGTAGGTGAAGTACTCGACGTGGCCGCCCTGGTAGCTCGTGAGCGCGACGCCTTGCGCGTCCTCCTGCACGGCGGCGAGGGCGACCTCCTCGACCGAGCGGTTGTGCCCGAGGTGGATGATCTCGACGCCCGTGGCCTGAAGGATGCGCCGCATCACGTTGATGGCGGCGTCGTGTCCATCGAAGAGCGCGGCCGCGGAGACGATGCGGACCGGGTGCTTGGGCTTGTAGGGCGCGGGCTCCTGCATCGAACGGGCATAGCACTGCTCCCTCGGGCCCGGCGAGGCCTGGTACGCTTTCGGTGTGCGGACGCTCTTCGCCCTCTTCGCGCTCGCGTCGTCGGTCACCTGTGCGTGGCCGAGCGCCGCGTCGGCACAGGCGCGTGAGCTGGGACGGCCGACCCGAGGAGGCGAAGCGCGCGCTTGGGAGACCGCGCTGCCGCGTTCACCGGGGCCGGGGTTCGTGGCCGTCGCGCTCGAAGGAGACGAGGCGCGCGCGCTCCACGTCGTGGAGCGGCGGCGTGGCCAGGACCGCGCGGTGTGCATCGCGCCGTGTGCGCGCTGGCTGGAGGAGGGCGTGGTGCGCATCGGCATCGGCGACGCGGTCGGGCCGCGCTGGTGGAGCGGCCCGATTCGCCTCCGAGAGGCCACGACCTTCGAGCTCCACTACGTCGACAATGCGCTCACACGCGCGCTCGGCTTCGGGCTCCTCGTCGCCAGCCTCGTCACGATCGGCGCGGCCGGCTACGACTTCCTCGACCAAGGCGCGACCGACCCGCCCGCGGTCACGATGGTCGTCGCCGGCCTCGCGCTCGGCGTGAGCTTCGGGCTCTTCTTCGTCGGAGACGGGATGGACATCCGCCCGCACGCGGGCCTCTCCGAGCTCGAGTGATCAGACGAGGACGAGGTCGTCCTCGCCGAGCTCGAGATCGTCGGCGCTGGCGCCGGCGTCGAGCAGCAGGCGCGTGTCCATGAGACGCTCCTCGCCGAGCTGGCTGACGTACTCCTTGATGGCGGGGAAGGCTTCCGCGAGGCGGGTGAAGATCGAGCGCTCGAGGAAGAGCACCGTGCTCGCGCGGGCGGCGGTGACCGTCGCGGTCGCGGCGCTGTCGTCGAGGAGAGAGATCTCGCCGAAGACATCACCGGGCTCGAGCGTCGCGAGCAGGACCTTGGTCTCACCGTCGATCTTCGAGACGTCGACTTCGCCCGAGAGGAGGATGAAGAGGCCGCGGCCCGGCTCGCCCTCGCGAATCACCACCACGCCTGGGGCGACGTCGTGCGCGGTGAAGCGCCGCACGAGCTCGAGGCGCTGCTTTCGGTCGAGGGGCTGAAAGATCGGCGAGGTCGCGAGGAGGTTGTTGAGGAGACGCTCGCGCGCGAATTTGTCGAGCGCCGCGGCGAGCGGTGCGACGTCGCGCGCGAGCGCGGCGAGGGCCTCGCGGTCGAACTCGAGGAGGTCGGCGTCCCGCACGGCGGTCACCGTCGCGCTGCGGGGGGCCGCGGACACGAGGGCCATCTCTCCGAAGATCGCGCCCTCGTGCAGACGCGCGAGCTCGAGCACGTCGCCGTCGTCGGGGCCGACGCGACGCTTGGTGACCCGCACTTCGCCCGAGGCGAGCACGAAGAAGGAGGTGCCCGGCTCGCCTTCGGAGAGGATGGCCACCCCGGCGGGCGCGCGGATGAGCTTGATCGCCGAGAGCACCGAGACGAAGGCCGAGACACCGAGCTCGCTCAGCACCGGGATGGGCGGCAGGCGCTCGGGAAATTGCGCGCCGGTGAGGTCGGACGCGACCTTCTCGGCGCCGGCCACGAGCTGCTCGAGCGGGGGCGGGTGGGCGAGATCGAGCGTGGGGGGAAGCCGCTGCATCGGATCGCCGGGTGCCAGGCGCACGCCCTTGCCGAGCCGCTTGCTGTCGACGGAATAGAGGTCGCCGAGCGAGCCCATCAGCGCCGACAAGGCCGGCGCGAGGGCGGTGAGCAGCTTGAGCGCGGCGAGCGCGCGGAGCGGGTAGCCACCGTTGGCTGCCAGTTTCGCGAGCGCGGTCCACACCACGGCGGCGGATTGGGGGCGACCCATCGCGAGGAGCACGTCGCCGACACGCATCCGCGCGTCGAGGTTCGTCGGCTGGAGCTGGACGATGGCGGCGTAGGCGTGGAGCGCGCCGGGCCCGTCGCCCGCGCGAACGCGCCCTTCGGCGAGCGTGAAGAGGTCGGCGATGGTCTGCATCACCGCGCATCGTACCCGAGGCCGCGGGCCCGCACGCACGACGACGCCGAAGCTCGAACCTCGCGGGCTCGTCGCCGTTTCAGATCCTGCGTGGCCAGGAGGCGAGCAGCACGACCAGACAGGTGTGTCCGTCGTGCGCCGTCGTCGCGATCCCGACGTCGGTGAAGCGGCGGTCGCCGAGCGCGGCGCGGTGCGAGGGGCTCGCGGCGAGCGCGCGCCACGCGCCTTCGTCGTCCCTCGCCCGCGAGACCACCTCGCCCACGTGGCGCGCCTCGAGCCGCGCGGCGCGGACACGCGCCTGGGCGTCGCCTTCGTCTCCGATCGCGTGGGCGACGTGACCGCTGAGGCATACGCGCTCGGCGTGCGCCTCGGCGAGGCGCCGGAGCAGCCGGTTCGGTCGGAGCGGGCCCGCGCCCGCGCGTGCGCGGAGGAGAGACACCGCGCTGGCGTCGGCCGGCAGCCCGGCGTCTTCGATCGCGCCGCCGAGGTCGAGCTCCGCGATCGGGCGCGGGCCCTCGGGCCCTCTCGCCACGAGCTGGATCTGCGCGGGCGCCTCCACCGCGTCGAGATCCACCTCGGCGACTCCGTCGCGGACGGCGTGGGCCTGCGGCTCGTGTCCGCCGCTGCGCACGTAGACGACGGGCTCGGAGAAGCGAGGGGTGAGCGTGACGCGGAGCACGTGGCCCTCGATCGAGAGACTCCCCTGCGCGGGCGCGGCCAGCACGATCCGGCTCGTCTCCACGAGCGCCTCGCCACAGACGAGCGGTCCGAGCCCGCGCGCCGCGAGCCCGCGCAACCACCGCGCGCGGCCTTCGAGGTCGTCGTCGGCCAGGGCGACGAGGTGGAGCGACGGGTGGCTGGCGCCCGCGGCCCGGGCGCGCGCGAGGAGCTCCGCGGGTCCGAGATCTTCGAGCGCGTGCGTCGCGGCGAGCTCCGAGAGCGTGGGATCGCCGCATCCATCGACCGACTGAGCGCGCGCGGACGAGGCAGCGAGCCAGGCGGCGAGCACCGAGGAGATCAGGGGTAGCCACGGGAGAGCGCGCATCGCTCGACGCTCCCCTCGTGCCGCGGGCGGGTCAAGAAAACGCGTGCGTCCCGCGAGCGAGACGTCTGCCCGGGCGACGCCATTGGGTTTCGCGCGCGACATGCGTACAACGCTCGCGTGGAGCCCGATCGTCGTCGCGCGCTGACCCTCGGCTACGTCTTGGCGGCGCTCCTGCTGCTGTGGCTGGCGCGCGTGCTCAGCACCGCGGAGACCCCTCCGCGCACGGTGCCGTGGTCCGAGCTCGCGTCGCTCGTCGAGCAGGACCGGGTCGTCTCGGCCGACGTCTCCGAGGACGCGATCGTCGCCGGTCTTCGCGCCGAGGCTGGCACGGACACGCAGGTCGCCGAGCGCGTCGTCGCGACGCGGCTGCCGTCCGTCGACGAGGCGCCGCTCGTCGCGCGGATGCGCGAGCACGCGGTGCTCGTCCGCGGCGAGATCCCGCGCACGTCGTGGTGGGAGCCCCTGCTCTTCGGCTGGGTGCTGCCGATCGCCCTCCTCCTGGGGGTGTGGTGGCTCGTGATGCGGCGCGTGGGGCAGCGCGCCGGGCCCCTCTCCGTCGGAAAGAGCCAGGCGAAGATCTACGACAAGAACCGCGAGGACACGGTCACGTTCCACGACGTCGCTGGGGTCGACGAGGCCAAGGCCGAGCTCGTCGAGATCGTGTCGTTCCTCAAGGACCCCCAGGCGCACCGCACCCTCGGCGCGCGTCCGCCCAAAGGGGTCTTGCTCGTGGGGCCGCCCGGCACCGGCAAGACGCTGCTGGCCCGCGCCGTCGCTGGAGAGGCCAGGGTGCCGTTCTTCTCGATCTCGGGCTCCGAGTTCGTCCAGATGTTCGTCGGTGTCGGGGCAGCGCGGGTCCGCGATCTCTTCGAGCAGGCCAAACAGCGGGCGCCGTGCATCGTCTTCGTCGACGAGCTCGATGCGATCGGGCGGTCGCGGGCCGGCGTGTCGGCGGGCGCGATGGTGCACGAGGAGCGCGAGCAGACGCTCAACCAGCTCCTGGTCGAGATGGATGGCTTCGATGCGGGCTCGGGCGTGGTGATCCTCGCGGCGACGAATCGCCCCGAGATCCTCGATCGTGCGCTTCTCCGAGCCGGCCGCTTCGATCGGCAGGTCGTCGTGGATCGCCCCGATCTCAAGGGCCGCGCTGCGATCCTCGCGGTGCACGCGCGGAGGGTGAAGCTCGCGGGCACGGTCGAGCTCGAGGTGGTGTCGCGGCGAACGCCGGGGATGTCGGGCGCCGATCTGGCGAACGTCGTGAACGAGGCCGCGCTCGCGGCGACGCGCCGCAAGGCGAGCGAGGTCGAGATGCGCGACTTCGAGGAGGCCGTCGACCGCATCCAGCTCGGCCTGAGGAAACAGGGGCGCGTGATGACGGACGAAGAGCGCCGGCGGGTCGCCTACCACGAGTGCGGGCACGCGCTGGTCGCGCTCTCGGTCGAGCACGCCGATCCCGTACACCGCGTGACGATCATCCCGCGCTCGATCGGCGCGCTTGGGGCCACGCTGCAGCTCCCGACCGAAGATCGGTATCTGCTCACGCGGCGCGAGCTGCTCGACCGGATCGCGACCATGCTCGGCGGCCGCGCGGCCGAGGAGCTCGTGTGCGACGACGTCTCGACCGGCGCGCAGAACGACCTCGAGCGCGCGACCGAGACGGCGCGCTCGATGATCACCCGCTTCGGGATGGGTCAGGCGCTCGGCCTCATGACGGCCGCGGGGTCGGACCTGCGCTTTCTCGATGTCCCGGAGCTCGCGCCGCGAGCGGTCAGCGAAGACACGGCGCGCGCCATCGACCTCGAGGTCCGCGAGATCCTCGAGCGCGAACGCGAGCGCGCGCTCGGGCTTCTCCGCGCGCGGCGCGACGTGCTCGAGCGGATGGTGGACCGTCTCCTCGAGAACGAGACGATCGATCGCGCCGAGCTCGCGCTGCTCGCGCCGGCGCTGCCCGCTCCGAAGGAGGCGCCCACGAGGGCACCGGAGACGGCGTCCGTGCCGCACTGACGGCACCCGCGCGCGGCGCTACTTAAGCGCTGGCATGAGCGAAGCAACGATCCGAGTGCTCGATGGTCCCATGGGTACCGAGCTCCACCGGCTTGGTGTGCCCACCCCGCTTCCGCTGTGGAGCGCGGGCGCGAACGCGGAGGCGGGTGAGGTCGTCCGGACCATCCACCGCGGGTACGCGCTCGCGGGCGCCACGCTGCATACGACGAACACCTTTCGCACCCGGCGCCGCACGGTCGGAGACCGCTGGCGCGAGCTCTCGAGCCTCGCGGTGGCGCATGCCCGCGCTGGTGCGATGCCCGGACACCGCGTGCTCGGCGCCGTCGCGCCGCTCGAGGATTGCTACCGGCCCGACCTGAGCCCGGCGCAGAGCGCGCCCGACGCTTGCCGCCAAGAGCACGGCGAGCTCGCGCGCCACCTCGTCGCCGCGGGCGTCGACGTGCTCTTGCTCGAGACCTTCCCTCACCCCGTCGAAGCGCTCCTCGCGCTCGAGGCCGCGCTCGAGACCGGCTGTGAAACCTGGCTCGCGCTCACGCCGGGCCCCGACGGGACGCTGTGGTCCCCCGAGGCGCTCGCGCGGTGCGCGTCGGAGGCCGCCGCCACCGGAGCGGCGGCGCTGTTCGTGAACTGTGTCTCGGTCGAGCACGCACAGCCGTTCGTGGAGGCGCTCTCGACGGCCGCGCTTCGCGCCGGAGTCCCCTTCGGTGTGTACGCGAACGCCGGCCGCGCGGACGACGCCGTCGGCTGGCGGGCGCTCGACGAGGACCCGGTCGGCGCTGCGGAGCGCTACGCGCGCGCGGCGCGGCGCTGGATCGCGAGCGGTGCCTCCATCGTCGGGGGATGTTGCGGCACGGGAGCCCCCCACATCGCCGCGCTCGCGTCTCTCTCAGGACCACGCTGATCGCTCAGGGCCCCTCGTAACGGCACCCCGAGGTGCAGGTCTCCATGACCTCCACGCGGCAGAGGCCCGGGAGCGTCGGCACGGCGCGCTCCCAGATCCAGCGGGCGAGGTGCTCGCTGGTCGGGTTCGCGAGTCCCTCGATCTCGTTCAAGTAGTGGTGGTCGAGCCGCAGCCGGATCGGCTCGAGACGGTCGCGGAGCTCTCCGAGGTCCATGAACCAGCCGAGGTGCGGGTCGAGCGGACCGCGCACGTAGACCCGCACGCGGTAGCTGTGGCCGTGGAGACGCGCGCACTTGTGGCCCTCGGGGACGTGCGGCAGCCGGTGTGCGGACTCGAACGTGATCTCGCGCCAGATCTCGGTGTGGGGCATGGCTCGGGCTCGAAGCGTCTCGGAGAGACCCTCCTCGAGGGTGGTCCGAGCGGGCTGGCTATCGAATTCCGAGCAGCTTGTGCGTCTGGAGCGAGAGGCGCCAGCGCGGGTGCTCGAGGCAGTACGCGACGGCGCGCTCCGTGTTCTGTTTGCGGAGGAGGTCGTCCATCGGCTGGAGGAAGAAGTGCTCGAACGACAGCTCGGCGAAGCGCTCGGGCTCGGCGTCGGGCTGCGGGTAGACGAGCTTGAGCTCGTGGCCGCTTCGGATCGCGAGCGCGCCGCCCGCCTTGGGGCTCACGCAGATCCAGTCGACGCCCCGCGGCGGCTCGATCGTGCCGTTCGTCTCGATGGCGATCTCGAAGCCCGCGTCGTGCAGCGCATCGACGAGCGGCGCGTCGAGCTGCAGCAGCGGCTCTCCGCCGGTGCATACGACGTACGGACGACCCTCGCGGGAGCCCCACGCGGCGCGCGCCGACTGCGCGAGGGCCAGGGCGCTCTCGAACCGTCCGCCGCCGTCGCCGTCGGTGCCGACGAAGTCGGTGTCGCAAAAACGGCAGACGGCGGTGGAGCGGTCCTCCTCGCGGCCGTTCCAGAGGTTGCAGCCCGCGAAGCGCACGAAGACCGAGGCGCGTCCGGCCCGGGCGCCCTCGCCCTGCAGCGTGAAGAAGAGCTCCTTGACCGCGTAGACCATGCCTCGTGCGAGGATGCGCCAGGATCCCGCGAGGCGCCCGTGGTCGCTCGTGGTCGCTCGGGCCAGGCTCCGCAGGCGCGCGGACTGCGGCTCGGTCTGGTAGAAAGGGCACCGTGAAAGAGGCTGGACCCGCGCGCTCGCGTCGAGGATCGACAGCGGCCCTGCGTCTCGTCGCGGCGCTCGCGGTGACGCTCGGTCCAGGTGCCCTCGGAGCGCCCGCGCCGGGGCAGGCGCTCTCCTTCGAGGGGCAGGAGGCGCGCCTCGAGCGCGAGCTCCGCGAAGGAGTGGCGGCGCAGCGTATCGTGGCCGCGAGCGAGCTCGCGACCCTGTCCCCTCGGGCGGCCTCGAGGCTCGTGCAGCGGGCGCTCGAGGACCCCGAGCTCGAGGTGCGTCGGCACGCGGCGGATGCCGCCGCTGCGCTCGGCCTGCGCGAAGCGCTCGCGACGACGCGCTCCTGGCTCGACGCCGAGGATCCCGGGCTCCGCGAGATCGCCATGCGCACCGAGGGCGCGCTCGGAGATGCGGCCAGCGTTCCGCTGCTCGCGCGGGCTCTCGGTGATGCGCGCTTCTCCGTGCGTGCCGGTGCGGCGGACGCCCTCGGCCAGCTCGGGCTCGAGGCCTGCGCGGCGCCGCTCGCGACCGCGCTCGAAGACACCGACGCGACCGTGCGTGTGGTCGCGGCCTCCGCGCTCGGGAGGATCCCGGGCCGCGAGGCCACCCGCTCGCTCCTCGCGCGCTCGCTCGATCCGGCGCTCGAGGTCCGCGTCGCGGTGGTCGAGGCCCTCGCGCTCCGCAGCGACATGGACGCTGCTGCCGTGGTCGAGGGACGCACGATGGCCGTCCTCGTGGCGGCCCTCGCGGACGATTCGACCGACGTGCGCGTCTCGGCGATCGTGGGCCTCGGCCGCGCGCGCCATACGCCGGCCGAGCCGTGGCTCGCCCGCGTCCTCGACGCAGCGGTGCCCGGCGCTCCGCGCGCGACCGACGAGACGCGAGAGGTGAGGGCGGCCATCGCGGCGCTCGGACGCCTGGAAGCCGAAGTGTCGGGCGCGGCGCTCGTGCGCGCGCTCGGGCGCGGCGTCGCCCCGGCGGCCGTCCTCGACGCGCTCTTCGCGCTTCACGCCCGCTCCGCCGAGCCGATCGAGCGCGAGATCGCGCGGGCGCTCTCCACGCCCGAGCTGCGAGGCGCCATGCCGCGCCTGCTCGAAGGGCTCCTCGGTCTCGCGCCGCTCCGCGGCTCCGAGGCGCTCACGCGGGCGCTCTTGGCCGCGCTCGAGGCCCGCGAAGCGCCGCAGGCCCTCGTCCTGCGGGCGATCGGCGCCGCCCTCGCGGCGCCCGTGGAGACCGCGGGGACGGCGAGCGCAGCCGACGAAGACGCCATGGTCGCCCTGCTGGCTGCGCTCGAGGACGACGACACCGCGGAGGCGGCGATCGAGGGGCTCGAGCGCGCGGCAACGCGTGGCGCGCTCGACCCGCGCGCCGTGGAGGCACTGATCGAGGCCGAGCGATCGGACCCGCGCGTGCTCGCTCTGCTCGGGCGCCTCGACGACGCGCGCGCGCTCCCGACCCTGCTCGCGGCCTCGCGCGGCCCGAGCGGGCCTCGGCGCCGCGCGGCGCTCTCGGCGCTCGCCCGATCTTCACACCTCGATGGCGCCGCGCTGCGCGAGATGCTCGCGTCGAGCGTCGCGCATCTCGGCGCCTCCGAGCCCGCGGAGCGGCTCGCGATCCGCGCGCTCGCGGCGCGCCACGGCGACGAGACCTCGATGCTGGCGGTGCTCGACGCGCTCGACGCTTCGGCGCCGATCGATCGTGCGACCGCCCTCGAGCTGGTGGTGGCGCTCCTCGCCCGCGATTCTGGCTCGATCCGGGCCATGGGCCTCGAGGCCCGCGCGCGCGACCGGGTCGTGTTGGCGCTGGCGTCCGTCGACCGGGAGCTGTCGGCGGCCGCGTCGGCCGCGATCGTCGCGGTCGGTGCCGGGCGTGTCGGCGGGCTCGTCGCGGAGGCCGTGGCGCGGGGCGAGGCGGATCCGAGCCTGGGCGATCCCGTCGCGCTCGCGCGGGCGGCTCGCGCGAGCGGTTGCACCACGGCACCGTGTCGCGCGCTCGGCGCGCGCGGAGCGGAGCAGGAGCTCGATCTCGCCCAGGCGCCCAACGCGCTCCTCGAGGACGAGCTCCGCTTTCCACGCTCGGTCGCGCGCTCGTATGCCCTCCTCGCGCGGGCTCGTCGCGGCGAGCTCGACGCGCGCGCGGCGTTCGGGCTCTGTCGTCTCGCGGCGCGTCGCGAGCCGGGCGTCCGCGCGAACGCCGGGCTCGCGCTCGCGTGGCTCGCGCTCGCGTGCGAGGACCTCGACCCGACGCTCTGGATCGCGCAGGCGCGCAGCGTGGCCGTGCAGCGTGCGGGGGCCGAGTGGTGCCTCGCCCTCGAGCGCGGCGCGCGCGCGGCGCGGTGCGACGCTCGCCGCCTGGCGCTCGCCTCGGCGCGTTGCCTCGACACGGCCGTCGATCCCGGGCTTCGCGCGGCCTGCGCTGCCCTCGCGACGGGCGTCGCTGCCGAGACCGCGCCGGCGCCCCCTTCGGCCGAGAGAGACGCGCTCCTCGACGTCACGGTGCTGGATCGAGGCGGCCGGCCCGTGCGAGGTCGGCTCGTGTCGGTCCGCTTCGTCGATGGCTCGACTGTGATCCTCTCCACCGACTCGGCGGGCCGTCTGTCTCTACGGCTCGATCACGCGGTGGCAGAGGCTGGGGCGCGCCCGTGGATCGAGGACCCCTTCGCGACGGTCCTCGAGCGGTGAGCCGCGCGCGCGCGGAGGAGACCGCCCGGGGCGTGCTCCGGGTCTCCGAGACGCTGGGCCTCCTCGCGGTCGGGGCGACCCTCGCGATGGGCTGCGGCGGCGCGATCCCCCAGGCGCGGTATGGCGTCGCCGAGGTCGACGTCGAGGGGCTCAGCACGCTCGACGACGCGGCGCTCGAGGCTTGCCTCGGCCCGCAGCGCATCCCCCGATGGGGCTTCGACGTCGGCGCGACGTCGAGCCCCGCGTGCAACGAGGCCCCGTTCGATGGCCGTCGGTGGCGGATCGATCTCTGGCCGTGGCCGTGGACGCCCTGGCCGCTCTTCGACGAGAGCGTCTTCGAGCGCGACGAGCAGCGCGTCGTGCGCTGGCTGCGCGCGCGCGGACACTACGAGGGCCGGATCGTCGAGACCACGGTCGAGCCTCCGGAGGCGCGCGCCGGCAGCGGAGAGCTGCTCGAGCACACGCCCTGCGCCGATGCCGATCACGGCTGCGAGGTCCGTGTCCGCATCCGCGTGGAAGAGGGGCCCGCCGTGCGCGTCGCCCGCGTCGAGATTCACGGGGTCGACGACGTCGACGTGCCGCTCCACGACGCGCTGCGCCACAGCATCCCGTTCCGTCGTGGAGACCGGTTCGACGAGTCCGAGTTCGACCGCGCGCGCGCCGCCATGGTGCGGCAGCTCGCGGACGCGTCGTTCGTCGACGCGCGCGTCGAGGGGCAGGTGAAGATCGACGTCGCCCGCCACGAGGCCTTCGTCGCCTTCGAGGTCGAGACGGGGCCGCCCGCGGTCCTCGGTCGCATCTGCGTCTACGGAAACCGAAGCCTCCCCGCCACGCCCGTGCTCGCGGCGACGTACCTCGAGCCGGGGGCTGGGTTCTCGCTCACCGCGCTCGAGGAGGCGCAGCGTGCGATCTATGCGCTCGGCACCTTCGCCTCGGTCGAGATCCGACACCGCGCCGACGCTCCCGACGCCCGAGAAGAGTCCATCGACCCCGAGACGGGCGAGGTCGATCTCCGCGCCGAATCGAGGGTCCCGAACCCCGAGCCGGTGCGTGATCCCGAAGCGGTCTCCGAGCCGGAGGGCGAGGCCGCGGAGCAAGCCGGGGCGCGCGAGGACGAGCGCCCCAGCCTGTGTCGAGAGCCTCCGCGCGCGCCCCCGCCCGGCACGCGCGTCGTCGGTCTCGACGTGCGCGTGACCCCCGGCCGCCTCGAGCGCGTCGGCGTCGGCCTCGGCCTGCAGGCGGGCAACACGCTCCAGTTCACGAGCGCGGGCGCCTCGACCTCGACGGGGCCGCTCGCGTCGAACCAGTGGGACGTCCATCTCCTCTTCGCCTACGAGCATCGCAACGTCTTCGACGACATGCTGCGGGTCCGCCTCGAGGAGCGTCCGCGCCTCATCTGCCCGAACCAATTCCCGGGCTGCGACCTCTCGGGCATCGAGCAGCGCGTGCCGGTGGGCAACCAGATCGCGCTCGATGTTCGATGGCCCGCGTTTCTCGAGCCACGCACGGTGCTCTTCGGCGGGATCACGCACGACTACGGTCCCGCGCCGTTCCTCAACTTCTTCCGCCACGAGCTCGACGGTCGCCTCGGCCTCGAGCGCTCGTTTCTCGACGGCCGCCTCTACCTCTCCGGAGGTCTCCGCGGGAACCTGTTCTTCCCCGACGACGACCAGCGCGTCCGCGTGCGCTCGCTGCGCGAGGAGACCCGGGCGCTCATCCTCGAGCAGAGCCTCTACCTCGACCTGCGCGACCGGCCCCGCGACCCGCGCTCGGGCGCCTACGTCGCGGTGGGGCTGCAGGAGAGCGGCTTCGGCGGCGTCTCCTCGTGGGACTACGTCCGCTTCACCGCCGAGGCCCGCGGCTACATCCCGCTGCCGCTCGGTGTCGTCCTCGCGCTGCGCTTCGGCGTCGGCGCGACGTTCGTCCTCGGAAGCTACGGCCTCGACCCCGACAACGTGTACCAGCTCGCCGCGCTCGGACCCTTCTCGCAGCAGCTCATCGGCGGCGGCCCCGTGTCGAACCGCGGCTTCCCGGTGGGCTTCCTCGGCGACGTCGAGCGCCGCGAGGTCCAGACCCGACCCACGCCCTCCGGGATCGAGCTCCGCGCGCCCGTGCTGATCTCGGGGGGCGTCCGGCGCTGGGAAGCCTCGATCGAGCTCCGGATCCCGATCACGCCCGACATCGGCCTCGCCGCGTTCCTCGACGCGGGCGATGTGACCCGCCAGCTCTACTTCCGCTTCGATCACCCGCAGATCGCCGTCGGCGGAGGCCTGCGCCTCCACACGTTCATCGGGACGATCCGGCTCGACGTCGCCGGTCGCCCCGACGCGCTCCAGGTCTTCGGTGTGAGCTCGCTGCCGCCCGTGTGCGCGAACAACGACCAGGTCGACTGTCGCCCGAGCCCCGTCGTCTTCGACTGGTTCGGCGCCGCGGGCTTCCCCGGCGCCGTGCACATCACGCTCGGGGAGGCCTTCTGATGGCCGAGCCCGACGAGCGCGGCTCGGAGCTGCCTCCCATGCCCTCCATGCTCCCGCCTGCGCCCTCGCGCTGGGCTCGCGCGCGCGCGACGCTCGGACGGGCAGGCGGGG
>JBKDQC010000102.1:0-3246 GCA_046342295.1 Deltaproteobacteria bacterium | reverse complement strand
CGTCGGGCGCATCGCAGGGGCGGGCGAGGTGTGGCTCGTCGAGGAGTCGGGCTCGGGTCGTCGTCGTGTCCTCACGCTGCACCGCATCGACGCCGCCGCGGATCGGGAGCTCGCCGTCGTCCGGACGGGTCCTCGGTCTCTGCCGCTGGCGCTGGCGTCGCTGCGGCAAGGCCGCTCGCACGACTGGACGACCGATCGGGAGAGCGAGCGCGCCGAGGAGGAGAGCGCGGTGGCGCCGAGCACGCCGCGCGCGGACGCGCAGGTGCGCCCCCGCGACGAGGAGCTGCTCGGGGTGCGCGCGCTGCCACCCGCGCCCCCTCCGGCGCCCGAGCCGGCGCATGCGCCCGTCGAGGCCGTGGCGGCGGAGGCTTCGACGGCGCGACGGCCCGGCCCGGACCACACCGCGGAGAACTGGGTGGGAGCGGCGGCGATCGCGCTCGGGCTCGGCGCGTATGCGACCTCGTGGGCGCTCTGGGATCAGCGCAGCAGTTTCTACGGCCAGCGGCTCGCGGTCGCCGAGCCGACGGACATCGACTACCTCGCGCGCCAGACGCAATGGCTCGATGCACAGCTTTCGGTCTGGGCGACCGCCGCGGGAGGCGCGCTCCTCTGGAGCGTGGCGGTGCCGCTGAGCTTCGGGCCCGATCGCGAGGTGCCTTGGTGGTCGTGGATCCTCGGCGGGCTCGGCGCGATCGGCACGGGCGTCGGCGTCGCCGTGATCGCCTCGACGACGCCGTGCACCTCGGCGGTCGAGCTGGACCAGCCCTGCGTGGACGCAGCCTCACAGCAAGACCTCGGCTTCCTCACCCTGGCCCACGCGGTGCCGTTGCTCGCGTTCCCGGTCACGCACCTCGTCCGCGCGGCGAGCGGGTCGGGCGATGCGCAGGCGGGCGTCGAGGTGTCCCGAGGGCGCGCGATGCTCACGCTCGGAGGCACGTGGTGAGGGGGACGCGCGCAACGAAGCGCGGGAGCGGCCGAGCCGGAGCGCATGTCCAGCGCCGCACCTCCCGATCCACCGCAACCGCCGACCTCCTCGCCCCCGGGTGCGGAGTGCGCGGGCGCCTCGAACAGCCCGCACGACGCGATCTTCAAGACGGTCTTCTCGGACCTCGCGTGTCTGACCGGCCTCCTTCGCGCCGTTCTCCCGAGCTCGGTGGTGGAAGTGGGCTCTTCTCCTGCGCTGGGCTCTTCTCCTGGGGCTCGCTGGGCTCTTTTCCTACGTGGGGCTCCGGCCCGGCGCCGGATCGTGGCATGGGCACCGTGAGGAACCATCGATGAAACGTCCGCTCGTCTCGCACTTGTCTTGGTCCCGGGTCGGGGCTTGCTTCCTCGTGGCGGCCTGCCTCTGGGTTGCGGTGGGCCCTTCGAAGGCCGTCGCGCAACTGCCTCCGAGCGCGCCGAGCGCCTCCGCGCAAGCCGCGCCACGGCGCGTCCTCGTGCTCGCGCCCGCCGGCGAGGCGCGGCTGGCCCGATCGATCGGCGCGGAGGTCCGCGACCGCGCGATCGCGACGCTCGGTGCGCGAGGTCTCACGGCGGCACGTGGCCCCGCCGGCTGCGCCGAGCCCGACTGCGCGACGGAGCTCCTCGGCGGTGGCGCCGCGGAGCACGCGCTCGCCATCGCGCTCTGGGGCCGCGCGCGCTGCGACCGCGTGGCGGTCACCCTCGTCGACGCGCAGGGCGTCGCGCATGGCGGCGAGGCCGTCGTGAGCGGAGCGGACGTGGGCGCCGCGGTCGACGCGGCGATCGACGCGGCGCTGACGCACCTCGAGAACGGCGGCTCCTCGCCGCTGCGGGTGTCGGGCGCGCCCGAGGGGGCGACGATCACGCTCGACCAGATCCCGTGGGGCACGTTGCCGCACGAAGACCGCGTGCCTCACGGTGAGCACCAGCTCGCCGTGAGCGCCGACGGTTTCGTCACCGACCGCCGGAGCATCACCGTGGCGACCGCGCCGGTGGCAGTCGAGGTCGCGCTGGCGCGCGCCGAGGCGGCGCCGCCTCCCCCGGATCCGGAGCGAGAGGCCGAGGGCGAACGCGCCGGCCCGGCGCCGCAACCGAGCACCGGCGCGGACGGCGTGCTTCTCGGGCTCGGCGGGCTGACCGCCGGGCTCGGTGTCGGCCTCGCCGTGCCCGGCCTCTTCGGCCTCACCACGGGAGACGGCCCGGTGACGCCCGACCTGGCCTACGAGCGGACCAACGTGCCAGTGTCCGCGACGTACCTGGCGCTCGGTACGGCGGCGCTCGTCGGTGGCGTGGTGCTGCTGGTGATGGGCGCCACGAGCGGTGGCCCGGCCCCCGCCCGCGCGGCGGATCTCTCGCGCGGCGTTCTTCTTCGATTCTGAGGGTGATGCACATGCTTCGAGCCTCCTTGTTGATGTCGGTTCTGGCCCTCACCTCGCTCGGATGCGTGCGAGAGACGGTCTCGTGCGCGGACAACCCGAGCCCCGCCTGCCCCGATGCGGGCGGACCCCGGATGGACTCGGGGCCGCCGGACGCGGCCCGGCGGCCGGACGCGGACCTCGACGCGCCTGGGCTCGATGGGCGCGAGGTCTTGCCGGACGCGTGGAGCGCGGCGGACGCGTGGGCGCCGGACGCGGGGAGCGACGGCGGTCCGTGCTCGCGGTGTCCCTCGGAGCGTCCGGCGTGTTTCATGGACGGCTGCGTGGAGTGCGTGGGCGATGGGGACTGCGCGGGGCGGGCGGGGCGCCCCGTGTGCGACGTGGAGAGCCACACGTGCGTGGCGTGCAACGAGGGCAGCGACTGCGTCTTGCCTCTTTCGGCGTGTCTGCCCGACAACACCTGCGTGCGGTGCGACGACCGGTCCGACTGCTCGGGGCCGACCCCGGCGTGCGTGTCCAACGATTGCGTCGAGTGCGAGGGCCGCAGCGATTGCGCGGCGCCGCGCCCTGCGTGCGTCTCGAACCGCTGCCTCGAGTGCGAGGCCAACGCCGACTGCCCGAGCGCGTCGGCGAGCCGGTGCGAGCCCGGCTCCAACCGCTGCGCGGCGTGCACCGCCGACGCCGACTGCGCGCACCTCTCGGCCAGCCCCGTGTGCGACGAAGGCCGCGGGCTCTGCGTCGAGTGCACGCTCGACACCGAGGCGGCCCGCTGCGGCGCGAGCTCTTGTAACCCCGCGAGCCGCACCTGCACGGGCGTGCGGCGCGGCTCGGTCGGCACCTGCCTTTCGTGCAACGCCGACAGCGAGTGCATGACGGGCGCGACGTGCGCCCCCGTCAACCCCGCCCGCGG
>JBKDQC010000101.1:0-7004 GCA_046342295.1 Deltaproteobacteria bacterium | reverse complement strand
CGTCGTTCCACGTGCAGAACGCCAGCGGCGATCTCACGGACGTTCGCGCGCAGCTCCGGGCCCGGCCGACGCCGGACGTGGACATCCTCCGGGTCGCCTCGGGCGCTGCGCTCGACGAGCTCCTCGGGATGCCGGTCGAGGCGCTGCCCGGTCGCGACGTCGAGGGTGGCGTCGCGCACGCGCACATCGGCTGGGTCGTCGATGGCAGGTTTCCGTCGCCGCAGTTCGGCTCACCGGCGCCGTTCGTCCACGGCCGTTGGGAGCGCGCCGAGGACGACACCTTCGCGGTACGCCGCACGGAAGACGTGTGGTTCACGCTCGTGCTCCCTGCGGGCGAGACCGCCTCGCTGCCGCTCGTCGTCTTCCAGCACGGCCTCGGCAACGACCGCAGCCAGGTCTTCTCCATCGCGGACACCCTGGCCGCCGCGGGCTACGCGGTGCTCGCGATCGACATCCCCTTCCATGGCATGCGCGCGCGCGCCGGGACGCCCGAGATGCTCGATTCGACGCATTCCTACGGCGAGACGCCGGGACCGGATCTCTACGGCGACATCGGCGGCAACCCGAGCTACGTCGAGTACGTCGGGGTCTTCGACGAAGAGGGCAGCTACGAGGCCTTCCACCCGTTCTATCCGCGCGAGTCGTTTCGCCAGTCCGTCGCGGACCTGCTCGCCGCGGTCGACATGATCGAGCGCGCCGAGCTCGGCGGGATCACGGCGGCGACCGACGGCCCTCGGGCGCTCTCGTTCGACGAAGGGCCCATCGCCTTCGTGGGCGTCTCGCTCGGGGGCATCCTCGGCACGATGTTCGTCGCGACCGAGACGCGGGTCGGCTGCGCGGTGCTCAACGTCACCGGGGGCAACCTCACGCGCCTCGTCGAGCTCAGCGCCGGTTTCAATCCGACGTTCTTTCCCATCCTCTTCCCGAAGCTCGGCCTCGACTACAGCGCGCTCGACTACGCGGCCGACCCGCCTGCGCACACGCCGCAGATCGCGCTCTACCAGACGCTGCTCGACGCGGGCGACTCGATGACCTTCGCGCCCGCGCTCGAGCGCCGTTCGACCCACATCCTCTTCCAGATGGCCGTCGACGACGAGACCGTGCCCAACCTCGGCACCGAGTCGCTCGCGCGGGCGTCCGGCGCCTCGATCGCGGGCGCGGATGCCCGCTATGCGAGCCTCGCGCGGGTGGAGTTGCCCGTGCGTCCGAGCTTCAGGGTCGGCGCCGACACTTTCGTGCGAACGACGACCACGTTCTCGCCTGCCTCTCATGGACTGATCCTGGGAAGCGAAGGGTCTGCCGCGTTCGAGCATCCGCCGTGGCCGCCCTTCGTGGAGCGCGCCAGCCCCGAGCCCATCGAGAACCCGATCGTCGCGGCGCAGGAGCAGATCGTTCGATTCTTCGAGAGCTGGCGCGCCGGCACTCCGGAAGTTCGCTGAGCCAGTGTCGCCGCTTCGGTGAGAGCTCTGACTCCGATTCCGGAGCCTCGGCGCTCACCGGGTCGGCGGGGGCCGAGGCTGCACGGGCGGAGGCGGCACCGGGGTGACGCTCGGCGGAGGCGGCACGGGCGTCACGGAGGGCGGTGGCACCGTCGGTGGTTGCGGCACGGAGGTCGGCGCCGTGCCGCGTCGAAAGGCACCCTCCGCGTAGCGCAAAGCCGCGCGGATGTTCGAGTAGGAGAGCCGCGTCGAGGCCTCGAGGATCCCGCCCGCGGTCGCGATCTCGAGCGCGCCGAGCGGGCCCGCGAAGCCCGTGAAGGACACCAGCGGATTGCCGAGCGCGCGCGCCCGCAGAGACTCGAAGCATGCGGCCGCCTCGGCGCTCTGCTCTTCCGAGTCGAACGTGGCGCGAAGCGAGACCTGCACCACTCCCTCGATCTCGTCGGCGCGAGCCGACAGCCGCGTGGGAACCGGGCACGGGCTCCTCGGCACGTAGGCGCGGGCGCCCTCGACCTCGATCGTGAGGGAAGCGCCGGCGGGCAGCGCGAGCAGCGCGTCGGCAGCGCCTTCGGACGGCCCATCCGCGCGCTCCGCCCGCGCGACGGCGATGGACAGGACGCGGGGCAGGTCCTCGGGGCGCGCGATCACGAAGTGTCGCTCGCCGACGATCGCGACGCGCCGGAGCGTGGCGTCGGGGTTGGGCCAGTCGGTCGTCGGGACACCGTCTTGCTCCTGCCATGCGACCACGCCGCCGCCGGCTGTGATCAACTGCTCGACGATCTGCGCGGGTGGCGGTGCTTGGTCCGCGAGGCGGCCCGCGACCACGAGCGAGCTGCGCTGAAGATTCGGGGTGGCGACGAGGACCCTCGAGAGGTCGCGCACCGGCTCGACGCCGCTCGCGCCGAGGAGCGCCTGCCAGTCGGGGATCGCCGCGAGCAGTCGCTCGACGTCGGCGCGCACCGGGGAGGCGCGGACGTGATCCAGATCGATCCGCAGCGCGATCTGCCCGCCGGCCGGCAGGAAGGCGACCGGTGGCGCGGCCGTGCCTTGCCCGTGCTCAGGCGGAAATGCCGCGTCCGGATCGAGGGCTGCGTCGCGTCGGCGGCGTCGCGGCGCGTCGGTCGGCGCACCGCCATCGGCGATGGAGCCGTCGCTCGCCGGCACGCCGGCGTCCATCGCGCCGGCGCCTTCGGCGGCCCCGGATGCGGGTGGCGCGGGCTCGGTCGGAGCCGTCGGGGCAGGGGCCGGCAGTGCCTCGATCTCCACGGCCTCGGTCAGGCCGAGCTCGAGCTCGGCGGGCGCCGTGAATTCGAAGCCGAAGTCGGGGGTGTGCCCCGACGCGTAGAGCAACGCGACGAGCGCGCCGTGCAGCGCGAGCGACGCGAGGCTCCCGGCGATGGACGCGCGTCGCGCGAGGGCAGCGTCACGCGCGAGCGAGCGCTCGGCGCTCGTCTCGGCGGTGGAGTCGGTTCGCACGGCGGGGCCTTCGACGTCCGAGTCCTGTCATGCATTCTCGCGCGCGGCGAGCCCGCGGCGGGCGCGTTTGACTCGGAACCGCCGGCGCTTCACTCGTTGCCGCGTGACTCTGCCCGAGGCCAACCTGCGCACGAGAGCCCTCGTGCTCGCGCTCGCCACGAGCTTCGTCGCGTCGTTCGTGGTGCTCGCGTGCGGCGGCGAGGACGAGACCCCCGACGCGGCCGAGGAGCCGGCGCCGGTCGACGCCGCGATCGACGCGCCGCCGCCTCCGCCGCCCGGCCCGCCCAAGCGCCTCTTCGCCAAGCGCTACGTCGTGCGCGTCTTCGCGCGGGCGGACCGCGACTCCGAGCGCCTCGGCTACCTGCGCGCTGGCTCGACGCACATGGCGCGCACCCACGACCCGATCGGGTTCGAGCGCTGCGCGGGCGGCTGGTACGAGCTCGAGGTCGGTGGCTTCGTCTGCAGCGGCCGTGACGTCACCGCCTTCGAGGGGCGTCGCCTGCCCGCGCGTCCGCCGGCGCAGCCCGACTTCGAGGCCGAGCTGCCGTACCGGTACGCGCGCGCGCGACGCGACAACCTCGCGATCTACCGGCGGCTCCCGACGGACGAAGAGGCCGCGATCCACGAGGGCTATCGGATCCCCGGCCTCGAGGCGCCGACACCCGAGGCGGGCTCCGGAGAGGGTGCGCCAGCCGAGGCTCCGGTCCTGCCCGAGCCCGAGATCATGACCGCCTCGGGCCCCGCCGAGACGGCGGGCGCCGAGGGCGCGCTCGAGCCGGTCGAGCCGCTCGTGCCGACGATCGCGTCGCTCGAAGGCGAGCGGGGCGGCGTGCTCATGCGGCGCACGCTGCGGGGCTTCATCTTCGCGGTCGACCGCGACGTCCGCGCCGGCCCGCGGCGCTACTGGCGGACGCTTTCGAACGAGATCATCCCGTACTCGGGCCTCGATCGACCGCGGAGCTCGCAGTTCATCACCAGCTCCGGGTTTCGAGGCGCGATCCTGTCCCGCGAGCCGATCCCCGACGCGGGCACGGCCGACGCCGGCAGCGGCGTGGCCCCGACGGGCATCCACCTGCCGGTGGGCTTCGTGATGTCCTCGAAGGTCAACCAGTTCACGCTCGGGCGCGACGGCCGCCCGCGACGCGGCCGCGCGCCTGGCTACCACCACAGGTTCCAGGTCACAGGGGAGACCGAGCTCCGCGGTACGCGCTACGTGACCACGAGCGACGCGCGCCTCTTCCGCGTCGAGGATGTGCGCGTGCTCCGCGCCGCGACCGCACGGCCCGAGGGCGTCGGCGAGCGCGACCAGTGGATCGACATCGACCTCTCGACGCAGACCTTGATCGCCTACGAGGGGTTGACGCCCGTCTTCGCCACGCTGGTCTCGACGGGGCGCGTGCGCGATCCGGACGACCCCTTGCGCGACATGCGCACGCCGAGTGGCCTCTTCCGGATCACCAGCAAGCACGTCACGCACACGATGGATGGCGACCATGCGGCCGATGGCCCGTACTCCATCGAAGACGTCCCGTACGTGATGTACTTCCAGCTCGCGTTCGCGCTCCACTCGGCGTTCTGGCACGACGGCTTCGGCCGGCCGCGCTCCCACGGATGCGTGAACCTCTCGCCGCACGACGCGCGCTGGCTCTTCCAGTGGGCGGGCCCGCGCCTGCCGGAGGGCTGGCACGCGATCTTCCCGCGCGCGGAGAACCCGGCCACGTGGGTGAACATCCGCGGCGAGACCCCGGAAGGTTGAGCGGCGGCCGCTTGGTACCTCGAGGCGCGCGCTCCTGGAGGGTTTGCATCGAGACCCGGCGTGATAGAAGCCGAGCGTTCTCCCGCGGAGGCGCCGATGGTCGACAAGGTCTCGAAGGTGTGGCTCGACGGAAAGCTGATCGATTGGGATCAGGCGAACGTGCACATCCTCACGCACACCCTGCACTACGGGCTCGGTGTCTTCGAGGGCATCCGTTGCTACGAGACGCACGACGGAAAGAGCGCGATCTTCCGCCTGCGCGAGCACGTCCGCCGGCTCTTCGACTCCGCGAAGATCTGCACGATGCCGATGCCGTACACGCAGGAAGAGATCGTGCAGGCCTGCCTCGACACCGTGCGGGCCAACGGGCTCAAGGCCTGCTACCTGCGGCCCCTCGCGTTCCTCGGTGACGGCGCGATGGGCCTCGGCGCCGTGAACCCCACGCGCGTCGCCATCGTGGTCTGGCATTGGGGCGCCTACCTCGGCGAGGAGGGTCTCCAAAAGGGCATCCGCGCGAAGGTCAGCTCCTTCACGCGCCCCGGCATCAACATGCTGATGGCCAAGGGCAAGGTCGTCGGCCACTACGTGAACTCGGTGCTGGCCAAGCGCGAGGCGCTCGCGGCCGGCTACCAAGAGGCGATTCTCCTCGACGCGCAGGGCCACGTGAGCGAGGCGTCGGGCGAGAATGTGTGGATGGTGCGCGACGGCGTCGTCTACACGCCGCCCATGGGCACCTCGATCCTCGGCGGCATCACGCGGGACTCGATCCTGCACATCCTGCGCTCCGACCTCGGCATCACGGTCGTCGAGCGCGACATCGCGCGCGACGAGCTCTACGTGGCCGACGAGATCTTCCTCTGCGGCACGGCGGCCGAGGTGACGCCGGTGCGCGAGGTCGATGATCGGCGCGTCGGCGAAGGCGCGCGGGGCCCGATCACCAGGAAGATCCAGGACCGCTTCTTCGAGACCGTGCGAGGCATCGGACCGACGCGGCCCGAGTGGCTCACCCACGTGTGAGCGAGGTCCGCTGTTCGACCGGGCCCATAGCTCAACCGGTCAGAGCTCCCCGCTCATAACGGGGCGTGTCTCGGTTCGAATCCGAGTGGGCCCATGTTCTCAGGGACCAGGCGGCGAGCACGAACCTGTCGGGCCGCAGGTCCAGGTGGTCGGGCAGAGGCCATCGGCGCACACCCGGGTGCACTTCCCGTAGAAGCACAGACCGCTCCGACACTCTTCTCCGGTTGCGCATGCGGCCGTCAAGTCCCGATTGCCGGTGCCCTAGCACCCTGTGACCACACAGGCTTGCTGCCACGGGCAGCCCCTCTCCGGACCGCAGTCGCAGGAGTCCGCGCACTCCTCCCGCGCGCACAACCTTGCCGGTCCCGCTCCCACCATGTCGCACGAGAACCCAACGGGGCACGGGCGGTCCCCAGGAGAATCCGAGCAGCGGCGGGTGCACACGCGGTGCGTACCGAACTGGACACATCGTCCCGTCCGGCACTCGTCATCGTTCGTGCACGGCCTGCCCGTGTCGTCGGGCGTGCACAACTGGACCACGTCCACGAAATCGCAGACATGCTCAGCCGCGCACTCCGCCGACGCGGAGCAGGTCCTCGAGCAGAACGACGTGCCGCCGAGGTCCGGGATGCAAGCGAGCCCTTCGGCGCAGTCCTCGTCCGATGCGCAGCGGTCGAGGTAGCCGCCTCCTGCGGCTCCCGCCTCGCGGGCCGCGTCCACCCCGGCGCGGCCTGCGGCGTCGAGCCCTGGAACGCGCGTGTCGGCGCTCGCGTCCATGGAGTCGTCCCCGCCAGCATCCTCGATGCGGAAGCGCTCCAGGTTCGTCACCAGCGTGCACGCGCCCAAGCAGAGCGCCGTGACGACGGCCAGCACCGCGCGCATCAGAAGCGCCCTCCGGCGAGCGCTCCGCAGCCCGCCGGACCGCACCAGGCGGTCACCGGCGCCTCGACCGGCTCCTCGACGAGGAGCCAGACGAGCCCGAAGCCCAGTGCCAGCGCGCCGCCCGTGGCGAAGAGGACGTCCGCTGCGCCCGCCTCGAGACGTCCGCGCTCCAGCACGTCGCGCGCGCGCTCCGGGCACGCACCGTCGGCGGTGCAGAGGCCGTCGAGGCTCGAGCCCGTGCTCAGCGCCAAGACGCCCGGCACCACCCCGACGAGGGCCACCGCGAGCCCACCGAGCGCGAGCGCGCCTGCCCAGTGGGGCCGGCTCGTCCCGGCGCGCCCAGCGTCGATCGACCTCGGGGTCGCGGCGGTCTCGGGAGTCGTCGTCGGGGGCCCTTCCTCTGGCGCAGGCAACAAGCCGCGGAGCGTGGCGAT
>JBKDQC010000100.1:0-2469 GCA_046342295.1 Deltaproteobacteria bacterium | reverse complement strand
TGACTCATGCTCTGACGTTTCTTGCCGGAGGGTCTGGCCGCAGCCCCTCCCTCTCGCCGAGTAAATCGGCGAGAGCCTCCCTCCCGCCGATTCGAGCCCGTGTCACCCGCATCGATCCATCCGAGTGCCACGTGCTCTCAGAGCCGCCAGCGGTGCTACCGTGCGCGCGTCATGATCCCCAATCCGCACGTCTTTCGCGAGTACGACATCCGCGGCGTCGCCGAGCGCGACTTTCCAGACGAGCTCGTCGAGCTTCTCGGGCGCGCCCTCGGCACGCTCTGGGTGCGCCGCGACGCGCGACGCGTCGGCCTCGGGCGCGACTGCCGGCTGAGCTCACCGCGCTTGCACACGGCACTCGTTCGCGGCCTCCTGCGGTCGGGGCTCGAGATCCTCGACATCGGGATGGGGCCCACGCCGCTCCTCTACTTCACGGTCTTCCACCACGACCTCGACGGCGGGGTGCAGGTCACCGGCAGCCACAACCCGCCCGAGGACAACGGCTTCAAGATGATGTCCGGCAAGGCGACGCTGACCGGACAGGACATCACCGAGCTCAAGGGCATGATCGAGCGAGGCGACTTCGTCGATCGTCCTGGCGGCCGCGTCGTCGCGACCGACCCGACGCCCGCGTACCTCGGCTTCATGCGTGGCAACCTCCGCCTGCACGCGGCGCGTCCTCTACGCTTCGCGATCGATGCGGGCAGCGGCGCCGGCGGGCCCTTGGCTCTCGCCGCCATGCGCGCGCTCGGACTCGAGCCCGTCGCCCTGCTCTGCGACCCGGACGGTCGCTTCCCAGTTCATCATCCCGATCCCTCGCTTCCCGAGAACCTCGAGCTCCTCGTCGGCGCCGTGCGCGAGGGAGGGCTCGACCTCGGGATCGCCTACGACGGGGATGCTGACCGCATCGGCGTCGTCGACAAGTACGGCAACACCCTCTTCGGCGACCGGCTGCTCGCGCTGCTCGCGCGAGATGTGATCGCGGCGCGACCCGGCGCGGCCGTGCTCGGCGAGGTGAAGTGCTCGCAGGTCCTCTACGACGACATCGCTGCGCGCGGAGGACGTCCGATCCTCTGGAAGACCGGACACTCGCTCATCAAGAAGAAGATGAAAGAAGAGCAAGCGCTCCTCGCCGGCGAGATGAGCGGCCACGTGTTCTTCGCGGACCGCTTCTACGGCTTCGACGATGCGATCTACGCGAGCCTCCGCCTCCTCGAGATCCTCGCGCGCACGGGACAGGGCATCGACGAGCTGCTCGCGGACCTTCCACAGACGTCCTCGACGCCCGAGATCCGCATGGATTGCCCCGACGCGACGAAGTTCGGGGTGGTCGAGCGGGTGCTCGCGCACTACCGCGTGGTCGCGCAGCGCGACGCAGGCCACCGCGTCATCGACGTCGACGGCGCCAGGATCGTCTTTCCCGACGGGGCCTGGGGCCTCGTGCGCGCATCCAACACGCAGCCGGTGCTCGTGTTGCGCTTCGAAGCCCAGACCCCGGAGCGCCTCGCGGAGGTCCGCGCCGAGGTCGAGGCCCGCGTCTCGGAGGCCCGCGCCTGATCGAGTGGCGTACAGCGCCGGCTGAGGGAAGGTTCGTTTCCGAGGCTCGTACCACCACACACGAGGACCCATGCGCTGCTTCGCTCCGCTCGCCCTTGTCTTGTTCGGTTTGCTGATGACGCCCCGTGCCGAGGCCCAGGTGATCATCCAGGGGCAGGTCACCTACGGCGCCCCCAACGCTCCGGCCGGCAACTACGCGCAGCCCACCGACCCGAACCTCTACCAGGGCAGCGCGTACAC
Source organism: Deltaproteobacteria bacterium (assembly GCA_046342295.1). GTDB lineage: Bacteria > Myxococcota_A > Polyangia > Polyangiales > Sandaracinaceae > JAFLCL01. Next base: position 675 of record JBKDQC010000100.1, on the reverse strand, counting down.
CCAGCCCGTCTCCCAGCCGCAGCCCGTGCGCTACGAGCACCGCAGCGCGGCCATCCCGGCGGTGATCGTCCCTGGCATCGTCCTTCTCGTGGGCGGCTACGTGAGCCAGGCCATCGGCGCCCCGATGCTGGCGGGCCAGTGGGACGACCCAGACCAGCTCGGGTTCGCCTATGTTCCGATCCTCGGCCCCTGGCTCCAGCTCGGGGCGTTCCGCAACCTCGACACCGCCTTCGAGTGCGGGATCGGATACTTCTCGGTGGTCACCGGCATCGCACTGGCCCTCGGCCTCGTCCTCACGATCGTGGGGCTCACGGTGCGCGAGGAGTGGGACGAGCCCGTCTACGCGCTCAGCGACGACCCGACCGGCCCCACCCTCGCCTTCGATGGAACCAGCGCCACTCTCTCGTACTGAGAGCACGTGGCACTCGGATGGATCGATGCGGGTGCCACGGGCTCGAATCGGCGGGCGGGAGGCTCTCGCCGATTCACTCGGCGAGAGGGAGGGGCTGCGGCCAGACCCTCCGGCACGAAACGTCAGAGCATGAGTCCATCCAAGTGACTGTTGCTGTGAGAGCTCGTGGCACTCGGTTGGATCGATGCGGGTGCCACGGGCTCGCATCGGCGGGAGGGAAGCTCTCGCCGATTCACTCGGGTGCAGATCGCACCGCGTCACGC
>JBKDQC010000099.1:0-14346 GCA_046342295.1 Deltaproteobacteria bacterium | reverse complement strand
TGACTCATGCTCTGACGTTTCTTGCCGGAGGGTCTGGCCGCAGCCCCTCCCTCTCGCCGAGTAAATCGGCGAGAGCCTCCCTCCCGCCGATTCGAGCCCGTGTCACCCGCATCGATCCATCCGAGTGCCACGTGCTCTCAGGGCCCTCGGGTCTCTGGGGCTTCTGCCTCGCCGCGGAGCGAGCGCAGGGTCCGGCGCAGCTCCGGGCGGAGGCAGGTCCAACAATCGCCGAGCCTCAAGAAGCCGCAGCCATTGCGGGGGAGCCGGTCCATGCGCTCGATCGCCGGCAACGCGCGCGGATCGCGAAGCTCGCGGAGCGCGCGAAGTGCGTTGCGTTTGCCGGTGCAGCCCGAGGCGGTCTCGAGCTGCGCGAGCGCCTCGAGCAACGGAGCGAGGCTGCCTCGCGGTCGCGCGAGCAGAGAGGCGGCCACGGTCTGACGGGTGTCGCGGCTCCCTGACTCGAGAAGAATGGCGAGGTCGCGCTCGACCTCGGGTGCCGTCGCTGGCTCGTGGGCCCTCGCCGAGGCGGGTGAGGTCGGAGACGTCGGTGAGGTCGGAGACGTCGGCGAGGCTGGAGACGTCGGCGAGGCTGGAGAGGTCGATGGTGTGGATGAGTCTCGGGGAGGCGCGGGCGGGGGCGAGGTCGGCGCGGGCGCGCCGACCAGGATCGGCATCGGGATCACGACCGTCGATTCGTCACGCGGGACCGAGATCCCGAGGCCGTCGCCGGCAGCGATCATCGCGAGGCATGCGGCCGTGGCGAGCGCGAGGTACGCACCGCGACTGCGCAGCAGCTTGGGGGTTGGACTCGCGAGAGACGGCGCCACCGCGGTGGGGACCGCCGGCGCGTGTGGTGCAGAGGTCGGTGGGGGCGCTGCATCGGCGACCCTCGGGGGGGTCGGGCGCCCGCGCGGCGCGGCGGCCGGAGCGGGCATCGTGTCCGCGTTCCCCGTGGCGGCGAGCGCGGCGCGAGCGGTTCCGCTGCTCAGGCGCTCGAGCTGACCCACGAGCGCGATGTCGCGCAAGGTGTGTCGAACTTCCGCCGCCGTGGCGGGGCGGTCGGCGCGCCGCGGCGACAGGAGGCGCAGCACGAGCGCGTCGAGCTCCGGCGGCACGTCCGGGCAATGAAAGCCGATCGGCTCGATCGCCTGCGTGAGCTGCGCCGTCACGAGGCCAGGTACGTCACTGCCCTCGAAGAGATCACAGCCGACGATGCTCTCCCAGAGGATCACGCCGAGCGCATAGAGGTCGGCGCGCTCATCGACTTCTTCGCCGAGGGCTTGCTCGGGCGCCATGTAGCCGGGCGTTCCGAGGATCGAGCCCGCGCGCGTGAGCTTCCGCGCGGCGGGTGCCTCCGGGCTCCCTTCCCCGACGATCCGCGCGACGCCGAAGTCGAGGACGCGCACGTGGATCGCGCCGGCGTCTCCGTCGCGCGCCTCGAGCATCACATTCTCGGGCTTGAGATCGCGATGCACGATGCGCGCGGCATGCGCCGCCACGAGGGCTTCGGCGATCTGTGCACCGACCTCGCACGCGAAGCCCCAGTCTCCGACGTGGCGGCCCATGCGCTCGCGCAGGCTCTCTCCACGCACGAGCTGCATCACCAGGTACGCGCCGCCTTCGTCGAGGGTGCCGTAATCCAGGGCGCTCGCGACGTGCGGGTGATCGAGCTGTGCCGAGGCCATGGCTTCTCGGGCGAAGCGCGCCGCGACCTCGCCTGCGCCCGCGAACGCCGGCACGACGACCTTGAGCGCGACCTTCTTCTGCAGCTTGAGGTGCTCGGCGAGCAGTACGACGCCCATGCCGCCCTCGCCGAGCACCCCGTCGATCCGGTAGCGCTCATCGAGGACCCGGCCGATCCACACGGAGCGCGCCGCGCGCTCGCCGCTCGCGGCGCCATCCTGGCCGGGCTCGGCCTCGGCGGGAGCTTCGAGGGTCGCGCGATGTGCGTCGATCGAAGGGCGCGACGGAGCGGTCTCGCCGGGCGCGCCGAGCTCGCTCACGCGGTCTCCTCCTCGAAGCCGAGACGCGCGACCAGCTCGGCGAGCGCCTCGGCTTGTGGCGCGGTGAGGCCGCGGAATTCCGCGCCGAACCCGTCGCGGTCGAGCCAGCGCACGACTGCGGGCAGGTCCACCGGATCCCAGGCGGACGGCAGCGCGAAGTAGATGCGGATCGATGCGCCGATGGGCGGCGCGCTGCTGCAGCCGACGAAGACGCCGCCCATGCCGAGATCCGAGACACGGCCCGCCTTCTCGAGCGTGGCATCGGGCGCGTCGAGCCGAAAGCTCACCCTGAGGTCGACCGCGCTTCGCGCGCTGCGCCGGAAGTGCGGATCGTTCATCGCGCACGAGGATACCAAACCCGTCGCGTCCGGCGCCGGGTTGCGGAGCGCGCGGTCGATCGTCACCCTCCGCGACCATGACCGCACGCATCCCAGTGGCCGAACGCGGGCCCGAGTCTCAGTCAGCGCTGCGCGACCGTCTCGAGCGCGATCTCCTGCGCCGCATGGGCCGCTGCATCGCGGACTTCGGGCTCGTGGGGGAGGGCGACCGCGTCATGGTGTGCGTCTCGGGGGGCAAGGACAGCTACACGATGCTGCACCTGCTCGAGAGCCTCCGCCGTCGCTCGCCCGCGAAGTTCTCGATCGTCGCGGTGCACCTCGACCAAGGGCACCCTGGCTACGACGGGACACCGCTCCGGAACTGGCTCGTGTCGCACGGCTACGAGCACCACATCGTTCGCGAGGACACGTACTCGATCGTCGTCGACAAGCTCGGGCCCAAGGACGCGCCCGACGCCCCCACGTACTGCTCGCTCTGCTCGCGGCTGCGACGCGGCGTGCTCTACAACGTCGCGCAGGAGCTCGGCTGTACGCGCATCGCGCTCGGGCACCACCGCGAGGACTCGCTCGAGACCTTGATGCTGAACCTGATGTTCACGGGCTCGCTCAAGGCGATGCCTCCGAAGCTCGTCTCGGACGACGGTCGCAACGTGGTGATCCGCCCGCTGCTCTATTGCCCCGAGGAGAACATTGCGCAGCTCGCTGCGATCGATGCGTTTCCGATCCTGCCATGCGACCTCTGCGGCTCGCAGGAAAACCTGATGCGCAAGCAGGTCAAGACCCTCCTCGCGCAGATGGAGGCGCTCGCGCCCAAGGCCAAGGAGAGCATGCTCGCGGCGCTCACGAACGTGCGCGCCAGTCACCTCCTCGACCGCGGCCTCTGGGATCGTCTCGGGCTCGGCGTCGCCAAGGAGAGCGAGGGCAAGCTGGGCGCGCGTGACGAAGCCGAGCCTCGCGTCGAAGACGAGCTGGTCTCGCCCGATCTCGCCGCGCTTCGCACGAGCTACGGTCCGGGCGGTGTGCGCCGGCTTCCAGTGCTCGGCCAGGCAGACCAGGCCGAGCCGTGACCGGACGCATCCTTCGAGGTGCTGTCTCGCTCTTGGCCTGCGGGGTCTCGCTCTCGGCCTGCGGGGAGGCCGCCACGGGTGACACAACCGCGGAGCCGTCCGCGTCGAGCGCGCCGCACCCGGAGCGGGCGGAGCGCGTCGCCCGCACCGAGCAGGAAGCGGGCCTCGACCAGTGTGGGGCGCTGCTCGAGAACCTCCGACCCGAGAGCGTCCCCACGTTCGCGACGCTGATGCGGGAATGCTCTGGTCTCTATGCGGCCCGGGCGTGTCGCGACGCGCTGCGAGAGGGCGAGTTCTCGCGGCCTCGCGTGCACGAGGTCTGCAGCCAGGCTGACTGTGAGGAGCTCCGCGCGCCGCGCCCTTCGTTCTGCACCCGCGAGCTGCCGAGCGACGCGGAATTCCTCACGCAGTTCGGAGAGTTCAGCGAGGCCGTGCTCCGCCGGGACCTGCGGCGGGTCATGGACCGCGAAGGCGCCCGCGAGATCGCGCGGCTGATGGCCCAGCTCATCCGCGACCAGGCGAGCCGCTGACCGCGCGATCCCGGTGGGTCCCGTGTCCAGAGCCTGGACGCCTGCCCGTCGTGCTCCCTGGGCAAGGACCCGGGGCCGGCGTCGGTTTCGAGCCACCGTGACGCATGCGCGCCTCCTCCCGGTCGCAAGGTCTTCCGCGTGGTCCGCGGCACGGCCGATGCGATGCGGAGTCGCATGGCCACCTTTCGCCCCGCCCTCTTCGTCCCCGTCGCGGCCTTGCTCGCTGTCGTCTCCCTCGGGGGCGGCGCCTGCCTCGGCGGGGGCGAGGAGGTGGCGATGGACCGCGACTACGGCTGGGTCGAGTCGAGCCTCTCGGCCTCGCAGCGCAGGGCCCGGGCCGCGCAGATCCGCGACGCCGCAGCGGCCAGCGGGCTCACCCAGGGCTGGCTGCTCGCGGGCATCGCCGACGCCGAGACGCAGATGAGCCACTGCTGGTCGGAGTTGACGTGGGCGTGCCGAGGTCCCGATTCGGCAGACTGTGGCGGCGGCCCCGTCGTCGCGGGCTCCGGAGACGGCCCGTGCTCGATCCGCGAGGGCGGTCTCGGGATGTTCCAGTTCGACGCGGGGACCTTCGACGACACCCTCCGGCGCGAGGGCGATCGCATCCTCTCGATCGCGGGCAACGTCGCGGCGGCCGTCGACTTCACGACGGCGATGGTCGTGCGGTCCACGCACATCGCGGGGGTCGACAACCGCGCGCAGGCGATCGAGTGGATGAATGGCGTACGCGTCGGCAATGACCGGTGGGATGCGTGGGTCACCACCGTCACGCACCACTACAACGGTTGCTCGCCCTCGGCCTCGTGCTTCCCGAGCCGCTACGCCCGCTACCGCGACCACACGTCGGGCGTGTACGAGGAGATGGGCGCCGAGTTCTGGAACGTCAGCGAGCGCTTCGGGCTCGAGTTCGTGTCGCAGACGTTCCCGCTCGCGCGCGATGCGTTCCCGCTCGCCGCCGGCGCGACCTTCAGCGGCTACCTCGAGCTCCGCAACACCGGGACCGAGACGTGGACGCCGGGCGCGACGTTCCTCGGCACCACCTCGCCGCGCGATGTCGCGAGCCCGATCGCGGGACCGGACTGGATCGCGCCCAACCGCGCCGCGACGGTCGACCGCGTGGTGCCCCCGGGCATGACCGGCCGCTTCGAGTTCACCGTGCGTGCGCCCACGACCGCGGGCGACCACGCCCAGTTCTTCAACCTCGTGCAGGAAGGCGTCGCCTGGTTCTCCGACGACGGCGGCGTCTCCGACGAGTGGATCCAGGTGCGGGTCCAGTCGACGGGGCCCCGGTCTTGCCCCATCGGGCTCGGCGCGCGTTGGACCTGTGACGGCAGCGATCGCGTGCGCTGCGAGGCAGGCATGGTGTTTCGCGAGGAATGTGCCGTCGCGTGCGTGCCCGACGGGAGCGGCGGCGAAGCGCTGTGCGACGGCGACAACGACGGCTACGCCGCCGAGGACTGCGACGACGGCCGCGTCGAGATCCACCCCGGTGCGCCCGAGACGTGCGGCGATGGCATCGACCAAGACTGCGACGGCGTCGATGCTCGGTGCGCGCCCGCGCCAGGCGCCCCCGAGGGCGGCTCGGGCCGCGGTATGGGCTCCGAGAGCGGCACGGGTGGCTCGGGCCCCGAGGGAGCGATGGGCGCCGACTCCGGCAGCGACCCGGCCTCCCCGCCCGGCTCCGACACCCCTGCAGGAGGTGGCGAGGGCCGTTTGCAGCGCCCCACCACGCTGTCGGGAGGTTGCAGCGTCCGCAGTGGTACCGCTTCGGGGGGATCGATGCTCTGGGCTGGCCTCGTGCTCACCGCGCTCCGTTTGCGCCGGCGCCGCTGACGCCGCTCGGTGCTCACGGGCTCGAAGCGCGGCCTCGAGCGTCTGTGTCCGCTGGCCTGGCCTGGGCGGCGACGAAGATCCCCGCGGCGCCGAGCGCCACGTAGGCGAGCGAGATGCCGAGCGAGACGAGCACACCCGAGATCGCGTCGGCGGTGGGCTCCTGGTCGAGGCCTCGCAGCGCCTCGGGCAACGCGCTGCGCAGAGCCAGCCTCCAGCCGAGCGTGCCGAGCATTCCCGTGACGCCTGCTGCGATGTTGAGGCCGCCGAACACGAAGCCCCACGTGCGCGAGAGTCGAGTCGCGGTGCCGAAGCGGTTCATGGCGATGGTGGCGATCCCGCCGCCGACCGCTGCCAGGTTCACCAGGTTGAGCACGACCAACGTCAGGCCGAGAAGCACCAGGGCGAGGAGGATCTCCTCGGCGCGTCGCTCGTCGCAGCCCTGGAGTAGCCCGGCTGCGAGGGCGAAGCAGAGCGCGTGGCGCACGGCATGCGCGCTCCGCGGGGCGGGCGCCGGAGAAGAGACACGTCGAAGGAAGACATCCATTCGACAGGTTTGTACCGCCCGCGGTGCGTTTGTTCGACCGGAGTCGAGAGCGACTTCGACTTCGCCCTCGCTTTCGACATCGACATCGACATCGACCTGGGCGTCACGGATCGCCACGCCGTCGCCGTGCTCACGCTCTGCGTCGCGGGCGGTCCTCGCCGCCACTGCGCTTGCCGAGGCGGCCCTTCGGGGCGGCCCCGCCGCGCTTGTCGAACGCCCGCTTGGTGTGGATCGACAGCGCGCCCTTGCCGCTCGCGGGCGGCACGAGACAGTGCGCACCGGAGCCGATGAGGTCCCGTCGGCCCGCCTCGAGCAGCGCCTCGCGTGCGAGGTCGTGGTGCTGGGGATCCCAGTACAGAAGCAACGCCTTCTGCTTGCGCTTGTCGCGCAGCTCGCGCGCCGTGTAGACGGGCTCGCGCGTGAAGGGATCCTCGCCCGTGTAGTACATGCACGTCGCCATCGACATCGGTGTCGGGATGAAGTCCTGCACCTGCCGGGGTCGGATCCCTCGCTTCTTCAGGTAGAGCGCGAGCGCGATCATGGAGTCCAGTGTCGAGCCCGGGTGACCCGAGATGTAATAGGGCCCGAGGTGCTGGTCCTTGCCGGCTTCCTCGGACGCGCAGGCGAACATGTCTGCGAAGCGCTCGTAGCTCTCGGCCCCTGGCTTCTTCATCTTGTCGAGCACCTCGTCGTCGACGTGCTCCGGAGCGACGGAGAGCTGCCCTCCGGTGTGGTGCTTGGCGAGCTCGTTGACGAACCGCGGGCTGCGCTCGGCGAGGTCGTAGCGGACACCGCTCGCGACGAAGACCTTCTTGATGCCCTTCTCGCTGCGCACGCGCTGGAGCACGTCGATCAACGGATCGTGATCGGTCACGAGGTTCTCGCAGACGCCCGGGTGCACGCACGAGAGGCGCCGACAGCTCGACTCGATCGCCTCCGACTTGCACCGCATCTTGTACATGTTGGCCGTGGGGCCGCCGACGTCGCTGATGACTCCGTGGAAGTCGTCCATCCGGCGCAGCGCACGCACCTCGCGAAGGATGCTCTCGGCCGAGCGGGACTGGATCACCCGGCCCTCGTGCTCCGTGATCGAGCAGAACGTGCAGCCCCCGAAGCAGCCTCGCATCGTGACGATCGAGTGCTTCACCGTCTCGTAGCCCGGGATCTTCTCGCGGTAGCTGAAGTGGGGCACGCGGGTGAACGGCAGGTCGTAGAGCGCGTCCATGAGGGGCGTGTCGAGCGGAACCGCGGGCGGATTGAAGTACACCGCCTGCGCGCCGTGCGGCTGGAGCAGGGGGCGCCCGTTGCCAGGGTTGGTCTCGTACTGGAAGGCGCGCGACATCTCGCGGAAGGCGAGCTTGCCCTCGGGCGTCGGCGGGCTGACCTCCTCGTAGGAAGGAAGCCAGAGCGTCTTGGCATCCTTCACGAAGCGGCTTTTTTCGAGCGACTCCCACTCGCCCTTTCCGCGCACGTGGGCGGTGCCGCGCACGTCGCGGAGCGCGCCGATGGGCTCGCCTCTGGCGAGCCGGTCGGCCACCTCCCACACGGGCCGCTCGCCCATGCCGAAGATGAGGAGATCGGCCTTGGCGTCGAGGAGGATCGAGCGGCGAACCGAGTCGCTCCAGTAATCGTAGTGCGCGATCCGGCGCAGCGAGGCCTCGATCCCGCCGATCACGATCGGCACGCCCGGCAGCGCCTGACGCACGAGGTTCGAGTACACGATGGTCGCGCGGTTGGGGCGGCCGTTCGTCGCGCCGCCGGGCGTGTAGGGGTCCTCGGACCGCACCTTCTTCTGCGCGGTGAGCTTGTTGAGCATCGAGTCGAGGTTGCCTGCGGTGATGCCCACGAAGAGGCGAGGGCGCCCCAGGCGCGCGATGTCGTCGACGCGGTCCCAGCGAGGCTGCGCGATCATCCCGACGCGGTACCCGCGGGCCTCGAGGAAACGGCCGATCAGAGCGCCGCCGAAGGCGGGATGATCGACGTAGGCGTCGCCATTGAGGATCAAGATGTCGAGCGCGTCCCAGCCGCGGGCGTCCATCTCCTCGCGTGTGGTCGGGAGGAAGCGGGTGAGGTCCTTGCGCGAGAGCGGGATGGAGCCGCCGTCACCAGAGCGTCGGAGGGAGACGAGCGACATGGGCCGACAAGGGTAGCAGGCGCGCGCGCCGCGGCGCCGCCAGACGCGTCCTGGGCCGGTGATGCGCGGGCGGTCATGCCGCGCGGCGCGTCGAATCGAGGCCCGTGCAGCGCTGCGCTCAGGGCCCGCGCAGAAACGACCTGTCCGTTTCGCCGCCGGGGCATCCCCCCAGAGCCGCCCGCTCTCCTCGAAATACCCCCAGCATTCGTCGTCGCTCGGTCAGCACTGGCGGGGCGCCGCGACGCCGATCCCATCAGGTTGTTTCTGCACGGGCCCTCAGGGGACGGGCTGCAGCGTCAGGCGCACGACGCCGACGACCTGGGGGACGTCTCCGGACGTGCGGACCTCGAGGCGCTGCTCGCCGGCGCCGGCGGACGTCGCCTGTTCGCGCGAGAGCTCGGCGACCCCGATGAGCTCGTCGGCGCCGACGTCGTCGTCGTACACGCTGAAGCGCAGCGGCAGATCCTGGAGGTGGTAGGCCCCCGGCAGCCAGTGATCGAGGTTGATCTCGTGCTGGTCCGCGACCACCGCGGTGCGCTCGACCTCGCGGGCGCCCGGGACGCTGACGATGATCACGTACGGATCGGGCTCGCCGCCGATCATGTCCCAGCGGCTGCCGCTCGCCGACGCCGTGGCGATCGACATGCCGGCGAGGCGCACGCGCATGGGACGCGCGCCCGCGAGCGGCGTCGCCTGGCCAGTCGCGGTCGCCGGCTGGGGGCGCGCGGGCTGCGCAGCCACGGTCGTTCCGTGGGCGCCATCGAAGATGCGGACGCGGGCGCGCAGAGCCATCGTCGCCGTCTGCGGCGTGCTCACGAGGAGCAAGGTGGGGCAACCGAGGGCGGGCAGCGTCACGCGCTGCTGCTCGCCGAGCCGCCCGATCTCGAGCACGCGCGTCCCGCTCGGCGCCGTCGCCTGCGCTCCTTGGAGCAGGTGGTCGTAGAAGACCTCGAAGTCCGGCGCGCACACGGCGTCGACGGTGGCGAGCTGTCCTTCTTCGAGCTGGAAGTCGAGCGTGTGCGCGCCGCGGTTGCCGTCGATCGGTCCGATCACGTCGAGCCCGCCGGGCCACACCGCGAGGCGCTGGTTCACGCTCCACACGACACCGGCCTCGGTCGGGTACGGCCGCTCCGGGAGCTGGCCGCGCTCGAGCGCGCCGACCATGAAGTCCATCTGCTCCTGGGCCATGGCGTAGGTCACGGTGAAGCCTGCGCCGAAGCGCTCGCGCAGGCGCTGCCCGCCTTCGGCCGCGACCTGCTGCCGCGCCTGGTCGCTGGGCGAGCTGCCGCCGAGCTCGAGCAGGCCGCCGAGCATCCCGGAGAGCACGCCGGTCGCGCGCGCCTCGACCATGCCGCGCGGCGACACGTTCGCCTCGACGTCGCCTTGCGGTCGCATCCAGATCGTCACGATGCGGTTCGGGCGGTCGTACGCCATCTCCATCGACGCGGTGAAGCGTGCGTTCGCGTCGAAGCGAAGGTACTGGCGCACCTGGAAGCCCATCGACTCGCGATCGACCCAGGTCCAGCCCGTGCCGCGGATCGCGAGGTCGAGCCTGCCGTCGTGCTCGGTCGCGGTGCACTCTCGGATCCACCACCGACCCGCCGTGGGGTCGAGCCCCGACTCCGGTCCGCTGCGGCCGCCCTCTCCAGGCAGGCCCACGAACGAGCCGCGCAGCGACGCGCAGATCCGCGGCGTGATGACATCGACCAGCAGGGTGCCCACGTCCGTGTCCGCGCTTGCCGCCGTCGTCTCGTCTCCGCTCGACGAGCCCTGGGTGCCGCGGGCCGACTCTTCTTCGCCCTGGCGTGAAGGAGAGGGCCCGCATGCCCCGAGCGCGAGGAGCACCCCGAGCGCGAGGAGCGTCCACGGACCGCAGCGCGCCGAGGGACCATCGCGCCCGGCTCGCGGAGACGGCGCGCCGTGCTGCGCGCGCAGAGGCCAGGGGCGGTGGGGATGCTCGGACATGGCGCGAGGATGGAGGCGTTTGCCATTCGGGACAACCGCGGGGTGGCCGTGCTGCATTCCTCCGTGGCGCGCGGACGTAGCGGCCGGGCGCGGTTCGTGGTTCGCTCGCGGCGATGGCCCAGCCCTCGACCGTGCGACGCTTCGACATCGAGCTCGCCGACAGTGATCGCGGCGTCTACGAGACGCTCGAGCTCCGCGTCGCGCAGCACCCCTCCGAGACGGATCGCTACCTCATCGCGCGCGTGATCGCGCGCTGCCTCGAGCACGCCGAGGGACTCGTCTTCACCCGAGGGCTCGCCGCCGACGACGAGCCCGCGCTCTGGCAACGCGACCTCACCGATCGGTTGCTCGCGTGGATCGAGGTCGGCTCGCCATCGACCGAGAGGCTGCACCGAGCGAGCAAGCTCGGCGCGCGCGTCGCGGTCTACGCGTACCAGCGACCGGGCGAGCTCGCCAAGCAGGTCGCCGAGGCGAGGGTGCACCGCCGCGAGGCGCTCGAGCTGCGCGCCCTCGACGGGGGCTTCCTCGACCGTGTCTCGGCGACGCTCGACCGCAACAACCGCTGGGAGCTCAGCGTCTCGGGCGGGGCGCTCTACCTGACGATCGCGGGCAAGCTCCACGAGAGCACCTGCGAGCGCGTCGCGATCCCCGAGCCCGCCTGATCCCGTGCTGCGGGCAAAGCGCAGGCGCACGGCCCGCGCCGCGCGGCCCTCGCTCTGCATCGCCCATGCTTTCGATCGCAATGGTTGCAATCGCCAACGAGCCGTGATCGCAGGGGAATCGGGCGGTGGACGTTGACGTCGCGGGCGGCGCTCGCCCACGATCGCTGCGATGTACCCGCGCGCCTACCTCCCGCTCTCCCGACGGATGTTCGTTCGCACCGCGGCCGCCGCGGCTGCGCTCGGAACGCTCGGGCTGCCCGGCTGCCAGGGCGGCGCCGTCTCCGAGCGCGTCGACACCCTGATCCTCGGTTCGGGCTTCGGTGGGTCGATCGCCGCGTTCCGCCTCGCCCAGGCGGGCCAACGGTCGGTCGTGCTCGAGCGCGGCCGCCGTTGGACCGTCCAGACGCCCGGGGAAGACGTGTTCTCGAGCATGCGCCCTGGCGGCATCGACATGCGCTCGACGTGGCTCGCGGAGCAGCAACCCCTGCCGGGCATCCCTCCCGGCCGCCGGATGCCGCTCTACACGGGCGTGCTCGAGAAGATCTATGGCAATGGCATCGACATCGTCTGTGCGGCGGGGGTCGGTGGCGGATCGCTCGTGTACAGCGGCATGATGGTGCAGCCGCCGCGCGACTTCTTCGAGGAGGTCTTTCCCGACGAGATCTCGTATGACGACATGGACACGCGCTGGTACCCGAGGGTGCGCGCGATGATGAACCCGGGGATCCTCCCCGACGACCTCCTCAACCGCCGGGAGTGGACCGCCACGAGGGTCTTCCTCGAGCAGGCGCAGGCTGCGGGGTACGAAGCGAGACGCCTGCTCTGCGCCTTCGACTTCGAGGCGGCGGCGCGCGAGGTCGCGGAGATGGACGCGATCCCTCAGATGCTCGCGCTCGGCAGCTACATCTTCGGGCTCAACTCCGGAGCGAAGGGCACGCTCGACAAGAGCTACCTCGGCATGGCGGAGAGCAGCGGCCTCTGCGAGGTCCGGCCCCTTCACTGGGCGCAGGTGATCCGTCAGCACGCCGAGGGCTACTCGGTCGTCGTCCACCAGATCGACGAGATGGGCAGCGTGGTGGCCGAGAAGGAGATCATCGCGCGCCGCCTCTTCGTCTCCTGCGGCACGGCGAACACCAACGGCATCCTTCTCCGCAGCCGCGCCGAGAACGGCCTGCCGGATCTGCCCGAGGCGATCGGCAGCGGCTTTGGCAACAACGCGCAGCACATCAAGGCGCGCACCAATGTCGTGCCGGACGCGGCGGCGGCGGGCTTCGGCTCGACGCAGGCGGGCCCCGCGTGCGCGCTGCTCTTCGACCCCGCCAACCGCATCGCGATGGAGAACGGGCCAGCTCCGATCGGCGGCGCGACGCTGATCGGAACCGGGCAGGGCATCCCGTCGGGCCGGGGTCGTTTTCGCTGGGACGCGATGGCGGGCAAGGTCACCGTCGACTGGGACGCGAGCCACGACGCCCAGGCGGCGCAGGCCGCCACGAACATCATCGCCCGACTCAACGAGGTGAATGGAGGCGAGCCCGCGGGTCTCGGCCTCGATGTGTCGATCACCTTTCACCCGCTCGGCGGATGCGTGCACGGCCAGGGTGTCGACATGTTCGGCCGCGTCGAGGGGCACCCCAACCTCTACGTCGTCGATGGCTCCCTCCTGCCCGGCGTCACGCCGCTCTCCAATCCCTTCTGGACGGTCAGCGCGAACGCCGAGCGCTGCCTCGAGACGATCGTGCGCGAGGACTACGGAGCGTCCGTATGAAGAGCGTCGTGCGCGCGGCGATCGCCGCCGGACTTGCCGGCCTCGCCGGGTGCTACGGCATCGAGGCCAGCGCCTTCCCGCCAGGCCTCGAGCCGTGGGAACTCAACACGGCGCCGCTGCCCGCGCCCACGGCCGATGACCCGTGCCCCGAGCAACTCTCCTTCGGTGAGAACTTCTCGTTCTCGGGCACGCGCCCGGATGGCCGCAGCTACCGCGCGAACGCGGTGCACGCGGCGGGCTGCATCCAGCAGCCGATGGCGGTCGTCTGGGAGGCGATGCAGGACCCGCTCGTCGGCAAGGACCACACGACGGTCAACAGCTTCCTCGTGATCGAGCCGCCGATGCCGGAGGAGTGCGACGGCCTCTACCAGTCGCAGATCAACGCGGGTCCCTCGCCCTTCACCGTCGACTTCCGCCTCTGCTGGCGCATGGGCGTGGCGGAGGGGACCGAGGACGCGCCGACGCTGGTCGCGACGCGCTGGCAGAAGGTCTGGGGGTCGAGCGCGCTCTCGGTGATGGAGGGGTCGCTGGTCGCTCGTCCTTTCGAAGGGGATCCGAGCGTCACGGTCGTCCAATACCAGTACCACCTCAACGCGGTCAGCTCGTCCCACGACACGATCCGCAGCTACCTCTCGGTGATCTACGGGCGCCTCGTCGACCGCGCGCACGGCCGCGCGTTGCCTTGAACCGAAGCGTCTCTGCCGGCGGCGACTCGGGGGTGTGTGTGCGCGTGCCCCAACGCCGAGCCCAGCGCGCGCGTTCTTTCACCGCCCCGTCGAGCCGAAGCCGCCGCTGCCGCGGGGCGTCTCTTCGAGCGAGGCCACGAGCTCGGGCTCGACGCGCGTGACGGGCACCACCACGAGCTGCGCGATGCGGTCGCCGTGCGAGACGATGAAGGGCTCGGCACCGAGGTTCACCAGGATGACCTTCACCTCGCCGCGGTAGTCTTCGTCGATCGTCCCCGGCGCGTTCAGCACGGTGACGCCGTGCTTGGCCGCGAGGCCCGAGCGCGGCCTCACCTGGCCCTCGTGCCCGGCCGGCAGGGCGATCGCGAGGCCCGTCGGCACGAGCGCGCGCGCCGCGGGCGCGAGCGTGAGCGGCTCCTCGAGACAGGCGCAGAGATCCAGGCCCGCCGCGCCGGCGGTCGCCCGCGCCGGGATCGTCGCCCCGTCCTTCAGCTTCGTGACGCGCATCCGCGACGCTTACCACGCGCGTCGATCTCCGGCGGCGCGGTGACGGAACGCCAACGGGCGCCCCGATTCCGGAGCGCCCGTCGCGTCGCCTCGACCTCGCTTCAGCTCTCGCCGCCGCCGCCTTCGCCGCCGCCGCCGCCGCCCTCGCGGGGCCCACGCGGTCCGCCGCGGTCACGGCGGTCGCGGTCGCCGCCGCGGAACCCGCCGCGATCGCCGCCGCGGTCACGGTCGCCACGGCCGCGGAAGCCACCACGATCTCCGCCGCGATCTCCACGATCTCCGCGGTCGCGCGGCGGCGGCTCCACGTAGCCC
>JBKDQC010000098.1:0-18159 GCA_046342295.1 Deltaproteobacteria bacterium | reverse complement strand
GCTCCTTGCCGCGGCCGAGGCGCGCGCGGCCGACGTGCTCGCGCGTGTAGCGATCGAACGACCACGTCGCGTTCTTGAGGGGTGCGATGCCGTCGAGCACGACGCGCCCGGGCACGCGCGCCACCGAGACCAGCCCGCGATCGCCGGCGAGGATGCGAGCCCGCCCGCCGACGCGGCCGAGGGCGAAGGGGATGCCGAGGTCCTGGCAGCGCCGCTCGAGCACCGCGAGGTCGAATTCGATCTTCCGGTCGAAGATGTCGGTGAGCAGGCCCTCGTAGCGCGGCCCGAGGATGATGTTGTGGTGCTGGAGGTCGAGCTTCTTCCCGTCGTTGCGGAAGCCGAAGTGGATCACCACCACCGACATCGACTGCTTCGCGAGCTTCATGCGCACGTCGTGGTGCGCGAGGCGCACCCGCGGATCGATGAGCTTGCCGTACGTGTGCACGTAGTCGGCGTTCGAGACGACGAGGGCCGCCTCGAGGCGCTCGCCGTCCATCAGCGTGACGCCGCGCGCGATGCGTCGGCCCGTGTGCTTGGTCGCACGGCGACCGCGCTCGTCGACCACCTCGACACTGCGCACCTCCGCGCCGTAGCGGATGCGGCCGCCCAACTCCTCGAGCTTCTTCACCAGCGCCGCGACGAGCGCGCCCGTGCCGCCCTTGGCGAAGTGCCCTTGGCGAAGTGCTCGACACAGGATCGGCGAGACGCCGATCCATGTGTAGCCCTTTTTTCCGGCGGGTCTGATGCAGACCCGCCCCCCGCCCGGCAGAGCCGGCTCGGGGCCCCCCACCCAACTCCGCTCCGCGAAACAGAATCGCCGCGACGCGGACGATCCACTCTCTCGGCGATTCTGTTTAGACGAAGCTCAGCGCGTCGCGCCGCACGCGCGGAGGGCCGCGATCGCGGCGCCGTCGAGGCCACCCTCACGCAGCACCGCCTCCGAATGTTCACCCTGCTGCGGTGCAGGGCCGAGCGCCCACGCTTTCGCGCCCGGGGTCTTGAGGCAGGGGAGGCCGTCCTCCAACGGGATCGCCGCGCGCGCCGTGTGTTGCGCGTCCTCGAGAAGCTCCTCGGGCAGGAGCACGGGCTCGAGGCAGCAGTCGGTCTCGGCCGCGATCGCGCACCACTCTGCGAAGGTCTTGTCCGCGAAGACGGCGCGGAGCTTGGCCTTGAGCTCGGCCTGGTGAGGGCCGGGGACCATCGCGTTCAGCTCGCCCTCGATCCCAACCGCTGCGCAGAAGGCGAGCCAGAACTTGGGCTCGAGCGCGCCGAGCGCCATCGCGCGTCCGTCCTTGGTGGCGTAGGTGCCGAATGGCGCCGTCGCACCTGCGAGCGCCGAGAGGCCGCCGGCGACGCGCTCGCCCGCGAACGCGCTCATGAGACCGAACATCGCGAACGGCATCGAGGCCTCGCACATGGAGACGTCGACGAAGCTCCCGCGGCCGCTCTTGGCCCGCGCGACGAGCGCGGCGAGGATCCCCTGCACTCCGAAGAGCGCGCCCGCGATGTCGGCGAGCTGGACGCCGAAGATCTGCGGCGGCCCACCTTCGGGCCCGGTCAGCCCGAGCACCCCCGCGCGCGCGAGGTAGTTGATGTCGTGGCCCGCACGGTGGGTGAGCGGGCCGTCCTGTCCGTAGCCTGTGATCGCGCACACCACGAGGCCCGGATGGGTGGCGTGCATCACGTCGAAGCCCAGGCCGAGCTTGCCGAGGACGCCTGGACGAAAGCTCTCGACGAGCACGTCGTAGCGCGGCAGCAGCGTGAGGAGCGCCTTGCGACCCTCGGGATTCTTCAAGTCCAGGACGAGGCTTCGCTTGCCGCGGTTGAGCGCTCGGAATGGCGCGTTCACGCCCTGATGGTGTGGTGGCATGAAGCGCAGATAGTCGCCCCCGTGCGGGTCTTCGACCTTGTCGACCTGTGCGCCGAGGTCCGCGAGCACCATCGTCGCGCACGGTCCGGGCAGGAGGCGCGACAGATCGAGGACCCGGATCCCTTCGAGCGGCTTGTCCATGGCCGCGCAGCGTAGACGGATTCGCACGCGCAGGCCGAAACGAAACGAGGCGCGCTCCGCAGAGCACGCCTCGTTCGTCGAACCGCCAGCCGGGTCAGGCCAGGAGCTTCTGGAGCTTGGTCGCGAGCATCGCGTTGCCGCTGACCTTGAGCTTGCCCGTGAAGTAGAGCTGCATCGCGGCGCCGGGGTTGGAGCTGATCGTGGCCCAGTCGCTCGCCGACAGCTCGAGCGTCACGTCGGCGGGCTCTTCGCCGGCCCGCACGCCCGGGTTGCTCTTGCAGTCGACGGTCCAGGTGCCGCCGCCGTCACCGGTGATCTTGAAGAGGAACACGGCGCCGATGGCCTTGGCCTCGTCGGGGTTGCCCGAGATCTTCCCGGGAAGGCGCGTTCCGAAGTCGGTCTGTGCGTCGGCCATGGCTCGATGTCTCCTGTGTGTGCGCGAAGTGAATCGCGATTCAGTGTCGCGGATGTAGTGCCGGCGGCCGCGCGGTGTCAAGCCAAGCCCGAGCGCGACGCGTTGACCCGGAGCGCGCACGGGCAGTAGCGTCAGCGCATGAACCTCAAGTCGCGCGTGATGAAGAAAGGCATGGAGCTGATCCAGGACCCGCGGGTCACCAAGGTCATGCAGGATGAGCGCGTGATGAAGGTCGCGATGCAGGCCTTCCAGTTGCGCGGCAAGGTGCAAGAAGAGATCGACCAGCGCGTCGAGGGGGTCGCGAAGTCCCTGGGTCTCGTCACCAAGAACGACGTCCGCGACCTCAAGCGCACGATCAAGAAGCTCGAGACCGAGCTCAAGAAGCAGCAGGACGCTCAGGCGAAGGCGGCCGCGAAGGCCGAGAACGCTTGAGGCGCGGTCTCGCGGCGCTCGTCGGGGCTGCGCTCGCGTGCTCCGGGTGCGGCGGTGGCGACGCAGGTCCCGCCGCGCGCGAAGAGCCTCGGGGCGCGAGCGTCGAGGCCTCGAGCGGAGCCGAGACGGATCCCAGGGGGGTGCCCATGGAGGTGGGCACGGGCCCCGGGGCACCGCCTCGCGAGGCGCCTCCGGCCGAGGCCTCTCGGCCGCTCGATCCCGACGCCGCTCCGCCGGGGGCGCCGCCGCCGCCCGACGGTCCGGAGATGGAGCGCGCGCGCGGGCTCTTCGCCGAGGGCATGCGCGCCTACCAAGCGAACGATTTCGGACGCGCGGCTGCGTTGCTGTCGGAGGTCGACGCGATCGTGCCGAGCGCGGAGCTCGCGTACAACATCGCGTACTGCTACCAGCGCATGGCCGATCCCGAGAGCGCGGTGCGGTTCTTCCGACGCTACCTCGAGAGCGGCGCGCCCTCGGAGGCCGAGCGCGCCGACGTCGAGGCGCGGATCGCCCAGATGGAGTCTCTGCGCGCGCGACAGCGGGACGCCACGATGGTGCTGCCGCCCTCGATGGACGCGATGACGGCTGACGCCGCGGCGCTCTTCGCTTCGGGACAGGAGATGTTCCGCCGCCGCCGGTATGCGCCGGCGCTCCAGGCATTCTCGGCCGCGGCGGCTGCCTTCCAGGCGCTCGGCGTGGAGGTGCCCGAGCTCGTCTACAACCTCGCGGTGACCTCCGAGCGCCTGCGTTCGCTCGACGACGCGGCCGACTACTACGAGGAGTACCTGCGCCAGCGGCCGCGCGACCCGGAGGTGGCGCGGATCCGCGCGCACGTCACCGAGCTGCGCCAGCGCCGTCGCTGACGAGCCCGGGTGGCCTCGAAATATCTTTCTCGCGGCGCCCGTAGCTTCGCGCGAACATGCGCGCGATGGCAGATGACGAACCCGGAACCGGTCTGGCGCGGCGAGGCTCCGCCGCGTCGGAGCTCGAGCCGCGGATCGACCGAAAGCGGGAGCTGGGCGCGCATCTCGCCGAGCACGCGCTCGAGCGTGTGCTCGGCGACGACGTCTCCCCCGAGCTCAAGAAGGCCATCCGGGCGCAGCTCGCGCCCTGGGCCGAGCGCCTCGTGCGCGTCACCGACGAGCTCATCCGCATCCCGGGCACCGACATCCACATCGGGATCGACCCGATCCTCGGGCTGCTCCTGCCAGGCGCAGGAGACGTGCTCACTGGCGTGGGCTCGGTCAGCCTGCTGTTCCTCGCGCTGAAGGAGCGGATCCCGACGCTCGCGATCGGGCGCATGGTCGCCAACATCGCGATCGACACGTTCGGTGGTTCCGTCCCGATCCTCGGGGACGCCTGGGATGTCTACTGGCGCGCGAACCGCAAGAACCTCGAGATCATCCAGAAGTACAGGGACGATCCCAAGGCCGAGCCGACGGCCCTCGACAAGGCGCTCGTGTACGGCGGCGTCGGCCTGGTGCTGCTGAGCGTCGCGATCCCGCTGGTGCTCGGCATGCTGTTCGGAGTCTCTCTCGGCGCGCTCTTCGCGTCCTGATCGGAGACCCCCTCACGGCACGGTGAGGAAGTCGACGTACTCGCCGTGCGTGAGGCAGTTGGCGTGGATCCGGATCGTGTCTCCGGACGCGACGCCCTCCGGCAGCTGCGCGAGATACACGGTGTTCTTGCCGAGGTCGGCCGTCGGGTCCGTGCCCTCCTGCGCGAGGATCCGGCCGTTGTCCGAAGCGAGCACCGCGGGCCAGCCGCCGTAGGTGCTCGTGGCCTCGGGCGCCTCGCCCGCCGTGGCTTTGCGGATCCGGATCCAGTCGTACCAATGACCGGTGGGGACCGCCTCGCTCGGCGGCGCGTTCGGGTGGCGCGTGCGCCCGAGCGACGGGTCTCCCCACATGAGCGCGATCATGCCCGCGGGCACTGCGCCCGTGGGCAGCGTGGGCACGTAGGGCAGGTGCTTGCCGAGGTGCATGAGCTCTCCATCGGGCCCGTTGATCTCGTCGCGGTAGTCCTCCGGGATCGCGCCGGCGTTGCCGCGCGCACGGTTGAACGCGATTGCGTCCCAGCCCTCCGGTCGCGTGGTGGGCACGGCCAGGGGGTCGCTCGCCGCTTCGCCACCGGAGCCGTCTCGGGACGAAGCGCTCGAGGCGCTCTGCTCGGAGCCCGCCGCGCCGCCACAGCCCACGGCGATCGGAGCGAGGACAGAGGCGCCGGCGGCGGCGGCGAGGAGCTCGAGGAGTTCACGGCGGGTCGTCGTCATGGGCATGGGCTACCATGGGCGCCGTGCCGCGCGCGAGCGCCGAGGCGGGACCGCTCGGGTCCGGCCTCGCTGCCGTTGCGCCGGATGGCGCGCGCGCGGTGGCGGGCCTAGAACGCGAAGGATGCCGAAGAGCCCGATCGTCGAGCATTGGTTCCGGGGATACGAGAGCCCGATGAAGGCGGTCGTGCTCGCGATGCGCGAGATTCTCCACGCCGCCGACCCACGGCGCGAGGAGCAGCTCAAGTGGCAGTCGCCCACGTTCGTGCTCGGGGGCGGGCATCTCGCGAGCTTTTTCCCGGGGAGCCGCGACCATGCTCGGCTCATGTTTCCCCTGGGTGCGCGCATCCCCGGCGAGCATCCGCACCTCGAGGTGAGCGGGGCGTCGAGCCGCGTGATGCGCGTGCGAACGCTCGCCGAGGTGGAGGGTGTCCGCGCCGAGTTGCCGTCCAACGTGCGCGCCTGGGCGAGACTGCGCCTCGCGGAGAGCGAGCGGCCGCCCGCGTCGAAGGCGCCCGCGTCGAAGGCGTCGAAGTCGCCTGCGACGAAGGCGTCGAAGTCGCCGCCATCCGCGTCGCGCGAGTCGTCTCGGTCCGCGACGAAGGCCAAGCGCAAGGTATCGAAGCCTGCGCCCGGCATGCAGTCGAAGGCCCCCGCCGGCACGTCTCCGAAGCCGCACCCGAGAAGCGCGATCCGCCGCGCTTCGTGAGCGGATCGCCGCACCCCTCGTTCGTCCGTTCGACCGAGTGGAGCGCCCCCGAGACCGCGGAATCCTGCGCTTCCGCGTCGTCCTCGAACGGTCTGCGTCCCCTCGCATCGCTCGCTGTGGGTGCCACCTGCCCTCGGTCAGAGGGGACGGCGTCGCCTCCGCCACACGAAGAGGGCCAGCACGGAGAGCGCGATGACGACCGCGACGAGCGCGTAGCGCGCGACCCAGCCTTCGAGGACCTCGAAGCTCTCGCCCGCGAGCCATCCGAGGGCGAAGAGGAGCGCGTTCCAGAGCATCGCGGAGGCGCCGCCGTAGAGGAGCACCTGCCACGGGGGCACGCGCGCGATGCCCGCCGCGACGAAGAAGAACGCACGCAGGGCGGGCACGAAGCGGTTCACGAGGAGGTACAGGCCGCCGTGCTTGGCGTACTGCTCCTCGAGCGACGCGATCGCGCGTTCGCTGCGCTCGGTCCGGAGAAAGCCCGGCCGGCGCTCCCGGTCAGCGAAGATTCGCCCGAAACCGTAGGCGAGCAGACCGCCGACCGTGGCCCCGACGTTCAACGCGACGTACGTGCCCGGGACCGAGAAGCCTGCGCTGACGGAGAGGAAGATCCCGAAGAGCGCGACGGAGTCGCCTGGAAAGGGCGGAAACACGTACTCGAGCAGGCAGGCGAGCGCGAGGAGCGCGTAGGCCCAGGGGCCCTCGTGGCTCGACAGCCAGCCGAGGAGATCGTCGGTCATGGATATGCCCGCGGCATGGCGCCCGATCAATCCCGCGCGCGGACGGGTGATTCCTCGAAGGCCAGGCTCGCGCCCTCTGCGCTCGCCCGCACGGTGACGTCGGTCCCGAAGGGCAGCTCGAGGTTGTCCTCGAGGTGACCGGCGGGCAGGCCCCGGACGACGGGGATCCCGAGATCCGAGAGACGTTCGCGCAGCACGTCCTCGACGCTCGTCCCGTGCAGGCCGGGGCTCGCGTGGGTGAACGCGCCGAGCACGACCGCGCGCGCGCCGTCGAAGAAGCCCGAGAGGCGCAGCGTCGTGAGCATGCGATCGACGCGGTAGGGCGCCTCGCCGGTGTCCTCGAGGAAGACGACGCGGCCGATCGCGTGGGCCGAGTGCGGAGTCCCCTCGAGCGCGTGGAGGATCGAGAGGTTGCCGCCGACCAGGGGGCCGCGCGCCTCTCCAGGGACGAGCGTCTCGAGGCCCGTCACCGGCGCGGCGGGCTCTCCTTCGACACATCGGATCCAGCGCGCGAAGCGCGCCTCGTCGAGCGTGCCGAGGCTTGCAGCCATCGCGCCGTGGACCGACGTGACGCGGGCGCGCTGCCAGAAGACGTGCAGGGCCGTGATGTCGGAGAAGCCGACGAGGAGCTTGGGCGCGCGGGCGAGCGTGGCCATCGAAAGACCCGGCAAGATGCGCATGGCCCCGTACCCGCCGCGCGCGCACACGACCGCCTGGCAGAGCGGATCCTCGATCGCGTCGAGCAGCTCGCGGAGGCGTCGCTCGTCGTGGCCGGCGAGGTAGCCCTCGCGCGAGAAGATCGCGGGGTCGTGCACGACGTCGTAGCGCTCGGCCAGGCGCGCGCGTCCCGCCTCGAAGAGCGCGGGATCGAAGACCCCCGAGGGCGCGACCAGGCGGATGCGCGCACCCGGATAGAGCGCCTCGGGCTTCACGAACGGGCGCGTCGTCTTGGCGAAGGGCTCGTCCTCGTCGGGATCGATCATCGCGGGCGAGCGTAGCGCCCGCGCCTCGCATGGTGCGCCGGTTCCTCACGCGGGATGCGGGATCGCGCCATGTGAGCTTTCTCGCGCCCGCGGTGCGGCTGGTCAACGGGCGCTTTGGCGGTACGTTCCTCACCCCTTGGCGCCCCGCGCGCCGCCACGAGGTCGACACCATGAGCACCGAGACGGCTTTCTCGCTCGCGAACTACGGCATCACCGTCAAGAAGATCTTCCGCAACGCCTCGCCGGGGCAGCTCTACGAGCTCGGCCTCCAGAACGAGCCGGGCACCGCGATCAGCTCGACGGGCGCGCTCATGGCGTACTCGGGAGAGAAGACGGGCCGCAGCCCCAAGGACAAGCGCATCGTCGACGACGCGCGCTCGCGCGACAACGTCTGGTGGGGCGACGTCAACATCAAGCTCGACGAGCACATCTTCATGGTGAACCGCGAGCGCGCGATCGACTCCCTCAACACGAAGTCGCACCTCTACGTGGTCGACGGCTTCGCGGGCTGGGACGAGCGCTACCGCATCAAGGTCCGCATCATCTGCAGCCGCGCGTACCACGCGCTCTTCATGTGGAACATGCTGATCCGACCCACCTCGGAGGAGCTCGCGGCCTTCGGCGATCCCGACTACACGATCCTCAACGCCGGCGCGTTCAGCGCGAACCGGTACACGAGCGGCATGACGAGCAAGACCAGCGTCGCGCTCAACTTCGCGCGGCAGGAGTTCGTCATCCTCGGCACCGAGTATGCGGGCGAGATGAAGAAGGGGGTGTTCACCATCATGAACTACCTCATGCCGCTCAAGGGCCAGCTCTCGATGCACTGCTCGGCCAACGAGGGCAAGGACGGCAACGTCTCGATCTTCTTCGGCCTCTCGGGCACGGGCAAGACGACCTTGTCGGCGGATCCGAACCGCTACCTCATCGGAGACGACGAGCACGTGTGGACCGACCGCGGCGTCTTCAACGTCGAAGGCGGCTGCTACGCGAAGGCGATCAACCTGTCGGCCGATACCGAGCCCGAGATCTTCGGTGCGATCCGCTACGGATCCGTCCTCGAGAACGTCGTGTACGACAAGAACACCCGCGAGGTGGACTACACGAACATCTCGATCACCGAGAACACCCGCTGCAGCTACCCGGTGGAGTTCATCCCGAACGCGAAGATCCCATGCGTCGCGGGCCACCCGAGCAACGTCATCATGCTCACGTGCGACGCGTACGGCGTGCTCCCGCCCGTCGCGAAGCTCACGCCCGAGCAGGCGATGTACCACTTCATCAGCGGCTACACGGCGAAGGTCGCGGGGACCGAGGTGGGCGTGAAGGAGCCGAGCCCGACCTTCAGCGCGTGCTTCGGCGGCCCCTTCATGGTGTGGCACCCGAGCAAGTACGCGGAGCTGCTCGCGGAGCGCCTGAAGAAGCACGGCGCCAACGTGTGGCTCGTGAACACCGGCTGGACTGGCGGCGGCTACGGCGTCGGTCGCCGGATGAGCCTGCGCCACACGCGCGCGATCCTCGATGCGATCCACGACGGCTCGCTCGCCGCGGCCTCGACCAAGCACGATCCGGTCTTCGGCTTCGAGGTGCCTTCGCACTGCAACAACGTGCCGACCGAGCTGCTCTGGCCACGCAACACGTGGTCCGACAAGGCCGCGTACGACGACACGCAGAAGAAGCTCGCCAAGTTCTTCATCGACAACTTCAAGAAGTTCGAAGCGGGCGCGAGCGACGCGATCAAGGGCTCGGGCCCCAAGCTCTGAACGACGTCGCCGAGACGCTGGACCCTCAGCCACCTTCACCGACCGCGCGTTGGATCTGCTCCGGCGTCGCGGTCGGGAACTGATCGAGTCGCTCGCGGGGCACGGGCCTGCACGCGCTCATGCGGAGCGAGCGACCGATCGTATCGGGCGTGGCGATGTAGAGCGTCACCGAGGCGCGCCCGTTGTAGACGAGGAAGACGTCGGCGATGGCGGTCTGGGCCTGGCGCCACGTGAAGCGGCGTGTCGGCAAGCCCTGTGTGTCGGGGCAGTCCCAGGCGCCGGTCGGGGTGCCGTAGCGCTCGTTCATGGCCTGGAGGTGAAGGGCGATCGCATCCAGGCGAGGCAGGAGGCTCATGACCTGCACTTGCTGGAGACGCCCCGTGTCCTCCGAGAAGCCGAACATGATCTGCGCGCCGTTCGCGAGGCGCTCCTCGTACATCGCCAGGCGCAAGCCGTCCGGAGCGCCGCGCGCCGTCGGCTCGAGGCGGTGACCGCTGCCGCGCACCTCCTCGAGCGTCATCCCGAGCGAGACGCCCGCCAGGGGCTCGGGCATGAGCGCGCGGGACTCGTCGCGCTGACGCTCGAGCCGCTCCGCCTGCTCGCGCTCGTCGCGCACCTGCCGCTCGGTGCGGACGCGCTCGGCCTCGGCGTCCTGCCACCAGAGGTACGCGGCCAGGCCGAGCACGCCGAGCAACGCGAGGGCGACCGCGACGTTCCGAGAGCGCTCCATCGCGCGGACGATAGCCGAAACAGCCGCGCTGCGCGGCCGGCCCGCTGCCGGTGAGAAGGGATGGGCCCCGCGCGGGCTCCTCTGGTAGGACCTCGCCATGCCTGACGTCTCCGAGACGCCGCTCTGGCTTCGTCTCGTCTCGCTCGCGGGGCTCGCTTCGATGATCTTCCTCGCGTGGGCGCTCTCCTACGATCGCAAGGCGTTTCCGTGGCGCATCGTGCTCTACGGCACAGGTCTCCAGCTCGTCTTCGGAGTGCTCGTGCTCCGCACGCGCGCAGGGCTCTGGTTCTTCTCGGCCTTGAACGACGCGGTGACGCGTCTGCTCACCTTCACCGGCGAAGGCAGTCGCTTCCTCTTCGGCGACTACCTCGACGAGCACTTCACGGTCGCGCTGAACGTGCTGCCCACGATCATCTTCTTCTCGGCGCTGATGACGGTCCTCTACCACCTCGGCGTGATGCAGCGGGTCGTGAAGGCGGTCGCCTGGGTCATGCAGCGCACCCTCAAGACGTCGGGCGCCGAGACGCTCTCTGCGGCGGCGAACATCTTCGTCGGGCAGACCGAGGCGCCGCTCGTCGTGAAGCCCTTCGTCGGCGACATGACCGAGAGCGAGCTCATGGCCGTCATGGTCGGTGGCTTCGCGACCGTCGCCGGCGGGGTGATGGCCGCGTACGTGGGCATGCTTCGCACGCACTTCCCTGACATCGCGGGACACTTGATCGCCGCGAGCGTGCTCAGCGCCCCGGCGGGCCTCGTCATGGCGAAGGTCATCCTCCCGGAGAAGAGCAGGCCCCGCACCGCGGGGACGCTCGAGCTCGACGCCAAGAGCCCCTACGCGAACGTGATCGACGCGGCCGCGACCGGCGCGTCCGATGGGCTCAAGCTCGCGCTGAACGTCGGCGCCATGCTGCTGGCCTTCATGGCGCTCGTCGCGCTCGTGAACTGGCTCTTTGCGCTGCCGTCGCTGCTGCACAACCGGGCCGAGTGGGAGGCGGTGCTCGCTGCGATCGAGGCGCGCGGGCTCAGCGTGCCCCCGGGCTGTCCCGCAGACGGCGCCGGAGATCTGGACGCAGGGGCGCTCGCCGCGTGCATCGAGGGGAGCCACTCGCTCGAGCTCGGTCGAAGCTTCTCCGCGTGGCAGCCGACGACGCTCCAGTTCTTCCTCGGCTGGCTCGGCTGGCCGCTCGCCTTCCTCATGGGCGTGCCGCCGGAGGACTGCGCAACGGTCTCGGCGATGCTCGGCGAGCGCATCGTGCTCAACGAATTCGTCGCCTACCTCGACCTCGCCGGCAATCTCGCGGGCGAGCATCCGATGAGCCAGCGCGCCGCCACGATCCTCACCTACGCGCTCTGCGGCTTTGCGAACCTGAGCTCGATCGCGATCCAGATCGGTGGCATCGGCGCGCTCGCGCCCGAGCGTCGTCAGGACCTCGCGCGCCTCGGGGCCCGTGCCATGATCGGTGGCCTCCTCGCGAGCTACATGACGGCCTGTGTGGCGGGCATGCTCGCGTGAATGGGTATGCTCGCGTGACTGGGGCGAGGGACCGAGCCGAGCTTTCGAGCGAGGTGGTCGCGGCGAGCCACCGACCAGGAGGATGTGACGTGCGCGTGTGGAGTCGGCTGATTCAGGTGTGGCTCGGCATGTCGTGGCTGCTCTCTGGTTGCGGTGGCTCGAGCGCGGCGCCCCCGGCGAGCCCCACGGAGAGCCCCGCGGAGAGTCGCGCGCAGACCGAGGGTGATGAGACCACGAGCGCGGTCGTCTCGCCCGCTCCGGTGGAGGAGCCGGTGACCACACCGTCGCCGCCCCTGCCGGCGCTCACGGCGAGCGATGCGTACACGCATGTCGTGGGCGTGGTCGAGGGCGCGTGCGCCGTCGACGGCGTGGTCGGCGGCTTCGTCTACGTCGGGAGCACCGCCCCGACGAGCACGCTCACGCGCTTCCCCGTGGCGGGCGGCCCGGGTGAGGTCGTTCATCGCGCGGAGGGGATGCGCGACTACCGCGTCGCCGCCGGGTACGCGGCTTTTCTCGAGCGAACGGAAGGCTTCGGAGTCAGCGATCTCAGCGTGCTGCCGCTTTCGGGCGGCGAAGCGGTCGAGATCGCGCACCAGGTGCGCGTCTCGGCGTGGGCGCTGACCGCCGACGGCCTCTTCTTCGCCGACCCGTCCTACGCCGAGCCGAGGGTCCTGCGCGTGCCCATGACTGGCGGCGAGCCCGTACAGGTCGAGGAGCTCCCCCCCGTATTCGACGAGGACCGTCTCGAGCAGATGGTGTCGTCCAACGGAGAGCTCTTCTTCGTCGCGGTGCGCACGCGCGAGACGGCGCGCGGCGGCTACTTCTGCCACGAGCTCCGCGGCGGACCGGTCGGGGCCTCGGTGACCTTGCGCCGCTACCGCCGCTGCCCTGCCGACGACGAGATCCTCGACGCGGTCAGCGTGAGCCCCGGCTTCGTCTACTACCACCGGGACGAGGGGCTGTACCGCGTGGCGCGGACCGGCGGTCGCGAACAGACCTTGGTCAACGACGTCCGCGGCGCTCCGACCACCACGGCGAGCGATGACCGCGCGGTCCTGTGGACGCAGCGCGAGGGCCTCTTGCGGCTCGTGCTCGGAACGCGAGCGGTCCCCGAGGTCTTCGGTGAGCGGGCCCAGCACGTCGGGGCGCCCTTCATCGACGAGGGTGTCGTGTACTGGACGCGGCGCGACCCAGGACAGAGCTGCGTGGTTCTTTCGCGTCCGATCGACGCACCCCCGCTCGCGTCGTGGGAGCCCTCGTGAGGTACCGCCACCCTCGAGTCAGCCACGCGCATCGACGCGGTGGACGGCCGGCTCGGCGGCGCATCGAGGACGAGCATCGCGGTCGAGCGATGTCGTTCGAGGCTGTTCGAAGCTCAGGAAAGGTCGCGGCGAACGGCCTCGGCGACGCGAACTCCTCCGGTCGCGGTCGCGAGCGCGCTCTGGCCGGGAAAGACCGAGTCGCCCACGAGGTACAGGCGGCGTGAGACCCGCACGGGTCCGAGGCGCGCGTAGGCGGCGAGCCCTGCGCGGCGCGGGATCCCGCCGACCGCGCCGCGCGCGCGGCCCGTGAAGCGCTCGAAGGTCCGCGGCGATGCTGGAAGGATGTGCTCGAGCGTCTGGGCCCACTCGGGCGCGCGCGCCGCGAGCGTGCTCCGCATGCGCGCCTGGATCGCTTCGACCCGCGGCGCCGGCTCGCCATCGAGGTCCTCGAGGCGCACGTGTGTCGACATCGTGATCACGCGCCTGCCGGCGGGCGCCCGCTCGGGCTCATGCGCGCTGCTGATCGACACGCACACGTGGTTGCCCTCCATGAACGGAGCGGAGGTGTCGTCGACGAGCTCGAGGTGCGCGGCTTCATCGCTCGCGCTCTCGTGCGGGCGCGCGACCGCGTAGAGCATCACCGCGCCCCACGCCGAGCGCACCTCACGCCCGAGGGTCTCGACGACGCTGGGCAGGCGCAGCGAGCCCTCACTGACCTTCGCGAGCGCGTCGGGAACCAGGTTTGCGACGACGGCGCGTGCGCGCAGCGGCTCGCGCTCACGCCCGGAGAGCACCTGGTAGCCGTCGCCGTCTTCGAGGATGCGGTGTGCGCGCGTCGAGAAGCGCACATCGACGCCGAGCTTCCTGCAACCCGAGACGAGCGCGTCCGCGAGCCGGCCGAAGCCGCCCCGAACGTGCCCGGTTCCGCGGTGGTAGTAGTCCATCGCGCCGAGCGCGAAGGGCGCTTCGGCCTCGGCGGCGGGGCACTGCACGGTGATCTGGCAGA
Source organism: Deltaproteobacteria bacterium (assembly GCA_046342295.1). Taxonomy (GTDB): domain Bacteria; phylum Myxococcota_A; class Polyangia; order Polyangiales; family Sandaracinaceae; genus JAFLCL01. Next base: position 4,326 of record JBKDQC010000098.1, on the reverse strand, counting down.
GCGCGTCGAGATAGACCCGCAGCGCCTCGTGGTCGGTGAGCTCGTGGCGCGCGAGCACCGAGGCGAGCGGCCGACCAATCAGGCCGAGCAGAGGCACGTAGCGCGCAGCGCGGGCGGCGTGCCTGAGGACCGACGCGAGGTCGAGCGGTGGCAGGCAGTCCGGGTCGTCGATGATCTCCCAGAGCAGATCCGCGATGCGGCGCTGGTGCTCGAAGAAGGCGCGCACGCGCGCGGCCTTGTCCGGGCTCGCGGCGGCGAGCTGTGCGACCAGCGCGTCTCGGTCGCGCCGCACCACGAGCTCGAGCGAAGGAGCACGGAGGGTGACCAGAGGGTCGATCTGCTCGATCTCGACCTCGGGCGCATGCTGGGTCAGCCATCGGCCGAAGAGCTGGTGGGGCGCGAGGCCGCTCACGACCGTGGCGCCTGCGTCGAAGCGGCAGGTCTGAGCGTGCCCCTCGGCGTCTCGCACCACCTTCGTGAAGGTGCTGGCGCAGCCGCCAGGGTAGCGGAGCGCCTCGAGCAGACAGACGCGCGCTCCGCGCTCCGCGAGGCCGAGCGCGGCGCCCAGGCCACCGAAGCCCGCCCCGATCACGATCGCGTCGTAGACGGGCGGAGAGCTCGAGGACATCCTGCAAAGACTGGTGCCGAGACTGCACGGCCAGGGAGTCGCCAAGCCGGGGCGTCTACGAGGCGAAGGGCGAGCGCTCGAGGATACTCTCCGCGAGATCCTCGAGGAAGCGACCCACGGGCTCGGCGCCTGACCACCGCCGCTTGAGCCGCGCCCGCACGCCGACCTCCTCAGTCGCGACGATCTCGTCGAGCCGCGCTTGCATCGCGGAGACGACACGGGCGTGGCAGCGCTCGACGTACTCCGGGTCAGCCGCCGCATCCGCGCCGCTCCGATCGAAGGAGATCGCGGGCAGAACGTCCATCACGATGCGCGTGGGAACGGGCACGTAGGGAGGCGGGACACCGAACGTGAGTCCCCACGGCACCGACAGCACGGTCGGCGCCACGTTCACGCGGAGCCAGCGCGGCAAGCCCAGACGTGCCGCGAGCCGACTGCCGTCGTCGAGGACCATGAACGCCTCGTGGGCTCCGGCCGTGACGACGGGCGCGACCGGCACGCCCTCGCGGATCGCCATCTTCACGTAGCCGCGCCGCGGGCCGAAGACGATGCGGTGCCGTTCGCGGTAGGGCCGCATCACCTCGCGGTCGCCGCCCGGGTAGACGAGGACCTTGTGGCCCGCGCGGAAGAGAGCCTGTGCGCTCTCGGGGCTCGCTCGGACGCCGCCGAGCTTCTCGAGCAGCCTGCGCAGACTGGGGAGCTCGAAGAGGACGTCGTGGGCGAGCGCGAACGGAAGTGCGCGCGCGCCGAGGCGCCGGAAGAGCGCGTCGCCGAAGATGAAGACATCCGGCATCAGCACGCCGGCGTTGTGGTTCGCGACGATGAGCGCGGCCCCCTCAGGGAGGTTCTCGAGGCCGCGCACGGCGGGCTCGAAGAAGCGCTCGAGCCAGGGGCGCAAGCGCTCGAGCACGCGCGCGACGACCGCCTCGTCCCTGCGCTCGACGAAGGTCGCGCAGTCGTCGAGACGCGCGGCGTGCGCCGCTGTGGGCAGGGTCGCGCTGTCCATCGGATGGTTCTCCGGGAGTCGCGGGGTCATTGTTTGCGAATGCAATTGTGTTTGGCGGTGCGCGCGCCGCAAAGGGCGCGCGGGTCATCGTTCGGTCACACGCGCTCGTCAGGCCGGCGAGACGCGCCCGCGTCGGCCGGGGCCATCGACGAAATACGCCACCGCGCTGAGGCCCAGCGCCTCGGTGCCGACGCCGGCGACCGAGGCGCTGATCAGCGTCCCTCCGCCAGGCCAGAGCTTGAGCAGTTGCTGCGCGCCCCAGCGAAGGCCCACCGCGGCGCCGCCCATCACGCCGAGCGAGCCGAGCCATTCGATCGCTGCGCGCCGGTCCCAGGGCTGCCCGGCGACATAGGCCACCGCGGTCACCATCAGCCCCTGCGTCGGCATGAGCGCGATCGCGTCCGAGAACGGGATTGGCATGAGGCCGACGACGACCGCGATCGAGGCGAAGTGCAGGACGATCTTTCGCGCGACCTCCCGCACGTGCGCGTCCGCCACGGGCAAGGCGCGCACGGCCTCGACCTTCGTCGCCTCTGGAAGGCGGGCGAAGAGCGCATCGGCAACTTCGCCGAGGTTCCAGCGGCGCCCGGGCTCGGCCGTGCACGCGCAGGGGATGGCCCGCGCGACCTCGAGCCCCGAGGGAAGCACGCGCGCCGCCTCGAGCCGCGTCTTGGCGAGGAGCGTCGCGCGCTCGAGCCGGGCCAGGGCGTCGGTCGGGTAGGGTGGCGTCGCGAACTCGACCGGCTTGCAGAGCTCGTCGGCGCCCACGACCACGCAGAGAAGCTCAGGGAGGCGCTTGCCGCGCGTCCGCGTCTCGAAGAGCGGGTAGAGACGCCCGAGAGCGCGCGTCGCGTGCGCGAGCTCGGCCTCGACGCGCTCGGCGCGCAGGATCACGAGCACGACGTCGGGAAGGTGCTCGTCGAGGGCGTTGTCGAGCAGGCGCTTGGCTTCGCCGCCCCACGGCTCCTCTCGGCTCTCGAGCTCGAGCCACGCGAGCTGCCGGCTCTGCGCGCGCATGTGCATCCAGCTGCCGTGCGCCGCGGGCAGCGTCGCGCTGGTTTCGCCGTCGGGCGTGGCGCCGGATGGCGAGCCCTCTTCTGCGCTGGCCGGCAGGGCGGGGAGCACGTCCGAGCCCAGCAGCGCGTTCACCAGCGTCGTCTTGCCGGCCCCCGAGACGCCGAGCGCGAGCAAGCGCGGCGCGCGTCGGTCGAGGAGCAGAGCCCGGAGCTGGGCAATCTCCTTCGTCACCGTACCGACGAACGGCAGGCGTTCGACGAGCGCTAGGAAATCGCTGGTGTCAGAGCGGCTCGAGCGGTCGGTCATGGCGCGCAGTATGGGCCCGGCGAGGGCGTGTGCCTCCGCACCGTGCGATCGGGGCAGTCTCCCGTTTGGGTGCTGGACCCAACCGAGGCTGCTGAGCGAGCATTCCAGTCTCGATGTCCCGCTCCGTCTTTTCGGGCGCGGGTCCACCTCGAGCATCCGCGTCGATGGACCGGCGCCGCCCGCGACGTCGCCGCCGCGCACCGAATGACCTCTTCGAACGAAACGCCCCTCACCGAGGCCGCCGCACAGGCGGGCAAGCTCCTCCCCTTCGGCAAGTACCTCCTCCTCGAGCGGGTCGCGGTCGGCGGCATGGCGGAGGTGTGGCTCGCCAAGCGCATGGAGGACGACGGAGTCTCGGAGCTCCTCGCGGTCAAGCGCATCCTGCCGCACTTCTCCGCGGACGCGGATTTCGTGCGGATGTTCGTCGACGAGGCGCGCATCGCCGGACAGCTCCAGCACCCTGGCATCATCCCGATGCAGGAGCTCGGCAGGGTCGGGCCGACGTTCTACATCGTCATGGAGTACGTGTGGGGGCGAGACCTGCTCCAGATTCTCCGTACTCTGAAGCAGTCGGCACAGCGGCTCCCTTTCTCGGCGTCGGCGTACATCGCGGCGCGCGTCTGCGAGGCCCTGCACTACGCGCACGTGTTGGTCGACAAGCACGGCAGACCACTCGAGCTCGTGCACCGCGACGTCTCGCCTCAGAACGTCCTCGTGAGCTTCGATGGAAAGGTGAAGCTGATCGATTTCGGCATCGCGAAGGCGACGTCGCGCACGACGAAGACGCAGGCTGGAACGCTCAAGGGCAAGGTCGGCTACATGAGCCCCGAGCAGGTGCGGGGGCTCCCGGTCGATGGCCGCTCGGATCTCTTCGCGGTCGGGACCCTGCTCTACGAGATGCTCACCGTCCGCCCGCTGTTCGCGCGCGGGAACAACTTCGAGGTCATGAACCGCGTGCGCGACGCGGACGTGCCCCCGATCGAGACGCGGGTCTCCGACGTCCCGCCCGCCCTCGCCCAGATCGTGACGAGGGCGCTCTCGCGCGACCCTGCGGACCGCTACCCGACGGCGCAGGAGATGCAGCGGGCGCTCACGGTATTCCTCGCCCAGCACGCGTCGAGCTTCGAGCGCTTCGACCTCGCGACACTGCTCCGCCGCCTCTACGAGGACGAGTTCGCGCGCGAGAAGGCGCGTCTGGACGCCCTCGACTCGATCGGGCGCCCGGCGGTCTCGCCCGTGTCGAAGAAATACACGAACCCGGTCACGAGCCTCGAGATCGCGACGGTGAGCCTCTTCGACGAGGACGACGAGGACGAAGCGACCGAGGTTGGCGCGTACGCGCCGTACCGTGCGATCCAGTCGAACGACG
>JBKDQC010000097.1:0-2932 GCA_046342295.1 Deltaproteobacteria bacterium | reverse complement strand
CCACGTGCCAGGGCGACGCCGGGCTCGCGGGCATGCCGGCCGGCTGTACGCTCGCGCGCCCGCCGGCGCGGGTGACCTGCGGGGGCGACGGTGGCGACGACGGGCTCGTCCGCACGTTCGCACTGCTCGATCCCATCCTCGATCAGTCGGAGGCCCGCTGGTCGAGGCTCGCACTCGATCAGGATGGTCTGTGCACCAGCTCGGCGGCCGGGGTCGCACTCCAGGAGTGCAGGCCTGCCCTCGGGGACCTCGTGCAGCCCGATGGTCCTGGTGGCGCCGACAACGTGCTCGGCCTCGTCGTCTACCTCTCGGTACTGACGTTCCTCTCGGATTTCCAGTCCATGACCATCGCGGCGTCGCGCCTCGGCAGGTCGGTGCCGATCGTGCGCATCTCGGGCTGGAACGGCGGAGCCGACGACGCGCGGGTCTCGCTGTGGGTCGCGACGGCGCTCGATGTCCTGCCCGAAGGGACGAGCCCGCCGCCCGGTGGCCTCACGTTCGACAACGGGTTGCCCTCGCCGCGCTGGGACGGCACGGACACCGCCTACATCGGCGCGAACTACTTCGCGGCGCTCGACGAGCGCTTCCCGCTGATCGCCGACGACAACGCCTACGTCACCGGCCACACCCTTGTGGCGCGGCTCCCGGACCGCGCGCCGATCGACTTCCCCGTTCCCGAGGGCGTCGGTCGCATCCGCCTCACCTCACCGGTCGTCGTGCTCGACCTCTCTCCCGATGGGCGCTCGATCTCCAATGCACGCCTGCTCGGTCGCTGGTCCTTCGTAGACATGTTGAGCCACCTCGGCGACGTCGGGATCTGCCCGGGCACCCCCAGCTCGAGCATGTACCTCACCGCCTTCGACCTCCAGATGCGGCGCGTGATGGACGTACGGAGCGTCCCTGGAACCGGTGGCCCCGACGTGCCGTGCGACGCAGTGACCGCGATGCTGCCTTTCGGAGACGCGCGGCCCGTGCGATGGGGCGGCATCGTGCCGGTCGAGCTCACCCCTGCGACGTGCCCATGACGACACTTCGAGCGCTTCGTGGCGCGTCCCTCGTCTTCTGGCTTCACGCGCTCGCTGCGTTGCTCGCGCCCCCGACTTCGCGCGCGCAGAGCGACGCGAGCGAGACAGCGGCTGCCCGTGAGCTCTACGGCCAGGGCGTCCTGGCCGCCGAGGCGGGCGAGCTCGAGGCCGCGATCGCGCGCTTCGAGCGGAGCTACGCGCTCTCGCCGCGAGACGCGACGCTGCTCAACCTCGCGCAAGTGCAGGAGCGGGCAGGCCGCGTCGTCGCGGCGATCGATTCGTACCGACGCTTTCTGGCGCGGGCCGAGGCGGAGATGCTGGCGCAGCACGGTGAGCGAGCGCGCGCGTCGATCGACGCCCTCCTGCCGCGTGTCGCGCGCCTCGAGGTCGTCGTCTTCGGTGTGCAGGAGAGCGACGAGCTCCTCCTCGACGGCGCGCCGCTCGCACGCGCCAGCCTCGGGCTCGACCTGCCCGTCGATCCCGGACGACACGAGGTGCGCGTCCGCCGCGGTGACGCGGTCTGCGGCTCCGAGGCGCGCGAGCTCAGGCCCGGCGGACGCGCGACGATCGAGCTCCGCGTGTTCTGCGCGGCCGTCGTCACACCCACCGACCCCCGCACGCACGCGCCCTCGGGTGGCTCCGCGGACCCTGCGCCCTTCGTCGCGCTCGGGATCGGAGGCGGCGTGGTCCTCGCAGGCGCGATCGTCCTCGGCGTGGTGCTTTCCTCGCCCGCCCCGGCCGGCCCCGAGCCTTTCGTCGGCAACGTGGGCATGGGCGCGTGGGTGATCCCTTGAGAGCGCGCGCTCGGATGCCCCGGCGGCGAGACGGGTGGCACCCGGGCTGGGCTCACCCCTGACCGCGCCGGCGGGTGCCCTTGCGCTCGAGGGTCGGGTCGCGCGGGGGCTTCGCGCTCGAGGCGAGCGCAGCCTTGAGGCGCGCGAGGACCTCGACGCGCTCGGAGGCGCCGCGCTTGCCGAGACGCTCGAGGGCCAGCTCGAAGGCCTTGCGGAGATCGGGGTGGCGCGCGCGAGCGCACTCGGTCTCGAGCCAGGCGACCCCGTCGGCCGCGCCGTGGATGTCCTTGGCGAACAGCGCCGCGGCCACGGAGATCGACGCGAGGCTGCGGCGCCGCGCGTCGGAGCGCTCGGCCGCGCGGGGCGCCTCGGCGAGCTCGGTGATCCAGGCGGAGACGATCCCGAGCAGGCGCGCGCGCTCGGCGACCGAGGTGAGCGCGCCGCGCTCGGCGATCGCGTCGAGGGCGGTCGCGAGCGCGCCCCAGCGTGTGTCCCGATCTTCGATCGGTGCGCCGCCCTCGCCGATCCAATCCCCCATCGCCGCGACGAGGAGATCGCCCCCACGCGGGGCACGCGCCGCGAGCGCCGCGAGCGCGTGGCCGGTGGCGAGACGCACCGGCGCGCGCTCGTCGGCGCCGAGCGCAGCCAGGCTCGACCACGCCTGGCCCACCGCGATCCCCGCACGCACGAGCGAGGCGTAGCCACACGCCGCCGCCATGGGCAGAAAGACCCGCGAGGTGTCGGGCGCCGAGTCGTCCGCAGCGAGCGGCGCGAGCACGGCGAGCACCGCCGCGGTCTCGCGCGGCGGGCGCTGCGCGAGCCCGTCGCCGAAGGCCTGCGCGAGCGGCAGGTTCGGGCGCGGTCCGGGCTGGCCCGAGTGGCGCGCGAGCAGCTCCGCGAGGCGCGAGGGCTTGCGCCGGAGCGCGTCCTCGAGGGCAGCGCGAAGCTCCTCGCTGCGAATCCCCTCGTGGCGGACGCTCGGACGCGCAGCCCCGCGGTCGTCGCCGGAGACACTCATCGGACCGCCCCCCGCAAGAGCTCCTGGGCCATGCCGTACTCTCCTTGCCCGATCATCCCCGTCGCGATCGAGGCCTCGAGCGCGCGGAGCGCCGT
>JBKDQC010000096.1:0-20654 GCA_046342295.1 Deltaproteobacteria bacterium | reverse complement strand
GGCGGACCGCGCGCCGGGCGATCCGCGTCTCGCGCGGCAGCGCGAGGCCGTCCGCGCTGCGACCGAGACGGCGCAGGGCGTCGAGCACCTCCGCGCGGCGCACGGTTCGGCTGGCTCCAGGAGGTGGCGCGGGCCCGAGGTCGATCGCGCCGAGCTCGGTACCAGCGAGGGCCGGCACCAGCTCCGAGAGATGGATCCGATCGCCTGGCGTCGCGGCGGGCCCCGCTGCGGAGCCCGCGGTCTCGGTGGCCTGCGCGAGCGCGACATCGGCGCCAAGCAGCACGGTCGAGAAGACCAGGACGCGGAGCGGGCCCACCTCAGAGCTCCGAGCTCTTGCGGAGCATCTCGTCCGCAGCCTGGACCACGCGGTGATTGAGCTCGTACGCGCGCTGGCTCGCGATGAGGTCGATCATCTCGGTGACGATCTCGACGTTGGAGCCCTCGAGCATGCCCTGCGCGACGGTGCCGAGGCCCTCGTTGCCCGGTGCCGCCGTGAGCACGGGACCGCTCGCGGTCGTGGCCCGGTAGAGGTTTCGGCCCATCGGCTCGAGCCCGCCCGGATTCGGGAAGGTCGCGAGCTCGAGGCGCCCGATCTCCTGGCTCTCGCCGGAGCCGGGGAGCGTGGCCGTGATCACCCCGTCGGCCGAGATTGTCAGCGACGTCACGCCCTGCGGGACCGAGATCGCGGGCTCGACCGGCAGTCCCTCGGGGGTCACCAGGCGCCCCTCGGGATCGAGCTGGAAGTTGCCGTTTCGGGTGTACGCCAGCGTCCCATCTGGGCGACGAAGCTGAAAGAAGCCGCTGCCTTCGATCGCGAGATCGAGCGGGCTGCCGGTCGCGGCGATCGAGCCCTCCTGCATGGAAAGCTGCGTCGAGCTCAGCACCGTGCCGGTGCCGATCATCACGCCGGTCGGCACCGCTCCGCCCTGCGCCGTGCGGCCGCCCGGGGCGCGCAGCGTGGTGTAGACGAGGTCGCGGAACTCCGCGTGGAGACGCCGGAAGCCGGTCGTCTCCACGTTGGCCATGTTGTGAGCGATCACGTCGATGCGGCTCTGCTCGGCCGCCATGCCGGTCGCCGCCGTGGACAGGGAGCGAAACATCATCCACCTCCTGCGAGATCACGCGCCGCTCGTTCGTCGAGCGACCGGAAAGACTGGATCACACGCTGGAACGCCTCGAAGCTCCGGCTCGCCGAGATGAGGTCGTTCATGCCGGTGATGGGCCCGACGTTGGCGCCTTCGAGGAAGCCCGAGACGACCTGGGCACCCGGCGCTTCGACCGCCGCGCGGACGTCGCTCGCGACGAGGAGCGAGCCCGATTCGGGGCTGAGGTCCGAAGGCCGCTCGAAGCGGTAGAGCGCGAGTTGGCCGATGACCTGCGTTTCTGTGCTCAAGGTTCCATCGGAGGCGACCGAGACACTGGACAGGCCCCCACCGGACGCGGCGGGCGGAATGGTGATCGGAGAGGCGGGTCCCTCGAGGGCCCCTGCGCCACGGACCGCGAAGCCTTGGCGCGTGCGAAGGACGCCATCGGAACCGACGACGAAGGAACCATCACGGGTGAAGCGGGCGCCCTCGGGCGTGTCGACCGCGAAGTAGGCGTCTCCAGAGATCGCGAGGTCGAGGGGGTTGCCCGTCTGCCGGAGCGGCCCCTGCGTGGTGTCGATGCGGCTCTCCGCGATCTCCGTGTAGCGGAGCGACTGGGGCACGGGTGCGCGCCCCGCGACCTGCGTCGCCTGAGCACGCGCGACCGTCTCGGTGAAGGCGACGCGCTCGCCGCGGAAGCCCGTCGTTCCGACGTTGGCGACGTTGTTCGCGACGATCTCGAGCGCGCGCTCCGAGGCGACCGCTCCCGAGAGCGCTGCGTAGATTCCGTCGCTCATGGGCCCTCGTCGTAGGCGGGGCCCACCGCGGCGCGGGCGAGCTTGGCGCGCAAGCGCACGACGGCCTCGCCGAGGATCTGACAGACGCGGCTCTCGGTGACGCCGAGGATCTTCCCGATCTCAGCCTGCGTGCATTCGTGTTGGTAGTAGAGGGAGAGGACCTGAAGCGTGCGCTCCGGCAGCTCCGAGACGGCCTTGTTGAGGTGAGCACGCAGCTCCGCTTCCGCGAAGAGCGCCGCGGGGTCGAGCGCTGCGGAGGCGACATCGTCCGGATCGTGGTCCCCGAGCGCACCGATCGCGGGCGCGCGCGCGAGCTCCATCGCGAGCTGCTGGTACTCCGCGAGCGGGAGGCCGAGGGCCTCGGCGATCTCCTCCTCGGTGGGGGAGCGCCCGAGCTTGTGCTCGAGCTTGGCGACCGCCCGCGACACCTGCGCCATGCGGCTGCGGCCATGGCGCGTCAGCACGTCGGCGGCGCGCAGTTCGTCCAGCATCGCGCCACGGATCCGTCGCTCGGCGTAAGGCTCGAAGCGATCGTTGCGGCTCGGATCGTAGGCGTCGACCGCGCGCAGGAGGCCCTCGGTGCCGCTCGAGATGAGGTCGTCGACCTGCACGCTCGAGGGAAGCCGCCGCGCCATCCGGAAGGCGATGCGCCGAACGAGGGGCAGACCTTGCTCGATGAGACGGGCGCGCTCGGCGGCGGTGCGCGGCGCCGTCGATGTCGGCAGCGGGGGAGACGGGGGCGGGGGCGGCAGGGAGTTCAGCATGAGCGTCCTCGACGATTCGGGCGTCCGAGACATGCGGTCGGGTCAGGGCCGGGCGTGGTCGGTGAGCAGCGCGAGCGAGGGAGCGGGCGCCGCGGAGAGGGGGAGCTCGGCCAGGGGACGCGGCTCGGGCGGCGTCGCGCGACGGGCGTCGATCTCCTTGGCGAGGGTGCCGAGCACGCGGGAGGGCGCGGAGCTCGGCTCGCTGAGCACGAACGGAACGCCGTGGGCGCACGCCTCGGTGATGGTCAGGTCGTGGCGAACGGCGCCCGCATAGCGCAGTCGGAGCGAGAGGAAGCGGTCGGTGAGCGCCTCGAGGCGGCGGTGCACCACGAGGCCGTCGGCGCCCGGCGCGAGCTGGTTCGCGAGCACGTGCAGCTCGCGACAGCCCGAGCGTCGCTCGAGGATCTTCGCCATCGCGTAGGCGTCTCGCAGCGCGACGGGGTCTGGCGTGACGACCAGTACGACCTCGTCGGCGATCGTCGCGAAGTCGAGGACCGTCGCGCCAATCCCGGCCCCCGTGTCGACGAGCACGATCTCGAAGCGCGAGGCGACCTCCTCGACGTGGCGCAGGAGCGTCGCGCGCGCGGTCGCGCTGAGGGCCGCGAGCTCGGCCCGGCCGCGTGCCGCGGGAAGCAGCGTGACTCCGAAGGGCCCGGTGACGAGCGTCTCCTCGACGCTCACCCGCCCGTCGAGGACGTCACCGAGGTCGAAGCGGGGGCTCACGCCGAGCGCCACGTCGAGGCCCGCCAGGCCCAGGTCCGCATCGACGACGAGCGTGCGCTTGCCGAGCCGCGCGAAGATCGTCGCGAGGTTCGCGGTGATGGTCGTCTTGCCGACACCGCCCTTGCCGCTCGTGACCGCGATCATGGTGGGACCGCCTTCGCGGCTCCGCTGCTGGACCGGCGTCCGGAGCGGCGCGAGGGCGAGGCCCTGGACCTGTCGCGCCTCGAGCGTGCGGGCCGAGGTGAGGCTCGGAGCTCTCATCGCGTCACCTGTTCGCCGAGGAGGAGGGAGGCCAGGCGCTCGGGGCTCGCGAGCTCGAGATCCTCGGGGACGCGCTGTCCGGTCGCGAAGTGCGCGAGCGGCAGGCCGGTCCGGAGCGCCGCGAGGAGCGGCGCTCCGACGAGCTCGGCCTCGTCGAGCTTCGTCGTGATGATCGCCCGGGGCTCGAAGCCCGCGTGCTGCGCGAGGATCCCCAGCAACTCCTGGCTGCGCGTCGCCGCGGACAGACCGAGGAGCGTCGCGGCACCAGCGCTCGAGAGCATCGCGGCGAGCTGCGCATGTCCGCCGGGGCTCCGCGGCGAGCGGCCCGCGGTGTCGACGTAGATGCGGTCCGCGAGCGCGAAGCGAGAGAGCGCGTTCACGAGCGAGGCGGGATCGGACGCGACCGCGAACGGCACGTCCATGAGCTCGGCGAAGCGCGCGAGCTGGTCGGCGCCGCCGAGGCGGTAGTCGTCGGCAGAGACCAGCGCGACCCGGCGGTGATGCACGAGCGCGTCGCGCGCGGCGAGCTTCGCGATCGTCGTCGTCTTGCCGACGCCGGTCGGGCCCACGACCGCGATGATCCGTGACCGGGCGGTGGGATCGCCCCAGCCCACCTGCTCACGGAGCAGCCGCACGAGCGCGGCGCGAACCTCCGAGAGGCTCCGCGAGGGCCGCTTCTCGGTGAGCGCGAGGTTGCGCGCGTCTTCGGCCGGAATGTCGTTGTCACGCAGGAGCCGCTCGAGCAGCGTCGTCGCGCGCGGCGTCTCGAACGGCACCGGCCCCGCGGCTTCTCCGACGAGCAGCGACGCCGGGTCCACGTCGCCCACCGCGGCGCAGATCTCGAACCGCGGACGCTTGCCGTCCCGGTCGATGCGGCGTGAACGGACGATCATCGCGTCGGGCCCCAGCGCCCGCTTGGCGAGTGAGACCGCGTCCTCGAGCGAGTCGGCGACGAATGTCGCCTCGAGCGTTCCCCGGCGCTCTCGCGGAGTCGGGTGGGGGCTCGGGGTCGGGCTCACGAGCGGTAGGTTCATGGCGACCTGCATTTCGTGTGGCGGGGGGTGGATGCCGAAGCCAAAGCAGCCCCCGTGCCGCCGCGCTCAGGGGAGCTCCGGATTCCGCGGCGTTCGCGATTTCCCAACGATCTCGGGCGATCGTGTCCGACGGCCCACGGCCTCCGGGGTCCGGCACCGCTGACGGGTCCTTGACGGGACCGTCCACGAACCGCCGCCGGCCCCCCGAGCGGCGAGGACGAACCGGGGGAGCGCCCGCGCACGTGGCCGCGCCGGCGACCCGGCCGCGCGTTCGCGGACCGGAGACCGGCGCGCCGGAGAGGCGGACACGGCACGGCTCGCGCGCGGGGCCGCGCACGCCGGTGACTCGGGCGCTGGGTCTACTGCGCCGACACGATCCCCAACGACCGCACGGTCGTCCGCGGGTCGATCTCCCGGTAGGACAGCACCGAGAGGCCGGGCACGCGGCGCGCGAGGAACTGCGAGACCTGCCTGCGGATGTCGGGGGCGCAGACGAGCGCCGGAGGCGTCGAGACCTGCGCGAAGGCCCGCGCGCTCTGGTCGAGGGAGCCGAGAAGGCGCTGCGCGGCGCCGGCGTCGAGGCCCTTGCGAAAGGCCTCCTCGAGACGCGGGTCGAGCACGAGCGCCGCGACGCGGCCGTCGGTGTCCTTGAAGCGCGACGTGATCTGCCGCGAGAGCCGCTCGCGCACGAAGTCGGCGAGCTGCGCCGGATCCTTCACCGCTTTGCCGTGATCGGCCAGCGCCTCGAGGATGGTACGCAGATCCCGAATGGCGACGGCCTCGCCGAGCAGCAAGCGCAGCACCTGGATGACCTCGCCGATCGAGAGGATGTTCGGGACCACCTCGTCGACGAGCCGCGACTCTCGCTTGGCGAAGAGGTCGAGCAGCTCCTGGGCCTCGCTGCGCCCGAGGAGCTCGTGCGCGTGCTGGCGGAGCGCCTCCGTCAAGTGCGTGGCGGCGACCGTCGCGGGATCGACGACCGTGTAGCCGAGGGCCTCGGCGCGGTCTCGCTCGTGGCTCGCGATCCATCGCGCCGGCAGACCGAACGCGGGCTCGGTCGTCTTCTCGCCGTTGATCTCCGGCAGCGAGCCCGTCGGATCCATCGCGAGCCAACGGGTCGGGCGGAGCTCGCCCGTCGCGATCGCCGTGTCCGACAGGAGGACCCGGTACTGCCCTGGCTTGAGCTGGAGGTTGTCGCGGATCTGGAGCGGCGGAATGATCACGCCGAGCTCCAGCGCGAGGTTCTTGCGGATCGCGCCGATGCGCTCGAGGAGCGCGCCTCCCGCCTCGACCAGCGTCACGAGGTCGTAGCCGACCTCGAGCGCCAGGAGATCGAGCTGCATGAGCTGCTCGAGCTGCTCGCGCTCGGTCGGAGGCGCATCGACGGGCTTGTCAGCCGCGGTCGGCTCGAGCTTGGCGGTCGCGGCGGCCCGGCCGGCGAGCGCGAGCAGCCCTCCGAGGAGCGCGAACGGAACGAACGGCATGCCGGGCACGAGCGCCATGGCCCCCACCAGCGCGCCCGTCGTGTAGAGCGCGATGCTCGAGCGTCCGAGCTGCGCGACGAGGGCCTGGCTGATCGTGCCGCCGGCGGAAGCGCGCGTGACGACCACGGCCGCGGCCGTCGACATGAGGAGACCAGGGATCTGCGACGCGAGGCCATCGCCGACCGTGAGGATCGTATAGGTCGAGGCCGCGCGCAGCGGCTCCATGCCGTTCTGCAGCACGCCGACGATGAAGCCCACCACGATGTTGATGCCGGTCATCACGAGCGCGGCGATCGCGTCGCCGCGCACGAACTTGGAAGCACCGTCCATCGCACCGAAGAAGTCGCTCTCCTGCTCGACCTCCTTGCGGCGCGCGCGCGCCTGGTCCTGTGTGATCGCGCCCGCCGCGAGATCGGCGTCGATCGACATCTGCTTGCCCGGCATCGCGTCGAGCGTGAAGCGCGCGCTGACCTCCGCGACGCGACCGGCGCCCTTGGTGATGACGACGAAGTTGATGACGACCAGGAGGATGAAGATCGTCGCGCCGACCACGTAGTTGCCGCCGACCACGAATTCGCCGAAGGCGCGGATGATCGCGCCCGCCGCGTCGGCGCCCTCGCCCCCGTGCAGCAGGATCAGGCGCGTCGTCGCGACGTTGAGCGAGAGGCGCAGCAGCGTGCCGAAGAGCACGAGGGTGGGGAAGACCGACAGGTCGAGCGGCTTCTCGAGGTGGATCGCGACGAGCAACAGGGCCAGCGAGAGCGCGATCGAGGCGGCGATCAGGAGATCGAGGAGGATCGGCGGCAGCGGCACCACCATCAGCGCCACGATTCCGACGAGGATCATCGGGACGAGCGCGCTGCCGCGCTGGCCGGTGAGGAACGAAGCGAGGCTCGTCATGCGGTGACTCCGTTGCGGCGGCTCGGCGCCGGAGCGAGGTGGCCACGGATGCGCATCACGTGGGCGATGACGCGCGCGACGGCCTCGTAGAGCTCGACGGGGATGGGGCGACCGGCCTTGGCGGTCGCGAACATGGCGCGCGCGAGAGGCCGATCCTCGACGATCGGGACGCCGCGCGCCCTGGCCTCTTCGCGCATCCGGAGCGCGATCTCGTCGGCGCCCTTGGCGAGCACGATCGGCGCCGCGTCCCGCCCCGGCTCGTAGCGGAGGGCGAGGGCGAGGTGGGTGGGGTTCACGACGAGGACCGTCGCGTTCTTGACCTCGGACACGGCCCGCTGACGGGCGATCTTGGCCGCACGGGCGCGGCGCTTGGCCTTGATCTTGGGGTCTCCCTCTTCCTGCTTGTGCTCGTCCTCGATCTCTTTCTTCGACATGCGGTTCTGGGTGTCGAAGCGTCGCTTCGCGAGCACGAAATCGAGGATCCCGAGCACGACCAGAGCGCCGAGGCCGCGCTGGAGGAGGACACGGACCACGTCCTCGACCTCCGAGATTGCGCCGAGCACCGGGAGACGGGCCAGGAGCACCAGCTGGGGGAGCGCGTCGCGGGTGACCATGTACGTGACCACGCCGACGACGAGCACCTTGAGCATCATCTTCCCGATCTCCTCGAGGGTGTCCTTGCCCGGCAGGGCACGGCCGAGGCCCGCGATGGGATCGAGCTGCTCGATGTTTCGCGAGAGCTGCTCGAGCGAGACGAAACCTCGGGTCTGGACGAGGCCGGTCACGACCGCAGCGAGCGCCGAGGCCACCGCGACCGGCAGGAGTGCGCTCGCGAAGCGCTCACCCATCATCGCGAGGGCGCTCATCGGGCGGCTGTGGTCTCGCAGCGTGAAGCACGCGATCGCGACGTCGCGCAGACCCGCGCCGGTGACCCCGAGCCGGAGGAGAAGCACCACGATCCCGGCGAGCAGAGACACGATGGCCGTCAGCTCCGCGCTCTTGACGAGCTGGCCTTGCTCCCGAAGCGACTCCAGCTTTTTTGGGGTCGCCTCCTCGGTCGCGGACTCTGGATCGTGGTCCTCGGACTCGGCCACGCGCCCCCGGATGCACTGGCCGGGCCAGCCGCGGAGGGAACGATCTGCCAGCGAGCCGAAGGGGTTGTTCGTGCTCGGGCCCTCAAGAGGGCGCGAGGATCTCGAGGAGGGTCGATGGCAGGGTGTTCAGCTGGCGCGTGATCGCCTCCGAGATCGCCGTCATGGATACGACGAGCGTCAACAGTCCGACGGACGCCGCCATCGCGAAGGAGATCGAGAACACTTGCAGCCGCGGCGCTGCCCGCGAGGTGATGGCGATGGCGAGCTGAACGACCAGCATGGTGCCGAGGACGGGGCTCGCGATCCGAAGGCCGGCCGCGACGAGCCCGGTCCCGAGCTCGAGGCCGTGCGCCTGGATCGCCTCGGAGACGCCAGCCCCCGGGGGAACCAGGACGAGGCTCTCGGCGAGCGCGGCGATCACGGCGTGATGGCCGTGTCCCGCGAAGAACGTCATCACGGCGAGCATCTCGAGCACGCGCGCGGTGGCCGCGACCTCGTGACCGCTGCTCGGATCGACTTGCTGTGCGAAGCCGAGGCCGATCGACCCGCCGACCACCTCGCCTGCGATCTCGGCCGCGGCGAGGCAGAGGCGCGCCGAGAGGCCGATGGTCGCACCGACGAGGACCTCCGACAGGGCGGCGCCTGCGAGCCAGAAGGGTTCGAGCAGGATCGCTTCCGCGTACGAGGCGCGAGGCAGCGTGATGGCGATGGCCAGCATGAGGCCGAGGGCAGCGCGCACGGGCGTAGGCGCGACGCTCCCGAGAGGCGCGGGCAGAGAGGCGAGCGCGATCCCGATCCGCAGCGATACGAGGACGACGAGCGGCACGAGGGGGAGGAGCGCCTCGAGGAAGGCCTTCATCGCGCGCCTCCGCTCGCCGTCATGCGCCGGGGCCCAGAGAGGCCATCGCCGTGATGGCGGCGATGGCGAAATCCCGGAGATGGAGGAACATCCACTCGCCCCACACGACCAGCACGACGATCATCGCGAGCGCCTTCGGCGCGAAGCCGATGGCCGAATCGTTGATCTGCGTCGCCGCCTGGCCGACCGAGATGGTCACGCCCACGAGGACGAGCACGAGGACCGCAGGCGCGCCGACGAGGGCCGCCGTCCAGAGCATGCGTTCCATCCAGTCGAGCGCGTGGGCGACGGTCATGGAGGATCCGTTCCGAGGGTCAGCCGTACGACGCGACGAGCGCCTGCACGAGGAGCGCCCAGCCGTCGACCGCGACGAAGAGGAGGAGCTTCAGCGGCGTCGAGATCATCGTGGGCGGCATCATCACCATGCCCATCGCGCTGAGGATCGAGCCGGCCAGGAGATCGACGAGGACGAAGGGCAAGAAGACGAGAAATCCCATCTCGAACGCGGTGCGCAGCTCGGAGATCATGAATGCCGGCACGAGCAAGCGAAGCTCGACATCTTCGAGCCGCTCGGGGCTCTCGGTGTGGCTCACGTCGTAGAAGAGCACGAGGTCGTCTTCGCGGGTCTGGCGGAGGAGGAACTCGCGGACGTGTCCGCTCGCGCGCTCGTAGGCGAGCTCACCGTCGATCGTCTCTTCGAGGTAGGGCTCGAGCGCGTCCTCGTTCACGCGGGCCAACACGGGTCCCATCACCACACCCGTGAGGAGAAGGGAGAGCGCGAGCAACACCTGCGTCGGAGGCGCACCCTGGCTGCCCATCGCCTGACGCACGAACGAGAGTACGACGACGATCCGGGTGAAGGAGGTGACCGAGATGAGGATCGCCGGCGCGATGGACAGGATCGTGAGGAGGACGAGGATGCGGACGGCCGCGCCCCGGCCCGCGTGGTCGTCGGCCGCAGGCATGGCGAGGGTGATCGACGGCCCCTCGTCGGGAGCCCCCGCGGTGAGCGCGCGTTCGTCTTGGCCCGGCACCTGCGCCGCCGCGAGGCATGGGACCCAGAGCGCGGAGATGGCGAGGGCGGCCGAGACCGCGACACCGAGCGCGGTCGCGACGAGCCCACCCCCGCCCGCCCGCTTGGGGCCAGAGCTCACGCGCGGCCTGCCTGGGCCTGGGCGCGGAGTCGGACCAGACCCGCCACGGCGCTCGCCTCCGAGGGGGGCATCGACGTCGTCGCGAGGGGCATCTCGCTGCGCGACTCGACCAGGCGCGCCAGCTCGCGGCTGAACTGGGTGTTGGCATGAGCCTGCGCGGCCGTGGGCTCCGGCGACGAGAATGCCGAGCCCGCCGCGGAGGACGGCTGCGGGCGTGCGCCGACTCCCAGCGCGGTGAGCGTACGCGCCAGGAACGTGGGCGCGCTCGGCTGCGGAGCCGGACCGAGCAGCGGGCCGTGGAGGCTCGAGAAACCCGCAGGGCTCGCGCCAGGCTCGCGCGACGCACGGAGCGCGGAGACCACTTCGTCCGTGGACTTCTCGAGGGGCGTGTTGATCGAGGCGAGTCGCTCGGTGCGTCCCGGCTCGACGGAGAGGAGGTGATCTTGCCCCAGCGCTCGCACGACGATGAGCTGCTGCTTCGAGGACAGCCGGGCGGCAGCCAGGATGCGGATGCTCGGCTCGAGGCTGCTGCTCGCGCGGCGGCTCTGCCAGTACCGCACCGTGCCGAGCGCGAGGAGAAGAACCGCCGTGATCGCGAGCAGCGAGAAGAGGTTCCCCGTGCTGTCTCCGCCCGCCAGGCCTGGTGAGGCACCGCGCTCCGACTCGCTCGCCCTCGACCGCAAGAGCCCCGCGGAGCCACCGGTCGTTGCGCCGGCGCCCGAAGGCGCGGTCGCGTCCCCCATCTCACTCTCGTCCAGCGCGTCGGCCGCCAGCGCGTCGGCCGCCAGCGTGTCGGCGGCCATCGCCTCGGCCGCCAGCGCGTCGGCGGCCGTCGCCTCGGCCATCGGCGCCTCGGCCGCGACCGGAGCAGGCGTGCGCGCGGCGTCGTCCGCCTCCTCGTCCGCAGCGCCCGCAACGCTCGACGCGGCGGAGGCCGACACGGAGCGCGGGGCCGTCGTGTACGTGGGCGGCAGCGCGTCTCGTCGGATCGTGATCGCCGCGCGCCGCCCCATGCGCGTCACGGTCACGGCCTGCTCGGGCAGGTCCCGGGCGTCCCCGATGCGAAGCACGATGACGGCGTTGTCGACCGCGCCCTCTCGCGCGCGGATGTAGCGAACCGCGCGGCCATCGCCAGGCAGGTAGAGCGACGAGCCGGTCATCTCGTCGAACGACACGCGCACGTAGCCCGGCTCGTTGCGCACACGCGGAGCGCCCACGTCCGCAGCCGCTTCGAGGTCGAGGCGGATGTCGGTCGGCGTCACCTCGAACGAGAGCAGTGTGACTGCGTTTCGGCTCTCGGAGCGGCCCTCGCTCGTGCCCGCCGCGCGATCCTGCGCGAACGCCGGAGAGGCGAACATCGCGAGCCAGAGCGCGAGGACGAGAGTCCTCCATCCACCGATGTACGACGACGCGTTCACAGCCCACCTCCTCCGAGCGCGCCCAGGCCGCGCACACGTTCCTTCTGCGACACGATCTCCGTCACCCGCACGCCGTAGCGCTCGCCGACGACGACGGCTTCTCCGTGCGCGATCACCACGCGGTTCGCGAGGATCGAGAGCGGCGTGCCAGCCGCCACGTCCAGCTCGAGCACCGAGCCGGGGCCCAGCGTCAGGAGCTCCGCGATGCGCACGCGTCGCCGGCCGAGCTCGACGTGGATCTCGAGCGAGAGGTCGAGCACGCGCTCCAGGGCTGCGCCCTCGGGGCGCTCGGACTTCGGATCACTCATGGGTTCACCTCGATCGCGAGATTTCCGTCTTTCACCACGGGCATGCCGCGGAGCACCGTCACACCGTCGACGCGCACGTCGACCGGGCGCTCGGGCGCGCTGTCGAGCCGCAGCACCGAGCCACGCTCGAGCGCTAGCAATGCCCGCACCGTCGTCGTGGTGCGGCCGAGGATCGCAACGACCTCGACCTCCACGTCGGACAGCACGTCGCCCATGCGCGCGCCGAGCTTCGTCGCCCCGCCCACGTGTCCGAGCGAGCTCGCGAACAGCGCGACCTTGATCTCGGCGGGCGAGCCGCGCCGCGGCGTGATCGCGAGCGTGACGGTGGCGCATGGAGCGAGCGGTGAGCCGAGCTCGCTCGGCCTGCCGGGAGGCCCGAAGACGAGGGTTCCCGGGACGAACGGCGCGACGATCTTCTCCGCCGCCGACCGCGCGAGGGGCTCGAGCAAGCGCAGCTCGAGCGCCGAGGGTGCCCGCTCGATCGGGCGGGCACCGACCAGTGCATCGGCGGCGCCGAGGCGTCGCTCGAGCATCGCAGCGACGAGGCTGGGCTCGAGCACGACGCGCGCCACCGCTTCTCCCTGAGAGCGGATCGTCCAGACGGCGGAGGCCGGCAGCACACCCTTCACGAACGCTTCGAGCGGCTGGACTTCGCAGGCGCCCGCCTCGACGCTCTCGGCCACCGTACCGGCGCGCAGAAGCGCCTCGCGGAGTTCGCTCGCCGCGAGCGGCGCGAGCTCGTCGAGCTTGCGTTGCGCCCGTCGCATCGGCTCGTCCACCGAGCCCAGGCTCGCGGGTCGCGCCGCGTGCGCCTCGACCGCGCCGCTCCGGATGGCGTCGAAGAGCGCGGCGCTCTCCTCCGCGCTGAGCAGGGGCCCGCTCTCTCCGAGCCCGACCTCCTCCTGCTCGAGCGCGGAGGGCGCGGAGCCGCCGGCCTCGGAGCGAGCGTCCTCACGAGGATCGAGCCCCGCGGGGTCGAGCGGATCCGCGAGCGGGTCGTCCGCGGCCTCTCCGAGCCCGATGTCCTCGACCTCGCCGCTCATTGGACGAGATACTCCGTGAAATAGACATGCGAGACCGTGTCTCGGCCGAAGGTGTGGTCCGTCATTCCGAGCAACTGCTCCCGCAGCCGCAGCGCGTTGTCAGCGCCCTGTACGTCGTCGATGGTCAGTGACGTGAGGTGCATGAGCACGGCGTCGCGGAACGCGGGCATGCGCATCTCGACGTGCTCCACCTGCTCGAGCTCGTTCAGCTCGAGCTCGAACGTGAGCTTGAGATAGCGGTCCGTGGTGGGCGCGCGAAGATTCACCACCATCGACTCGAACTGGACGAGCGGGCCCATCTCGCGCTCGTGCCCTTCTCCTTCGCCCTCCTCGACCTCTTCCTCGCCCTCCCCCACGTCTTCCTCGGCGCTCCCGTCACTGCCCGAGAGCAGGAGGTAGGCGCCCACCCCGAGCAAACCGAGCAGGTTCACGGCGACCAGCGCGATGAGCACCACGTTGCGCTTGGGCGCCTCGGCGCTCGGCTTGGTGGCCCCTGCGGGCCCGGCTGCGGCTTGTTCGGCCATCGGTCGTGAAACCTTTCGACCGACCCCTAAGCAGCCGATGTGCCACGAAGAAATCGCTCAGGTTCTTCTTCGATCCTGCCGCTTCTCGCGACGGCGAGCCCGCAGTGGCGTCATGGCGTTGGCGGAGTGCGGTGACGCGCTGACGCCGCCGGGCCGACGGGCGCGCTCGTCGCGCCATCGTCTCCGGGAGGCCGTGGGGACCGCGACCGTGTTCGGAGCCCCTTCCACGGCGCGCGCTGCAACGGGCATCATGGACCCAAACCCGCGCGCTGCCGTGGGTCTCACGGCCCATGCTGGAGAAACGCCCGCCCCCCGTTCCCCGACGCGCGCTGCCCCCCGCGGGCCGGCCTGGCGTCCGGCGTGCGGGCCCGCCTCCGGTGCCGCGGGCCGCGGAGAAGGTCGAGAAGACGGCGTGCGTCGAGGGCGGGCTCCGCGGAGCCGAGCCGACCGAGGCCGGCCGCGAAGCCGATGCGCTCGTCCAGGCCGCGCGGCGGGGCGATCCGCGCGCGTTCGAGGCCCTGGTGAAGCGCTACCGGCACCGCATCTTCGCGCTCGCGCTCCACATGACGGGGAGCCCGAGCGACGCCGACGACATCACCCAGGACGCCTTCGTGCGCGCGTTCCGCAGCATGGACCGCTTCGAAGGCCGCTCCGAGTTCTTCACCTGGCTCTACCGGATCGCGCTCAACCGGGCCCTCAACGTCCGGCGCGATCAGGCGCGGCGCCGCACGGCCGATCTCGACGATCCGCGCGTCGTCGTGGCCATCGCGGTGGACTCCGGCGGCGACCCCGGCCGCGCCCTCGAGCTGCGCGAGACCTACGTGTGCTTGGTGAAGGCGTTCGATCGGCTCTCGCCGGTCCTGCGCACCACGGTGGCCCTCACCATGATGCAGGGGCTGAGCTATCCGGAGGCCGCCGTCGTGCTCGAGACCACCGAGGGCACGGTGGCCTGGCGCATCCACGAGGCGCGCAAGCAGATGCGCGTCGCGATCGAGGCCTACTTCGCGGAGAAGGGCGCACGCATCGGGCCCGACGCGAGCCCGCTGCCGGTCCAGAAGAGCGCGGTCGCGGCGCGGCTCGAAGAGCCCGCGAGCCCACCGAGCCTGGAGATGGCGCTGGCGCTCCTGGCGCCCACCGTCTGACCGGTCAGAACCACGCGCCGCCGCGCACCCCGACGGCCGTGCCGCCGATCTCGTAGACGCAGCCCGTCGGCGCGGTGGCGTCGATCAGGCGCGCGAGCTCGATCGCCGCCTGGGCAGCGACGTCCTGCGCGTCCGGATCGGCGAGGCGCCCGCCGTCCACGCCGATCCACGGCCCGCCCGCGTCGGCGGCCGCGACCAGCACGAGCCCCGTCTCTTCGTCGAGGAGGACGAAGGCGACGCGGTCGGGCAACACGATGGGAGCTCGCCCGTAGAGCGCCTCGAGGCGGCACAGGAAATTGCCAGCGCTGCGGCGCTCCTCGCCCCCGCGCCGCAAGCCCGACCAGCTCCCCGCGCGGGTCGCTGCGCCGAGCGAAGCGACGGCATCGCTCGCGGCGGTGAGCGAGAACGCGTCGCGCGCCGGGGACGGCTCCTCGACCGGATAGGCGACGGCGGCCCGCGCCTCGCCGCCCCGCTCGGAGATCGGCGGGCCCGCGCGGTGACGGTCGTGATCCGCCGCGCAGGTGCACCCTCCCGCACCCGCCAAGAGGATCGCGAGGAAGGCAGGGGGGACCGGGCTCAGGGCACACATCGGAGGCCACGTTGTAGTACAAGAGCTCGGTGTCCGAGCCGTCCACGATGCGCGTCGACGTCGCCGATGCCGGAGGCACGCAGCTCGAGCTGCCGCGCCGCATCGTCGAACAGCTCCGCGCGCTGTCGGTCCAGGCGGTCGTCGTTCCGCTCGACGCGGTGGTTCGGACGAGCGCCGACGCGGTGGTTCTCCGCGGCGACACGCCGGGTGTGCTCGGCATCCTGCGCGCGCTCCGAGACGACGGCGCGCACCCCGACACGCCCGTGATCCTCCTCGGCACTCCCGAGGGCACGGGGCCCTACAAGGAAGGTCCTGGCTTCGGCGCCGAGCACGTGCTCCCCAAGGACGCGAGCGCGGAGCGGATCGCCGAGGTCCTCCGCAGCATCACGCGGCGCAAGGCGCAGGGGCCCGACGCCGGACCCGAGCCGACGCTCGAGCTCTCCTCGCGGGGCGAACCGAGCGCGAGCGATTGGCAGGTGCGCTCGGGTCTGCTTGCGTCGCTGGCGGAGCGGCCGGACGCCAGCGGAGGACAACTGCCGAGCGAGCCTCCGGGCGTCTCGCGCCGCGGCGAACCGCCGCCCCCCGAGGAAGCGGTCGTCTCGCAGGTCGTGGCCCTCGAGCAGCTCAGCGCGGTCTTCGAGAGCTCGCATGGTGAGCCCGACGGGCACGCTCGCAGGAGTACGAGCCCGGGCGATCGCCGCGCAGACAGCCTCCCTCCGGGCACCGGCAGCCACCCGGGGACCGGCGCCGGCGGCTCGTCCCCGAGCTCCTCGCCTGGCACCTCGCAACACATCGTCGTCGCCTCCATCAGCGAGGAGCTCCGCAAGATCCTCTACGAAGCCGACCGTCGCGTGTTCGCCGACCGTCCCCCGATCGATGTCTCTCTGCCGCGCGGCGAGGATGCCGCCCGCGAGCTCGGGCCCGACGAGTTCGTCGAGGTCTTCTCGTTGGCGGTCGACGATCACGAGCGGAGCGACCTCGAGCTCACGTTCGTCGGTACCGTGGGGACGAAGGCCGATGAGCTCTCGCGCACACGCCCCGCCTCCGAGCCGGAGCCCGCCCGCGCGCTCGACGAGGAGCTCGGCGCCGAGCGGCCCAAGACCTCGCCCGGTACTCCGACGACGATGTCCCGACGACCGCCGGAGCCCGACGCCACGCGCTCGAGCGCGGACCCACAGCTCGCTCCGCCCCGCCCGTACGTGAGCGAGAGCCCTCGAAGCCCCGAGGAGCCCCCCGCGAGAGAGGAGGCGCTCGTGCACCCATCGCCACCCCGTGTCGCGCTCGTGTCGAGCGATCGCGGCGAGATCGGGGCCCTCGGCGCGTTCGCGCTCGTCGGCCAGCTCTCGCTCGGTCGCCTCGATGCCGTCCTCACCCTTCGCGTCGAGGGCCGACCCGTGGTGCTGACGCTGCTGCGAGGCGAGCTGACGCTCGCCACCGGTGAGGGATTCCTCGAGCTACGGCGGCGCGCGCGTCACCGCCTTCTCTCAGGCAGCCTCGGCTCGGCCCAAGCGACCGAGGCCGCGCGTGGGGAGTCGTCCTTCGCGCTCGAGCGCGCGTCGCGCCTGGCCGAGGAGGCCGCGCTCGGCGAGGTGCTCGTCGAGGCCTGCGGCCCCTTCTCGCTCGAGCCGCGCTCGCTCGAGCCCCGCGGCGCGTCCGAGCCCACGAGTCGCCTCACGCATCGCACCTTCGCCGCGACCCTGCTCGAGGTGTCGCGCCGCGCGCTGAGCGTCGATCGCGTCCTGTCCCACTTCCCGCTCGGTCCCGAGAGCCCGATCACTTCGCGCCTCGAGCGTCTCTCCCGCCTCGCCGTCGAACGTGCTCCTGCGCTCGAGCGCGTGCTCGACGCCCTCGAGGCGCCCCGCGAGCTCGGCTGGCTCCTCCTGCGTGAGACCGCCGCGCAGCCGACGAACCTCGCGAATCTCGTCGCAGCCGCCCCGGACGAGCCGGGCCTCGTGGCAGCGGTCTTCGTGATCGCGCAGCTCGGGGGTCTCACGATCTCGGTGCTCCCCGAGGCGAGCTCGCTCGCGCACACCGACCTCGACGCCCGCGCAGAGAGGTCGATCGCGGCGCTGCGGGAGCGGGCGGACCGCGCGGACTACTTCGAAGTACTGGGAATTCCTCGCGATTCAGACGGTTCCGCGGTGATCGACGCCCACCACCGCCTGCGCGCGGAGCTGCTCTCCTGGCCGCTCGCGGATCTCGGCCTCGCCCGCCTCGAGGCCGATCGCGTGCGCATTCTCGCCGTCCTCGACGACGCCGTCGACGTGCTCTCCGACGCTCGCGCCCGGCGCCGCTACGCGCGCGGGCTCGAGCTCGCCTGAGCCCGCCGCGCGAGGGAGCGCTCGCGCGCGAGGAGCGCGGTCGCGAGGGCCAGCGATGCCGCCGCGAGCCAGAGCCCCGTGCGCACCGAGCGGGGCGCGTAGCGCATCTCGATGCGGTGGGCCCCGGCAGGCACGCGAACTGCGCGCACCGCGACGTTCGCGGGGACGATGTCGACCGGCGCACCGTCGAGCGTGGCGCTCCACCCCGGAAAGAATGCATCGCTGAAGACGACGTATCCCTCGCTCTCGAGCTGCGCGTCGAGCACGACGCGCTGCGGCTCGAGGTTCGCGATCCTCACGGACTCTCGCGTCGGCGGCACAGGCGGAGGAGGCAGAGGCGCGGGCGCGGGGCCGTCGAGCACGGCGACACGTGACAAGTCCACCGCGCGGACACGACCGAGGGCGAGATCGAGAGAGGCGACGTGCTCGACCTCGTGCACGAGGAACGCACGCGCGAAGGCCCGTTGGTTCTCGAAGACGACGAGCGTGTCGTCCCGATAGACCTCTCGGTGTCCAGGTGGCGCCGCGCTCCCCGGGCGCGCGAGCGCGTAGCGCACACCGAGCATCTCGAGGATCGTCGGGGGCCGTGCCGCGCTGAGCTGCCGGCCCTCGGGCTCGGGGTAGTCCCAGAAGTGGATCGCGTACCACGAACGCGCCGACAGCGGGTCGAGCAGCGCGTGGGTTCGATCGACGAAGAGCGGGTCCGCACAGCGGATGTCGTGCAGCCCGGTGACGAGCCCGACGTTGGGCACGTGGGCGGTGAGGTCCGTGTGGGACGCCCATGTGCCCACCGAGATCACGCGCTCGCCGCCTCGGAGGTGCTCCTCGAGATACGAGAGGGCCGGAGTCATCGGGAAATCGAAGCGCGGCTCGGGCTGGATGTGCGCGCCTGCGCGCGGGACGATCTCGAGGAACAAGCACAGGTAGACGAAGGGGAAGAGGCACCGCTGCCGCCACGCGGCGGGCATCGCCGCGAGCGCGGCGAGCCCGAGCACGAGGAGCGCTCCGGCGGCCACGCGCGTGTCGTCCGGAAAGGGCCACGACGCGAGATCGAGCCCGTGGAGCAGCCAGCCTCCCGCCCGCAGGTAGGCGAACGCCGCCGAGAGCAGCGCCGCGCACGCCCACACGAGCCAGAAGCGCCGCCTCTTCTCCTGCGCGAGCCAGTCGAGCGCGCGGGCGAAGAGGCCCGTGGCCGCCGCGCACGCGACGAGCACGATGTAGGCCCGACCGAAGACTGCCTGGAAGGGGATCTGCGCGAGCAAGCGCGACCCCGGCACCTCGTAGACGAGCCCGAAGGCCACGACGAACATCGCGACGAGCGCCCCGCGCTCGCGGGTCCTCGAGAAGGCTCCGAGCACCGCGAGGGTGGCGAGCGCGAGCGGAAAGAACGTGACGCTGGCGATCGGCGGCAGGAGAAAGTGCCAGAACACGTCGGTGTGCACGTCGTCGGGCCCGACCACTTGCTTGTAGGTCCAGCCGTGGGCCATCAGCTCGCGGAAAGGAAGAAGCAGGATCGACGCGAGGCCGCTCGTGATCGCCGCCGCGAGGACGGACAGCGCGAGCACGTCCCCGGTGCGCTCCCGTCGCCCGAGCGCGCGCACGAGGACGTACAGCGCTGCGCCGACACCGCACAGGAAGGCCACGCTCGGATGCGTCACGAACGCTGCGAACGCCGCCGCGAGGCCGAAACGCGCCGCGGCGCCGAGCGAGGGAGCGCGCACGAGCCGCTCCCCGGCCCAGAGCATGTAGGGGAGCGACGTCATGCCGGCGGTGGTGGTGAAGTGCAGCGCCGCGATGGCCCCCCCGACGAACGGATACGCGGCACCGGCCACGAGCGCAGCCTCGCGCGTTCGGTCGCAGGCGCGCAGCCAGCCGTACGCGCCGCACGCGGCGAGCGCGAGCTGCGTGATCATCAGCGCCGTCGTGCCCACGTCGCCGCCCCCGAGCGGGAACGAGACCAGCCAGCGCAGCGGCGACAGCACGACCGGATGCACCTCGGCCAGGAGCGGCATCCCGAGCGCGTGGTAGGGGTTCCAGAGCGGCAGCTCCAAGCGCGCGAGGCTGTCGGCCGAGAAGCGGTCCGCCACCGCGTTCAGGGCGGAGGGAGACGGATCCCAGATCGTCGACGCGCGCGCGGGCGTCTCGAAGTCTCGCGCGGCTGCGAAGACCGGATCGTACGCGTACCACCACGAGAGCGCGTAGGTCTCGCCTCGGAAGATCCCGCGGAACACCCAGAGGATGGGCAAGAACAGGCCCGCCGCGGGGAGCGCCAACCGCCGCGCGCGCTCGAGCCCGCGAGCCTGGAGGAGAGGTGCCATGTCGTTGAGGGGGTGACGTCGGGGGCGGGTCCGCCTCGGTCTGTGTCTCGCCCACGGAGCCCTCGCCCTTGCGACGGCTGGCTTCGCGCTCTACACCGGAGCGAGCAGAACGCAACGTTGGCGTCGCCGTCCCTTCTCCGCGGTCGAACGCCGCGCCAACCCGCCGCCCGCGAGGAGCCCGCCATGGCGATCCGCACCATTCTCCACTACCCCGACAAACGCCTCCGAGACCCCGGTCAACCCGTGACCGAGTTCGGCCCCGAGCTGCAGCAGCTCGTCGACGACATGGCGGAGACGATGTACGCGGCGCCCGGCGTCGGGCTGGCCGCGACGCAGATCGGCGAGGCCAAGCGTCTGTTCCTCATCGACGTCGCGACCGGTGACGACGAGCCCTCGGACCTCCGCGTCTTCGTGAACCCCGAGATCATCGAGCGCAACGGCGAGGTGCGGTGGGAGGAAGGCTGCCTCTCGTTCCCCGGCGTGCACGAAGAGATCGATCGCGCCGAGCGCGTGAAGGTCCGCGCCCAGGACCGCGACGGAAAGCCCTTCGAGCTCGAGGCCGATGGCCTGCTCGCCATCGCGATCCAGCACGAGAACGACCACCTCGACGGGAAGCTGATGGTCGACCACCTCGGCCTGATCAAGCGCCGCCTCGTGCACCGGCAGATGGTCAAGCGCGCCACCGAAGCGGCGGAGTGAGAGCACGTGGCACTCGGATGGATCGATGCGGGTGCCACGGGCTCGAATCGGCGGGAGGGAGGCTCTCGCCGATTCACTCGGCGAGAGGGAGGGGCTGCGGCCAGACCCTCCGGCAAGAAACGTCAGAGCATGAGTCA
>JBKDQC010000095.1:0-10374 GCA_046342295.1 Deltaproteobacteria bacterium | reverse complement strand
CGTGCCCGCGTCGGTCCGGCTCGTCGTCTCCGGGCAGCCGGGCAACACGCCCGCGAGCGCCGCGAGAACGCCGACCGCGAGCGCGCGGGTGGATGTGGGGGCGGAACGACGAAGGGTCATGGGGTCTCCGAGGCGTTGGGTGGGGGTCGCAGTGTGACGCAGGCCGGGCGCGCCCGCGAGGCCGCGCGTGGAGGAGCGAAGCTGGCGGTGCGCGGCCGGGCCCACCGCGCCCCGTCACGAACCGTGTTCATCTCGGCGCGTGGGCCGCGCCGCGGGACGCCGAGACCGCGATCGCCGCGATGCCGCCGAGCTCCAGCACCCAGTTGAGGCGCACGGGGCCGGTGCCGAGCAGGATGTCGACGTGGTGGAACGAGGCGGCCCTCACGACGACGAAGCTGGCGATGAGCCCGAGCCCCACCACCGCGCCCACCACGCGCCCGAGGACCCGCCGCAGCGCGAAGGCCAAGGCCCCCGTGCCCACCGCACCCGCCGCGAGGATCGCGACGATGAACGCGAGCTGGTACTTGCGGCGCTCCTCGTACCAGCCCTGGGCGAGCGCCATGTCGCGCGCGACCTGGGTGAAGAGCGTCTGCACGTCGAGCTGCTTGTTCAGCCCGAGCAGCAGCATCACCGCCGTGACGAGGAGCCAGAGCCGGGCGAGGGCCCGCGCGTCCGCTGCGTCGGCCGGAAGGCCGGCGCGGCGCGCGGCCCCGCGACTCGCGAGGAAGGCCCGAAAGGCGAAGCCGGCGGCGGCCACGTAGGCGACCACCGTCAGCCAGCCGACGAAGGTCGGATCCCCGATGCCGGGGCGCCATCGTCCATCCTCGCCGGTCACGAGCCACACGAACACCGCATGCATCGGTACGACCTCTTCCGCTCGATGGCGCACGCTCTTCCGTTCGGCAAGGCGTGGCCGCGCTCGGGCGGGCCCGTCGGCGCGACGTCTCGCGCCGCGCTCGGAACCTGCCGTGCCACCCCGGCCCCTCGATTGCCCGGGTCGGAGGTGTCGAGTAGCCTCGCGGCGCGATGACGATCCGCGACCTGGGCTACAAGCCCTACGAAGGCGCGCGCCTCCCCCCGTCGAACAACTCCTGGGTGATGTTGCGGCAAGGGCTCGCGCGCGCGTGGGCCAGCTGGCTCGTGAAGATTGCCGTGTTCCTGTCGTTCTTTCCCCCGCTGATCGCGTGCCTCGCGCTCGGGGCAGGACGGTACTTCGCCTCGCAGATGGGCCAGGCCGAGGAGACCCTCGACATGGGCTCGGGCGCACTGCGCGAGATGTTCCGCTACGAGACCTGGCTCGTCGTGAGCCTGGTGACGCTCGGCGCGGGCTCGGCGGCGATCGCCGAGGACCTGACGTTCAAGGCCTTTCAGTTCTATTTCGCCAAGCCCGTGACGCGCGTGCAGTACCTGATCGGTCGTGTCTCGGCGATCGCGGTCCTCCTCTTCGCGATGACCTTCCTCGGCGGACTCTTCGTCGTGGTGATCGCCGGAGTGACCGCGCAACCCGAGCACCGCCTCGAGGACTTCGGGCTGATGGCGCCGATGCTCGTCTACGCGCTCGTCCTCTCGCTCTTCATGGCGTCGGCGTCGGTGGCGGTCTCCTGCCTGAGCCCGAGCCGCGCGCTCACGATGAGCGCCTGGGGCCTCCTCTTCGTCGTGCCGCACGTGATCGCGTCGATCATCGACAGCTTCACCAACGGAGACTTCCCCTGGCTCTACCTGGCCTCGTTCACGGGCCTGCTCGGGACGATGGCCGACGCGCTGTTCAAGGTCGAGACCGAGAGCGACCTCGAGTGGTTCCACGCCGCGCCGGTCCTCCTCGGGCTCGCCGTGCTGGGTCTCTGGGGAGCCCACGAGCGCCTTCGGCGCGCGGAGGTCGTGAAGTGAGCGCCCCCTCGATCAAGGCAGTCCGGGTCTCGAAGTGGTACGGGAAGGTGACCGCGCTCCAGGACGTGAGTCTCCAATGCACCCCCGGGGTCTGGGGCCTGCTCGGACCCAACGGCTCGGGCAAGACGACGTTCATGCGGCTGGTCGCGGGGCTCCTCACGCCGAGCGTCGGGCAGGTCAAGGTCTGCGAGCAGGCCCCGTTCGCGAACCCCGAGGTGCTGAGGCGCATCGGACTGTGCCCGGAAGCCGACGCGTTGTACGACGATCTCTCGGCGCTGGAATTCGTCTCGGCGATGGCCGAGCTGAGCGGCGTCTCGGGCCGCGAGGCCCGCGATCGCGCGGCGCGCGCGCTCACGGACTTCGGCCTCGAGAAGGCGATGGACCGGGCGATGGGCGGCTACAGCCGCGGCATGCGACAGCGGGCCAAGCTTGCGCAGAGCGTCGTGCACGACCCTGACGTGCTCCTCCTCGACGAGCCGCTCACGGGCACCGACCCGACCTCGCGCCACGTGATCCTCGAACAGGTACAGAAGCGCGCCGCAGCGGGCGCGGTCGTCCTCTTTTCGACGCACGTTCTCCACGAGGTCGAGGCCCTCACCGAGCAGGTGCTGCTGATCGCCCGCGGCCAGCTCGTCGCGCAGGGCAATGTTCACGAGATCCGCGACCTCTTGAGCGAGCACCCGCACCACGTCCGCGTCGAGTGCGACAGGCCGCGGGAGCTCGCGGCGCGCGTGCTCGCGGCCTCGCCGGGCGTCTCGACCGTCACCTTCCCGAGCCCGAGCGAGGTCGAGTTCCTCTCCCACGATCCAGACGACACCTACTCGAGCGTCGCGAAACAGGCGATCGAGGGAGGCTTCGAGATCCGCGCGTTGACGAGCCCGGACGCAACGCTCGAGGCGTTGTTCCACTACCTGGTCGAGCGCAGCGCAGGGATGGCGGGCACGGGGGCCGACGCAGCCCAGGGATCCGCCAAGGGTGTGCGCGCTCCCAAGGCCGCCAGCAAGGACAAGGAGGCGAGCGCATGAGCGGAAAGACCCTCCCCGTCCCGGACTTCGCCACGAGCGTTCTTGCGGTGTTCCGGCTGAGCTTCAAGCGGATGCTGCGCGGTCGGAAGCTCCGCTTCGCCCTCGCTGCGCTCGTCCTGGTGGTCGGCGCGACGCTCACGGCCCGCTACGTCGTCGATCCGGAGGACCCGAGCGCGCTCGTGCGCGACGCCATCCGCATGGGTTTCTTCGGACTGCTCGCGTACCTCTTGCCGTTCCTCTTCAACTCCGGGGCGATCGCCGAGGAGGTGGAGACCCGCACGCTGCCCTATCTCCTCCTGCGGCCGACGGGGCGCGTGGGGCTGACGCTCGGAAAGTACCTCGCGGGAGCTTCGCTCTCGTTCGTGCTCCTCACGGGCGGGGTGTTGTTGTTGCACGCCGGTGCGTATGTGACCGAGCCGAGCGCGATGATCGACAACATCGACGAGACGCTGCGCATGGTCGGGGCGCTCGGCCTGCTCACGCTGTGTTACTCCGCGATCTGCCTCTTCTGGGGGGCGCTGATCACGGAAGCCTCGGGCCTGATGTCGACGCTCCATCTCGGCGCGGTCGAGTTCGCGCTCGGCATGATGCCCTTCGCGATCCGCTTCGTGTCGATGAACCACTGGGCGACTCAGATCGCCGGGTTTGCGAAGGGGGGCTTCCTCCCCGACACGGTCCCGGACGTCGAGACGTGGATCGCCGTGGTCATCGTCGCGGGCGTCACCGCGGTCTTCCTCGTGGGGTCCATCGCGGTGATCCGGACCAGTCAGTTCGGCTTCGGCAAGGCTTGATGCGGACCCAGTCGCACATCAGCGTGGCGCGCGCGAAGGTCCGGGAGGGCGAGATCACGCGGCACCTCGGCGTCAGGCTCGAGGGAGGGCAGGTCTTTCTCGTGGCGTCGGGCTTGGGCCTGCCGCGCACGTGGACGATCGCGCTCGAGGCCGTGGAGCGCGGCTTTGCGACCGGGCTCGAGGAGAGCGCCTCGTTCGGCAAGCGCGTGCGGGCCGACCGACTGGTGGCCGCCGCCGACCGCGTGCGCCGTGAGCTCGCCCAGTCGTGTGACCAGCTCGTCGAGCGGACGCTTCCGGACGCGGCCTTCGCAGCGCTCTCGCTCGACGAAGGACAGCTGCACGTGGTGAGCGCCGGCCCTTGTCGCGTCTATCTCCACCGCTCGGGCAAGCCGCAGCGTCTGACGCCGCGGGACGAGGCGACCGACGGGGCGCTCGTGGCGCGCGTCACGCAGTGCTCGACACTGCTCGAGCCCGGAGACCTCGTGATGGCCGGCTCGGTGAGCGCGTTCTCGATGCGGGCAGTCGCGCAGGTCGTCACCGTCCTCCAGGACGACCCCCGCACCGAGCCACCGATCCTCGCGAGCCTGCTGACCGAGCCGGCCTCGCAGGCGGGCGTCGGGGCGGCGGCCGTGGTGATCCGGCTCGCCTGAGCGCGCGGCTCGCCTGAGCGCGGCCCGCGTGGGCGACACTATCGAACGCGCAGGCGACCGGCCGCGACGCGGTTCGCGTCGTCCTCGGGGCCCTCGACGACCTCGAGGCGGCTCTCGCCCGCATAGAGGCCGAGGAAGAAGGTGTAGTCCCCCGGCGGAAAGTTCGCGGGCACCCGCAGCTCCTGCCGATCGACGACGATGTCGCCCTCGCTCCACATGCGGACCGGGTAACGACCGTTGACCGGCTCGTGATCGCCGTTGAGGCGCTGCCCGAAGCCGTCGACGTGAAGGAAGGGCTGGTAGCTCCCCGGCACGGGCGTCACGCAACGGAAGTACCAAGTCACCGTGAACGCCTGTCCGGGCCCGACCGCGTCACCCCGCGGGAGATCGAGGTCGTAGCCGAGCAGCTCGATGCGGCGATCGAAGCTGGCGCCGACGCGGTGCTGCATCGGCGGCACCGCGTCCAGCACGAAACCAGCGAGGTAGTTCTCGTCCGCGCGCCCCTCGATGGGCTGGTTCGTCGCGAGGAGAACCCGCGCGTTGCGGGCATCGGCCACGAAGAGATGCCGCTCCGAGCGCGAGCGGTAGCCGCGGTCGATCTGCGCGAGCTGTTCGGCGGGTAGCGCGAGCCAGACGCGCGTCGGTCGGGCGAGGAACGCAAGCACGTCGGATTCCGTGCGGATTTCCACCACTTCGCCCTGCGCGTAGTAGGCCGCCGCCCGCCCGCCGACCTGGTACTCGCCGAGCGGTTCCTCCGCGGCCGCGAGCGCGTTGTAGGTGTCGTAGATCTCGCGCGGCGAGAAGTGGCTCGAGGCCTGCGGGTGGAAGCGCCCCACGAACCACACCGCGAGGAGCAGCGCGCTCGCGACCATCGGCAGGAGAGACGCGCACAGCAGCGAGGTCATGAGGTGGTAGGTCACCCGCCCGAGGCCGGTTGCCACGAGCACACCGAACGGGACGGCGAACATCACCTCACCGACCCGGACCGCGAGCGAGTTGGCGCCGATCCCCGCGAAGACCAGGGCGCCGACGAAGATCCCGAGCCAGAGCGCCGCGAGGCCGAGAACGACCCCGCGCGCGCGCGCCGAAGCCGCGCGCGATCGAAGCACCACGGTCGCGGCCCCGAGAACGAGCGTCCCGATGCCCCCGACGTACGTGAACGTGCGGATGATGATTCCCGTGACCGCCAGGACCGCGACGTCGTCGTCGGTGCGCATCCCGAGCTCGAGCGCGATCGCGACGAGCCCGAAGCCGAGAAACACCGCCACGAGCAGGGACCCGAGCACCAGCCAGACCTGGAACGCGCGGCCTCGCTCCCACTGCGCACGGAGGAGCTGCGTCGGCAGGCACGCCTCGAGTGCCGCCCGCGCGAACGTCGGCGCGCCCATGGCCTCCTGGAACGTCCGCGGGCCCGCCTGCACGTCGGAGGCGAGGCCGAAGAAGGCCGAGAGCCCGAAGAGTCCGAGGGTCGCGGCCCAGCCTCCGGAAGGGTTGAAGACCTCGGGCATCGTGAACGAGCGGAGCGACAGCCCCTCGACCGGAGAGCCGGGATATCCGCGGAAGTCACGGACGAGGAGGCCGATGAGGAGCAGCGCGACGAGGCCGCGCGCCCAGCTCTCGCCGCGGGAGCCGGTCTCGGTGTGCCGGAGAAACGAGGCGATGAGCCAGGCGAGACCGAGCACCGCCACGAAGGCACCGTCACCGTACCGAGCGCTCTGGATGGAATGTGCCGCGAGCGCGAGACCGATCCACGCGAGCGCCGCGAGGTCGACGCCTCGGATCGCGCTCGCCTCCGACTCGGAGTCGGACCCGCGTGCGGACGTGCGGTACGCCAGCCCCATCGCGCCGCTGGCGCTCGGAGCGTGGATCGAGCCATGGGTCATGACGAAGCCGACGGCGAGCGGCAGGAGCGCGCTCCAGGGCGCGAACGAATGAAAGAGCGCCTCGATGGGGAGCTCGAACGTCGGTGGCGTCTGACCGCGCGGCGAGCCGCCCGTCCAGGGCGAGTAGCCCTCTTGGTTCGCCCAGATCGCCAGAAGCGTCCCGACCCCGACCGCCGCGGCGGCGACCACGATCGCCCACTGCACGAAGATGCCCGAGCGCGCTGCGGGCTCGGGCGGGAGCGCCAAGGGTCGGTCCTCCCACGGCAAGCGCGCGAGCACGGCCGCGCCCACCGCGACGAGCGGCGGGGCGAGACCAACGAGAACACCACTGGCCGCCGTCGCGAGCCCACCGGCCAGCACGAGCCCGAGCACGAGCCCGAGCCGCCACGGCACGCTGGTGGCGCTCCGGGGCGGAAATGCGAGCGCGCAAGCGCACGCGAAGACAGCCCCCGAGGCGAGGAAGCCCGGCCCCTGGCCCATCATGTGGCGTGCGTTGAGCAGAAAGAGCGGCGTGGTCGCGAGGACGACGGCGAGGTAGGTGCCTCGACGCAGATCGCCGTAGAGTCGGGAGAGCCCGGCCGAAAGCGCGAGGAGGAGGATCGCCGAGAGCGCGATGGGGAGGCGGCCGCTCCACTCGTGGACGCCGAAGGCCGCGAAGGACCGCGCGACGAGCCACGCGGAGAGCGGGGGGCGGAGCGCGTCGAACGGCTCGGCCTCGAGGAGGTGCCTCGCGTCGTCGGCCGCAGCGAGCTCCCAGGGATCCCAGATGCCGTAGCTCGGCAGCCCCCAGAGCACGACGGTGGAGAGGACCGCGAGGGTCACGCCGAGGATCGACGCCTCGCGCGAGCGGGGGGAGGGGGCGGCGGTGCTCGAAGCGTCGGTCATGAAGGTCGAACGGTGAAGAGGCGCGAGGAGCGGCCGAGAGGGCGCGCGAGCGCGCGGACAGTACACACAACCACCAGCCCGCGCCATGCGGCCCGCCCAGCTCCCCTGCCCCCTCCCACCGCGTCGGGGCAGGTACGGGCTCAATCCATCACGGCCTGGCTGCTCGTCGGAGGGGCGGGCTCGGGACCAGGCGCCTCCGCAGCAGGGGCGACGGCCGCGGACTCGATCTCGATGTCCTCGAGGACCCCGCGAAGTCGCGAGGCTTCCTGGCGGTAGCGCGCCTGCAACCCTTGGGGGAGCATCCGCCCGGGCCCGTTCAGCTCGCGCGCGGGATCGACGAAGCGGCCGCGACGCTCGAGACCGAAATGGAGGTGCGGGCCGGTCGAGCGCCCGGTCGAGCCCACGTAGCCGATCACCTGACGCTGACGCACGCGCACCGCGCGCGCGATCCCGGACGCAAAGCGCGACAAGTGCGCGTAATGGCTCTCGTAGCCGCCTTCGTGAGAGATCGAGATCAGGTTGCCGTTGGGCCCGCGCTCGCCGGCCCAGGTGACCTCGCCGTCGGCGGCCGCCCACACCGGTGTGCCCGTCGCGGCGGAGTAGTCGATCCCGTTGTGGGGCATGATGCGGTGCAGCACGGGGTGCATCCGCCTCGGATCGAACGGGGAGCTGATGTGGTCGTAGTGGAGCGGCGTCCGCAGCCAACCGCCGTGCACGGCGCGGCCCGTCTCGTCGTAGAAGTCGTCGAGCTCCTCTCGGGGCGCGAAGTGAAACGCTTGCAGCGGGCCCCGGCGCTGGCTGCGGTACTCGAGCGCGTGGACCGTCCCGTAGCGCAGGAGCGTCCCATCGATGCGCTCTTCGGTGACGAGGAGCCGGAACGTGTCGCCCGGCCGGGTATCGGTGTTGAAGTTGATGCGACCTTCGAAGACCTCGACGAAGGTGCCGACGAGCGTGCGGCCGAGGCCCACTCCTTCGAGCGCGTCGCCGAGCGAAGTGACGACCGTTCCGCCGCGGGCGAGCTCGAGCCGCTCGATGGGGACTTCGACCTGCGCGCCGTGGAACGCGCCCTCGGGCCCGCGACGCGCCTCGTAGACCTGCGTGATCGACGCGCGGTACTCGAAGCGCTGGAGCGCGCCGGCGCCGTCGCGCTCGATCACGAGCTCGTGGTCGGGACGACAGCGACGGAAGTCGAGGACCCCCGTGAGGGCGGCGATGACAGCATCCGCTTCGGCGCCTGACACACCCGCCGCCACGAGCGCCGACCGGAAGCCTGCGCTCTGGCCGAAGTGGTGCACCGTTCGGGAACCGGCTGGGAGCTCCTCCGTGACGACCGGCACGGACGGGGTGAAGGCGTCCGGCGGAGGTACGGCCGCGTCGATCGGAGGGGTGAGCCCCACGCTGGCAGGCACGACCGCCGGCTCGCTCGAGGTCGCCTCGGAGCCGGCTCCGGAGCCGAGCGTGACCGCGACCCCGGCGCCGAGGAGCGCGAGCCCGCCCAAGACGCCGCCGGACACCCACAACCGGCGCCGACGCGCGCGCTCGATCTCCTCGCGCAGCAGGGGGACGCCGAGCGAGGGGAGCGGCCGAAGCGTGGGCACCGAGGGCGGGGTCTCGTCGGTGGCCATGGAGCGCGGGAGGTTACGGGCCGCTCGGAGCGCGCGCAAAGCGAACGAAACCAGGGTGCGCCGGAGGATCGGCCCGCGCTCAAGCGCCCCGCGCGATCGCCTCGACCCCGACCTCGGCGATGCGCTGGTCTTCGAGCTCGGGCAGACCGCTCACTGCGACCGCCCCGACGACCCGCTGATCGACGATCACGGGCACTCCTCCACCCCATCCGACGTAGCGGGCATCCCCGTAGTACGCGATGTCGAACGCGTCCTGGCTCGGGCCCTTCACGCGTTGCCCGATGTCGTAGGTGCGCACGCCCTCGCGCGCCGCAGTCCAGGCTTTGTTCATCGCGATGGCGACCGACGACGGAGGCGCGCCGTCGAGCCGGACGAGAAGGATGAGATCCCCGTGCGCATCGGCGACGGCGAGCACGGCGGGCTTGTCCTCGAGCACGAGGAGCTGGCTCATGGCCGCGATGGCACGCTCGGCGTCGGTGCGATCGAGAGAGACGGTGGTGCGCATCGGCCTGGACTACGACGACGCGCGGGAGCCCGCACGCGCGGCGTTGTCGTTCGGGCCTTCGGACTGTTAGCGTCTGGACACGTGCCGAAGCTCATGGAAAGCCGCGCAAAGACTTCGCGGGCCGTTTGGCTGTGGTGGACGCTCGCAGCTTCCCTCGCAGGCTGCGGACGCCTCCTCTACGGCCCGGCGGATGCGGGGCCGGCGGACGCTCGCGGAGGTCTCGATTCGGCGTTCGCGGTGAGCCCCGACCCGGACGCTGCCCTGCCCGACACGAGGCTCGAGGGCCAAGACGGCCTCGAGGACGATGACGACTCCGAGGAAGACGCAGGCGATGCCCCAGCATGCCGCAGCAGCGAAGTGTGCGATCTGGTCCTGCCTCAGTGCGGCTGTGGGGGTGGGGAGGGGTGCTTCTTGTCGGACGACGGCTCGCTCTCCTGCGAGCCAGCCGCAGGTGCGGTGGCGCCGATCGGGACGCGGTGCAGCGGCCCGCGGAGCTGCGAGCCCGGCAGCACGTGCGTGGGACGCGGCGGGACACTCATCTGCGCGCAACTCTGCGAGGACGACTCGGACTGCGGGGCGGGCGTCTGCGCACGGGACCTCTTCGTGAGGATGGGGACCGTGCGGTCGCCCTACCGAACGTGCTCGGCCGGCTGCGATCCGCTGGGGCTCGACCGCACGTGTGCCGCGGGTTTGCGGTGCATGCTGGCGATGCTCGGCGGCCGAACGGTGGCGGACTGCAATGGGCCCATCGGGGCGGGCGCGGAAGGGGCGGCCTGCACGGGCACCACGGACTGCGCGGAGGGACATGTCTGCCTCGCCGGGCTGTGTCGATTCCTCTGCGACGTCGCGGCGCCGAGCTGCCCCGCCGGCAGCACGTGCAGCCCGCGAACGGCCCTCGTGTCGGACGTGGGCTCCTACGGCGTCTGCGAGTGAACGCTCAGAGCATGAGTCACTTGGATGGACTCATGCTCTGACGTTTCTTGCCGGAGCGTCTGGCCGCAGACCCTCCCTCTCGCCGAGTGAATCGGCGAGAGCCTCCCTCCCGCCGATGCGAGCCCGTGGCACCCGCATCGATTCATCCGAGTGCCACGTGCTCTCAGAGCATGAGTCACTTGGATGGACT
>JBKDQC010000094.1:0-1422 GCA_046342295.1 Deltaproteobacteria bacterium | reverse complement strand
TCATGCAGAGCCCCAAGCGTGTGCATGACGCGCGCGAAGTGTTCGACGGTGTGCCGAGCCTGCACGACGCCAAGAGCTGCGTGGTCATGGCCCAGCTGCACCGGCAGGGGGTGAGCCGGGCCTATAGCCCGCTGAGCGAGTCGTCTGCAGCAAGCATGGGGACGCCTCGAGATCCCGACGAGAATCGGGGCGACGGAGGTCGTCCCCCTGGCCAAGAAGGTAGCGTACCGAGCGGTTCCGATCGAGAGGCTGACGAGCGCGTTGCTCGCGGCGATGCTGGTCGGCGTGAGCAAGCTGGTCGTCGCGATCGACGTGGCGAAGCTGAAGATGATGGCGGGGTTCGGGAGCGAGGAGCTACGCTCGCCGCATGGGTGAGCTCCCCGAGCGGATCGTGCTCGTCGATCGTGACGCACGGATGGTCGCCGCGTGGCGTCAGGTCATGCACGACGTGCCTGGCGTCGAAGTCCACCACGGAGACTTCTTCGCCCACGAGACGGACGCGATGGTCGCGCCGGGCAATTCGTTCGGCATCATGGACGGGGGGCTCGATCGAACCATCGTCGAGACGCTCGGTGTGCACGTGGAACGGCGTGTTCGCGAAGTGATCGAGGCGCGCCACCACTGCGAGCTGCACGTGGGCTGCGCGGAGATCGTGTCCACCGTCGACACGCGCTGGCCGTGGCTGATCTACGCACCGACCATGCGGGTGCCCGACGACGCGAGTCGATCGACCAACGCCTACACCGCGATGCGCGCGATCCTGCTCGCCGTCAGAGCGCACGTGACGCAGACCGCCATCCCCATCCGGTCGCTGCTCTGCCCGGGGCTCTGCACAGGCGTCGGTGCGATGCCGCCGCGACGTTCCGCGGTGCAGATGCGTGTGGCCTTGCGACAGCTGCGAGGTGCGGCGCGCGCGGGGACGTTCGCGGAGATCCTCGAGGCCCACCGGCTCATGAGGACGATCGACTGATGGCTCTGCTCCCACTCTGGCGGGCACCGACGAAGGTAGGGTGCGTCGATGGGAAGAGCGCAAGGCTGTGGCAGGGGGAGCAGATCCGTCATCGTGCAGTGGCCCGACCAAGGCTCGCCTACTTGCGGTCCGTCGTGATCCGCCATCACCTGGACGGGACTCTCACGCGCTGAGCCGGGATGCGCGCTGCGGCGCTGCATCGATCGCACGGCCCTCTCGGCGCGGAGGCGGCATGCGCGATCGTCGACGTGACCCGCGAGCCCGCACCACCCGATGAGAGCCCTCCTCATGAATGCATCACGACCGTGAGCGGCTCCCGTTACCATCCGGGGTACAGTTCGTACGGACGATGGTCTCGAACGCCGACGAGCCGCCGTCGGTCGCCGCGCCACCATCGATCGTTGGCGGGCCGCCGTCGGCCGGCAGCGAGCCGCCGTCACCACAGCCCAGGA
>JBKDQC010000093.1:0-1002 GCA_046342295.1 Deltaproteobacteria bacterium | reverse complement strand
GGGAGGCTCTCGCCGATTCACTCGGCGAGAGGGAGGGGCTGCGGCCAGACCCTCCGGCAAGAAACGTCAGAGCATGAGTCAATCCAAGTGACTCATGCTCTGACAGCGTCGGTCACTCGCATTGAGTCAACATCCCGGCGCTGCGAAACCAGCCAGCGATACCGCTGAGCTCGATGTGCTCGGTCGCGATCCGCATAGCCTCTTGTGAGCGGGCGAGCGCCCGCTCGGTCGAGGGCCCGCTGGTCCCCGGTGGGCCGCCCGTGGTGACCGACGTCATCGGTCGCCGCTACGCCTGCCGAGCCTGCGACGCCATCGTCGTCGTGCTGCCGCGAGGCGTTGCTCGCGGCCACCGCTACTCGCTCTCGGCGACGCGCTGGGCCTCGCTCGCGCGCTTGACTCGATGCGCCCTGGCGCTCTTCGGGTGCGAGCCGCCCGGCCTCGGCACGGTCCGCGAGCGGGCCGCGCGCGTCGCCGCTTTCGTCGCCTCCAAGGACACGGCCGGAGGCGTCGCGGTCTTCCGCGCGCAGGTGATCGGCCCGCTCCTGACGCGCGCCTTCACCTCGCACGGCGAGCTCGCGGACGCGATTCGCGTGCTGGCTCGCCACAAGCACCTGCCGCCGGGCGCGAGCGTCACGCGCTTCTGCTCGGAGGCCACGCTCGAGCGCTGGTACTACCGCTTCAAGCGGCGCGGCCTTCAGACCACCTCCAGCAAGCTCAAGCCCTGGCGGCCCTCTACGAAGACCGAAAGCGCGAGGGTTGGACCAAAGAGCGCCTCGCCCCGATGCTCGAAGGCCTCCGCGAGCTCCTCCCCTGGCTCAAGCAGTGGCACAACGACCCCAGTGAAGAGTTCGGCGGCCTGAAGCTACACAGGATCGGCGAGACGCCGATCCATGTGTAGCCCTTTTTCCCGGCAGGTCTGATGCAGACCCGCCCCCCGCCCGGCAGAGCCGGCTCGGGGCCCCCCACCCAACTCCGCTCCGCGAAACAGAATCGCCGCGACGC
>JBKDQC010000092.1:0-11707 GCA_046342295.1 Deltaproteobacteria bacterium | reverse complement strand
GGGTCGACGAGCACGAGGTCGATGTCGAGCTCGATCACGCTCGCGAGCGTTCGGATGGACTCGATCACGCCTTCGGTGAGCCGGCTGCCGCTCTCGCCGATGTCGAAGACGATCGGCCCGCCACCGCTGACGGCGCCTGTGTCACGCGCCACCGCCTCGAGATCGGCCCGCCCTTCGCCCGGGCCCGAGTAGAGGCCCATCACACGGACGTCGCGGGCGACGAGGGCCGCGAGCGCCTGCTCGTAGGTCGCGGGCTCGACGGGAAGCGAGCAGTCGTACGGGTTCGACCCGCCGGGCCCGTTGTGGAAGGGCGCGTCGGTGAAGAGCAGGACCACCGGCAAGGCGTCCTCGCGGAAACAGGGGTAGCCGAAGCCACCGCTCGGACACCCGAAGCTCGGTGGCACGAACGCGCCGCGGCCTTCGCCGGTGGCGATCTGGTAGAGGCCCTCGACCTGTGACTCCGGCGAGTCGCGGCCCTGCGCTGTCCGTAGCGAAGAGACGTCGGCCTGCACGCGGGCGACGGCGTCGGTCACGGGCAGGTTCAACGTGAAGGGGACATCGCCCGGGTCTCCGCAGGGAGAGACCGGGAAGTCCGCGAACGTGGCGACCCCGAGGCGCGCGTCGGGGATCGTGTCCCGGATGCCCGGCGCGAGCCTGTCGCGCAGGTTCGCTTTGATCTGCTCGATCTCCTGATCCATCGACGCCGTGACGTCGACGAGGAAGACGACGTCGGCGCGACCGACCTCGACCTGCGTGTCGAGCGGTAGCTCGACGGGGCCCGCATCGGGCGAGAGCTCGATGCACGGGACCGCGGAGTCGAGCGGCACGCCCGCGTCGACACTGCGTGCGTCGAGGGCCGCGTCGATCGCGGCGTCCGGGACCTCGAGGCCCGTCTTGGCTCCACAGCCGAGCACGCACGAAGCGAGCGCGGCGTGACACGCGAGCGCGGCGACGAGCCCTCCCCACCGCGCCGCGCGCGGTCGGGACGCGCCTGTGGAGAGGCGGCCCAGGCGCGCCTCTCGCACCGGTTCGCTGCTCGCTCGAGCGCGGCGCCGCATCGAAATCTTGTAGCGCCGGGGCTGTGCGGCGTCGAGGTGGGGGCGCCGTCAGAACGTGCGGGCGCCCAGGATGGCCACGAGGTTGCGCCTCGGCTCGAGATCGATCACCCGCATCGAGCGAAGCCCGTGAAGAAAGAGCGCCGTGCAGGGCTCCTCCAGGCTCACCGGCCGCTCGCGCGAGGGGAGCAGCATCACCCGATCGAGCAGGCCCCGCGGGCCGGGTCGCCCGCGCGCGACGACCTGCGCGGCCACGCCGCCGCGCGGAACCCTCGCGAGCCACGCCGCGATCTGCGGTGTCGGCAGCGCCCCCCACGCGAGGCCTC
The DNA here is from genome assembly GCA_046342295.1 of Deltaproteobacteria bacterium. GTDB lineage: Bacteria > Myxococcota_A > Polyangia > Polyangiales > Sandaracinaceae > JAFLCL01. Next base: position 10,326 of record JBKDQC010000092.1, on the reverse strand, counting down.
CGACCGCGTCGAGGGGACTCTCGAAGGCGACGGTCGGCAGGGTCGTCGGCAGGAAGGGTCGACCGAGCTGCACGAGCGGCCCGTCCAGGGATCGCCCGAGCTCGCGCGCGGTCTCCTCGAGGGCCGCCCGCAGGATCTCGCTCGCCGCGTTCAAGCCGAGGCGTCTCGGGGCGGCGACGCGGCGTCGCTCACCGTGTCCGGGCGGTCGTGCTCGCCGCTCGGCCGCTCGCTCTCCTTGCCCGGAGCGCGCACCGAGGTGGGCCGCAGGCTCGGCTCGCGGCGCACGAGCTCGAGGCGCTGGATCCGCTTCTCGTCGGCCTGCTTCACGGTGATCTCGAGGTTCGCGAGCCGCAGCGTCTCGCCCACCGTCGGCACGCGACCGAGCTGCTCGACGACGAGCCCCCCGAGCGACTCGGCCCGGTCTTGGCTGTCGGCCAGCCCGACGTCGATCATGTCGCCGAGGTCGTGAATCGAGACCCGAGCGTCGGCGAGGAAGCGGCCCGGCTCGAGCTCCGTGACGAGGCTCTCCTCGGTGTCGTGCTCGTCCTGGATCTCCCCCACGATCTCTTCGAGGATGTCCTCGAGCGTGACGATCCCCGCGGTGCCCCCGAACTCGTCGATGACGACGGCCAGGTGCTGGTGGCGAGCCTGCATCTCGCGCAAGAGCAGACCGATCTTCTGCGCCTCGGGCACGAACAAGACGTTTCGACGCAAGAGCGGGATCACGCTGGTCTTGCCCTGGCGCTGGGCCTGGAAGAGGTCCTTGGCGTGGAGGATGCCCTCGATGCGGTCGACGCGGTCCCGGTAGACGGGGTAGCGAGAATGCCCCTCCGCGATCACGCGATCGACGATCTGCTCGAACGGCATCGCGACGTCGACGGCGACCATCCGGGTGCGGGGCACCATCACCTCGCGCGCCATCGTGTCCTTGAACTCGAGCACGTTCATCAGCAGCTCGGCCTGCCCCTCGGGCAGCGCGCCCTCGACCTCGCGCTTCTCGAGCATGTGCTCGACCTCGCGCTCGGCGATGTGCGTGGGCACCGGCTCGGCCTCCTTGGCGATGCGCTCGGTCGTCCGTGCCACGAGCAGCACGGGCAGCGCGAGCGGCGCGAGCAGCAGCTCGAGGGGCCGCGACCAGCGGAGCAGCTTCAGGCCGATGCGGTTGGCCCGCCGCCGGGCCAACGTCTGGGCGACCTCGGAGAAGATCGCGTACACGAGCGCCGCGGCACCGACCGTGAGGAGCACCGCCAGATCGTCGAAGACTCGGGTGGCGATGTGCGCGGTGAACGCCGCAACTCCGGCCACCGACAGCACCCGCCCCGAGAGCAGCCGGGCGCGCACCACGTCACGGTCGCGCAGCAGACGCTCGGCGGTGGCGCCGTCCTCGCCGCCACCGTCCCGGATCGCCATGAGGCGCTCTTCCGGGATCTCGCTGAGCGCCGCCGTCAGCGCGGAGAGCAGCGCGCCGACGAGCGCGAAGACGACGATGGACAGGAGCGAGAGCTCGAGGGTCCCCTCCGCCAGTGGCACGGGAGCGTTGGACACGGTCACCCGATGCTACACCGGATCGCGACCCGCGCGACCCGACGCGGGCCCTCCGCGTGGAACGAGCTCACCCCAGCCGCATGACCGTCCCGCCATCGATGAGCTCGGCGAGCAGTCGGAGCGCCTCGTGCTCCGGCATCCCCGAGAGGTCGACGATCTCCTCGACGGTCGTCGTCCCGTCCACCATCGAGAGCAGAAATCCCGCGCGGTGATCGAGGCCGAGCCAGCGCAACTCGGCGCCATCGACCCTGCGCCCGAGCACAGCCCGACGCCCGCCCACCCGCGCGAGGTGAAAGCTCACGAGGCGCTCCCGCGAGACGGCCGCGACCTGCGCCGCCTCCGGGTCGTCAGGGCGCTGCCCGAGCACGAGCTCCGCGGCGCGGAGCGCGCCGGTGAAGTCTCCGAGCGCGAAGCGATCGTTCATCTCGGCCGCGAGGTCGGGCGCCCCTGCGAGCGGGGCCCGCGATCGCGCGCTCACCAGACGCAGCGATTCGGTGGACTCCTCGTCGCGCGCCGGCGCGGGCCGTTCGCTCCGGGGTCTCGGAGCCGGGGCGGGCGCGACCGCGGGTCGGCTCCTCGACCAGCCATCGAGGGCATCGGGCGCTGGACTCTCCTCACCCACGGGAGCGACCGCCGCCGGGTCGAGGTCCGGCGGCAGCGCGAGCTCGAAGCCCGACGAGGGCTCGTCGGCGCTCTCGGCCACTCCGGTCTCGCTCGGGAGCTCGAGCGCCGGGGCGGAGAAGCTCAGCGTGATGCGCCTGCGCAAGAGCCGGGCACGTGCAGCGCCGGGCGGGGAGCTGTCAAGCACGCGTTCCGCGCCCTCTTCCGAGCGAAGGCCCCCGTGCCAACCATCCCTCGACGGCGGATTGGACTCCCGGTCGGTCATCCGATCACGGCTCTTCGCTCGGCCTCCATGCGTCAACCCACCTTGCCGACGACTCCCTTGAACATCCGCTGCGTCCGCTGGAGCGCCTCGATCTGCTCCCGCAACGCCTTGGTGTCGCCCTGCTGGATCGTGGTCTTTGCCTTGTCGACGACGGCCTTGGCCTTCTCGATCGCGTCGCGTCCGAAGTCCGAGCCCGCGACGACCTCCTCGACCTTCGGCATCAGCTTCTGGATCTCCGCGATGAGCGTCTCGGCCTCCTGCTTGGCCTTCTCGAGCTGCTCGTCTCCCCGCCGCGCGACCGCGAAGTCCTTCGCGTCGGTGATCATGTGGTCGAGCTCCTCCTTCGTGAGCCCGCTCGTCGCGGTGACGGTGATGGACTGCTCCTTGCCGGTCTCCTTGTCCTTCGCGTGCACGCTGACGATGCCGTCGGCGTTGATCTCGAAGGTGACCTCGATCTCCACCTGACCCGCGGGCGCACGGCGGAGCCCGGTGAGGATGAACTCGCCGAGCAGCTCGTTCTCCTCGGCGCGCTGGGACTCGCCCTGAATGACGAGGATCTTCACCGCGGTCTGGTTGTCGCGCACCGTGGTGAAGTCCTTGCTGCGCGAGGTCGGGACGGTGCTGTTCTGGGGGATGAGCTCCTCGAAGTAGCCGCCCACGACCATGATGCCGAGCGTGTGCGGGGTGACGTCGAGCAGCACCATGTCCTGCTGTTCGTCGAGCAGCGCGGCGCCCTGAATCGCCGCGCCGAGCGCCACGACCTCGTCCGGGTGCACGTTCTTGCTCGGTTCGCGCCCGAAGAATTTCGCGACGTCGCGCTGGATGCACGGCACGCGGGTCATGCCTCCGACGAGCACGACCTCCTCGATGTCGCCCTTGTCGAGGCCCGCCTCCTCGAGCGTCATCTCGCAGATCTCGATCGTTCTCCGGATCAGGTCCGCGGTGAGCTCCTCGAACTGCGCCCGCGTGAGCAGGCGCTGCAGGTGCAGGGCCTCGTTGCGGGCGCTCGAGATGATGAACGGGAGGTTCACCTCGGTCTCGCTGACCGTGGACAGCTCGCACTTGGCCTTCTCGGCCGCGTCTTTGAGCCGCTGCAGGGCCATGCGGTCTTGGCGCAGGTCGATCTCGTGCTCCTGCTTGAAGCCCGCGACCAGCCAGTCAATCACGCGCTGGTCGAAGTCCTCGCCGCCGAGGAAGGTGTCGCCCGCCGTCGAGACGACCTTGAACACACCCGTCGAGCTGATCTCCATGATCGAGATGTCGAACGTGCCGCCGCCGAGGTCGTACACCGCGACGGTCTTGTCGATGTTCTTGCCGAAGCCGTACGCCAGCGCGGCCGCCGTCGGCTCGTTGATGATGCGGATGACGTCGAGCCCCGCGATGGCCCCTGCGTCCTTGGTCGCCTGGCGCTGCCCATCGTTGAAGTAGGCCGGCACCGTCACGACCGCCTTGGCCACCTCCTGGCCGAGGTAGTCCTCGGCGATCATCTTCATCTCCTGGAGGATCATCGCGGAGATCTCGGGGACCGAGTAGACCTTGTCCCGCAGCTGCAGGCGCGGATCGTTGTGAGGCCCCTCGATGATGCGGTAGGCGACGTTCTCGAGCGCCGTCTGCACCTGAGGGTTGTTGAACTTGCGGCCGATCAGGCGCTTGACCGCGTACACCGAGTTCTCGGCGTTCGTCACGGCCTGTCGCTTCGCGATGTGGCCCACCAGGCGCTTGCCGGCCTCGGTGACGGCGACCATCGACGGGGTCGTCTTGTAGCCCCCTCGGTTGGCGATGACGACGGGCGTGCCGCCCTCGACGACGGCCACGCACGAGTTGAACGTGCCGAGGTCGATTCCGATGACCTTTTCCATGCGCGGTGCCTGCTCCTCTGATGAGACCGCGAGCATAACGGAGGTCGCCGGGAGAACGCGACATCGACGTCGCGGTCACCGCGACAGTCGAGTATTCTGGCGGGGCGACATCGAACCCGTGTAGGGTCCTCATTCGGTGCCCAGGGGTTGGTGCACGCTCGAGGAGATGGTTGACCGAGCCCAAGTCCAGAGTCCCCCGTCCAGTGCGCGGCGCCGTGCTGCAGTCGCTGCCCTTGACTCCCATCGAGGGCTTCGTGCTCTCGCGCGTCGATGGCAGCGCGACCGTGGGTGACATCTCGGACCTCACCTCGCTCCCGCTCGAGAACGTCCTCGCCACGCTCGAGAAGCTCGCGGGCCTCGACGCCGTCGAGTGGGCCGATGGCTCCACGGGCCTTCCCAAAGCCTCCGTGCGTCCACCGGCGGCGGCAAGCGGGAGCCCGCAGCCGCGCACCATGGTCTTCGGGGCGCCGCCGCCCCGCGCGCCGAGCCGTGCGCTCGCGGAGTCGCTCGGAACCTCGGTCGCCGAGCTCGCCGGTGGAATGCCGTTGCCGGAGCCGGCCTCGCAGCCGGCGCGCGGCGAGCCCGTCGCGAGCCCAGAGCCCGTCGCAAGCCCAGAACCCGTCGCAAGCCCAGAGCCCGTCGCAAGCCCAGAGCCGCTCCCGGAGCCCGCGTCGGCGCCGGGCGAACGCTCGCGCACGTCGGGATTCCACGCCCACAGCGCTCGCGGCGAGCGCGGGCCCTCGCTCGTCGAGGAGGTCTCGAGGCGCCCGAAGCCGATCCCACCGCCGCGCGTCTCGAGCTCGGGGGCGCACGAGCGCCCCGTCTCGCAGCCACCGATCTCACGCCCTCCGGTCGCGAAGCCCGTCTCGCAGCCTCCGGCCATGAAGCCCGTCTCGCAGCCTCCGGCCACGAGGCCCGTCTCGCAGCCTTCAGCCACGAGGCCCGTCTCGCAGCCTCCGGCGGCGGGGCGCGTCTCGAGCCCACCTGTCTCGAGGGAGCCGACCGCAGCGGCCGCAGAGCCCGATCTCGCCGAGGACCGGCGGAAGAAGATCGACGACCTCTACGTCGTCGTCGATCTGCTCGACCACTACCAGGTCCTGGGCATCGAGCGCTCGGCGGATCGGGCCAAGGTGAAGAACGCGTACTTCGACCTCTCGAAGCAGTTCCACCCCGACACGGTGTTCCGCAAGAGCGTGGGCCCCTACCGCCAGAAGATGGAGGTGATCTTCAAGCGGCTCACGGAGGCCTACGACGTCCTCTCGAAGAAGAAGCCGCGCGAAGAGTACGACGCCTACCTCGCACGAACGGAGAAGAGCCAGGAGTACGAGCAGACGCTGTCGGGCCAGCACGATCTCGCGAAGGCCATCGCCGCGCTCGAGGCCGAGGAGGCCCAGAAGAAGGCGGCCGCCGCCGAGCGTGAGCGGGAGCGCGCGGTCGAGCAGCAGCGCCAAGTCGAGCGCACGCGAGAGGCAGAGCGCAAACAGGAAGAGGAACGCCACCGCCGCGGCGAATCGGCCAATGGTGCTGTCGCCCACGGGGTCTTCGCGCCGCGCTCGTTGCGTCCGAGCCAACAGGGGATCCCCGCGGTTCGGCCCGCTTCGCCTCCGGCCGCGCCCAAGGTCGCACCGGCGGGCCCGCCGCCGAACCTTCCGGCACCGCCCATCGACGAGGCGACCAAGCGTCGAGCGCAAGAGCTGTTCACCCGCCGCCTGGACGCCGCGCGACCGCATCCCCACCCAGCGGCGCCCGCGCCCAGCCCGCCACCGGCGCCCAAGCCCGCGAGCAAGGGCGAGGTCATCCGCGAGCTCGCCGCGAGCCTGAAGGGGGCCGCGCAGCTCACGGGCGGCTTCGAGCCTGCGCAGCGGCAAGTGCTGGACGCACGGCGGGCGCTCGCGGACGGTCAGCTCGCCGAAGCCGTGCGCAAGCTGCGCCTCGCGCTGGCGATGAGCCCGGACGACACGCCGATCCGCCTCGAGCACGACCGTCTGGCCCGTGAGCTCGCGGCCTCGCTCGCAGACAACTACGCCGAGCAGGCAGCCTACGAGGAGCGTCACCAGAAGTGGGCCGCCGCCGCGGTGTCCTGGCAGAGGGTCGTCGATGGGCGCCCCGACGAAGCGGCCTGTCACTGGCGTTGCGCCAAGGCGCTCCTCGAGTCCTCGGGAGACGCCAAGCGCGCCGTGCGCCTCGCGCAGCGCGCCGTCGAGCTCGAGCCGAACAACGCGTTCGCGATACGGACGCTCGGTCGCGCGTTCATGGTGGCGGGCCTGAGCCTCAACGCCAAGCGCGAGCTCGAGCGCGCCATCGCCCTCGATCCGAAGGACGAAGCGAGCAAGGCGCTCCTCAAGGAGCTCAAGGGCTGAGCTGGCCGGAAGGCCCGAGCAGCCCCTTCACTGCGAGCGCGGGCCGGTGAGCGAGCGCCGCCCGGACGCGGTACAACCTCGCTCCATGACACGCCACTTCCGTACGCTCCTCGACCTCTCGAGCGCCGAGCTCGGCGCGATCCTGTTCCGCGCGCACGAGCTCAAGGCCAAGCGCGGCGCCGCGGACGCGCCGCGACCTCTGGCCGGAAAGAGCGTGGCGATCGTGCTCGAGAAGGCCTCCACCCGAACCCGCGTGTCGTTCGAGGTGGGCGTGTTCGAGCTCGGCGGCCTGCCCGTCACGCTCGTGGCGCGCGACACGCAGCTCGGGCGCGGAGAGCCCCTCGAGGACACCGCGCGGATGCTCAGCGGCTACGCGCACGCGATCGTGTACCGGACCTTCGGACAAGAGCGCGTCGAGACCCTGGCGAGCCACGCGCGGGTCCCGGTGATCAACGGCCTCTCGGACCAGTTCCACCCCTGCCAGCTCCTGGCGGACCTCCAGGCGGTCGGCGAGGTCTTCGGGCGGCACGGTGCCGACTTTTCCGGCCTCCGCGTGGCCTGGATCGGCGACGGCAACAACATGGCGCACTCGTGGATCAACGCCGCCGCACGGACGGGGCTCGAGCTCGCGCTCGCGTGTCCGGACGGTTACCGGCCCCTCGAGTCGATCGTCGAGCATGCGCGTGGGCTCGGCGCGAAGCTCCGCATCGTGAAGGAGCCAGCGGAGGCCGCCGAGGGCGCGCACGTCGTGACGACCGATGTCTGGGCGAGCATGGGCCAGGAGGAAGAGGCCCGCGACCGACAGCGCGCCTTCGAAGGGTACATCGTCGACGCCGCGCTCATGGCGCGCGCGCGCGAGGACGCCATCTTCCTCCATTGTCTGCCAGCGCACCGCGGCGAAGAGGTCGCGGCCGATGTGATCGACGGGCCTCAGAGCCGCGTCTGGGCCGAGGCGGAGAACCGCCTGCACGCACAGAAGGCACTGCTCGAATGGGTCGTGGGGCGCTGATCGGGGAGCGTGCGCTCGACCGACCGCGCGTCGGCGTCAGGCCTTCTTCGTGGCCCGCGCGAGCGCGATCCGCAGCGTGCCGAGCACGCAGTCGACCTCGCTCTTGGTCGTGTTGAGGGCGGGGGCGAGGCGAACGACGTCGCCGCCTGCGACGCTCGCGAGCACACCGAGCTCGCGCATCGCCGCGAGCACGGCCATCACGTCGTAGCCTTCCGAGACGCGGATGCCGCGCAGGAGTCCTCGACCGCGCGCTTCCGACGCGGCCGGGAGCGTCGCGTCCGCCGCCATCTCCGCGAGCTGCGCGCCGAGGTAGCCGCCGACCTCGTGTGCGTTCTCGACGAGCCCCTCCTCGTCGAAGATCTCGAGCACGGCCAGGCCCGCGGCGCACGCGAGCGGGTTGCCACCGTAGGTCGAGCCGTGCGAACCGACGGGCAGGCCGTCGGAGAGCGCCTCGGTGAGCGCGATCGCGCCGAGCGGGAAGCCGCCGCCGATGCCTTTGGCGAGCGAGCACGCGTCGGGCACGACCCCGCTCCATTCGCGGCCGAGGAAGCGCCCGGTCCGACCGTAACCTGTCTGCACCTCGTCGAAGAAGAGCAGCGCGCCGCGCTCGTCGCAGAGCTTGCGCACACCCTCGAGGTAGCCGTCGCTCGGAACGAGGATCCCGCCCTCGGCTTGGATGGGCTCGAGAATCACCGCGGCGGTCTTGTCCCCGATCGCGCCGCGCATCGCCTCGAGGTCGTCGTAGTTCACGTGCACCACGCCGCCCATCATCGGGCCCATGCCCGCGTGGTACTTGGGCTGCCCGGTCAGCGTGACCGCGCCCATCGTCCGGCCGTGGAAGCTCTGGTGCGTCGCGATGATCTCCACGCGCTCCTTGCGGCCGTGCTCGTAATGCCAGCGCCGCCCGAGCTTGATGAGCGCCTCGTTCGCCTCGGTGCCCGAATTCGCGAAGTACACGCGGGAAAAGCCGGTGCGCCTGGTGATCTCGTCGGCCAGCAGGAGCGCCTTGTCCGTGAAGAAGAGGTTCGACGTGTGGATGAGCGTCGAGGCCTGCTTCGCGATCGCGGCGGCGAGCTTGGGGTGGCAGTGACCGACCGACAGCACGGCGATGCCACCGGAGAAGTCGAGGTACTCGCGCCCGTCGGCGTCCCAGATGCGCGAGCCCTCGCCCCGCACCATGACGAGGGGCGGCTGCCGGTAGTTGGAGAGGAGGTGCCTGGCCTTCTCGAGGAGCTCGCGGTTGCCCATGGAGATGAGCGATACCACGGCCCGGGCCGACCGGATCAGGCCAGGATCGGGGGCGGCGCGGTGCCAGGCTACGCGACGAGACGCCGATCGCGGAGGCGAGCCAGGAGGTCCCGGAAGAGGAGCGCGTTGAACGCGTGCGCGAGCGGCACCGTGATCAGCCCGCCCACCCCGGCCAGGACGAACCCGGTCGACGCCACGAGCTCGAGCGCGCGCGCGACGACCAGCAGGACGAGGACGCTCGCGGCGTGGCCCCGGGTGAGCTCGAACGAGCGGGTGAGCGCCGCGCGTACGTCGCACTCGTCGAGGACGGCGACCCACGGGGCGAAGAAGAAGCGGACCTCCACGAAGAGCCAGGCGAAGGCGGCGAGGGCGAGCCCAGTGAAGGTTCCCCGCTGCACGACGGTGGGGGTGTCACCGCGCACCGCCACGTAGAGAGCGGCCGGGACCGCGGCGAGCAGCAGTCCGAGCAGCGTCGCGAGCAGGGTCGTGACCCGGAGCGCGAAGAGCACGCGCACGGTCCGGAGCTCGGGCGCGTAGGAGCGCCAAGAGCTCGCGCGGCCCTGGCAGGAGTCCTCGATCGCGAGGAAGAAGGCCGGCTCGACCAAGCTCGTGGCCAGGTAGAGCCCGCCGAGGATCAGCGCTCCGACGATCCAGCGAGCGAGCCCGAGCGCGGGCTCCGGATGCGCCTCGAGCGCGAGCGGCTGCTCCGAGAGCGCCGCGGCGAGGGTCACGAGCCCCGCTCCCGAGGCGGCGAGCCTCAGGGAGGCGACCCCCCACAAGAGCTCGGGGCGCGCGCGGAGGGCTCGCGCCGCCTCGCGGAGAGCGCGCGCAGGCAGCGCGGCTTCGACCGCAGCGCTCGCGCCGTCCGCGAGCGAGGTCGAGCTGGGCGCGGCGGGGCCCGCCCCGAGGACGCGCGCCATCTGCGCCATTCGCTCGGTCGCGCGCCCGACGAGCGCCTGGACCCGCGCGAGCGGCGAGGGCCTCGGCGGCGGCTCGGGTGGGGGCGGCGCGAAGGACACGCTCGCGGGGGCAGCACTCCGCGTGCCGCCGCGCGTCGCCGGATCCCGACGCCCCATGGCGAAGATCACCCCCGAATCCGGCCGCGAGCTGAGGACACCCTACGCCATCGTGCCGTCTGGGCTCGGGCTCGCCGACCCCACCTCCGAACCGTGGTTCGCAGGTCGAGAGGCGATCTCGGCGCCGCGCGTGCCTCGTCGGGGGACGGCACGCGTGGGCACGACGGGTGCAAAGGGGGGGCGCATGGCTGCAAAGCGCCGTCGTCCGGATCGCCACCTGTCCTGGATGCGCGACACGCGCGGCGCCTCGACGGTCGAGCACGTGGTGCTGCTGTGCCTGATCGGCATCGTCGGGCTGGCAGCCTGGCGCGGGCTGGGCAGCCTGGTCGAGGGGCGCGCGGTC
>JBKDQC010000091.1:0-7930 GCA_046342295.1 Deltaproteobacteria bacterium | reverse complement strand
GACCAAGGCGCTCCTGAACCCGAAGTCGATGCGGGCCTTTCTCGAGAAGAACCTCCGGTCGCTCGGGACGGCCGCGTGTCCGCCGTACCACCTCGCGATCGTCGTGGGCGGTACCAGCGCCGAGTATGCGCTCAAGACTGCCAAATACGCCTCGGCGCGCTACCTGGACGCCCTCCCGACGACTGGCAACGATCGCGGGCGGGGCTTCCGGGATCTCGCGCTCGAGGCCGAGGTGCTCGCCCTCACCCAAGAGCTCGGCATCGGCGCGCAATTCGGGGGCAAGTATTTCTGTCACGACGTGCGCGTCATCCGGTTGCCGCGCCATGGCGCGAGCTGCCCTGTCGCGATCGCGGTCAGTTGCTCGGCCGACCGACAGGCGCTTGCCAAGATCACGAGAGATGGAGTCTTCCTCGAAGAGCTCGAGTCCGATCCCGCGAAGTACCTTCCCCACCCGACACACGAAGATCTCGCGAGCGACGTCGTGCAGATCGATCTCACGCGGCCCATGGCCGAGATCCGCCAGATTCTCTCGAAGTACCCGATCAAGACGCGGCTCTCGCTGACGGGCCCCATGGTGGTCGCGCGCGACATCGCGCACGCGAAGATCAAGGAGCGCCTCGACGCGGGGCAGGGTCTCCCCGGGTACCTGAAGGATCACTGCGTCTATTACGCGGGCCCCGCCAAGACTCCTGCGGGGATGGCCTCGGGAAGCTTCGGCCCGACCACCGCGGGGCGCATGGACAGCTACGTCGAGGCCTTCCAGGCGGCCGGCGGGAGCTTCGTCATGCTCGCCAAGGGCAACCGCTCCGCGCAAGTCCCCGCGGCCTGCAAGGCCCATGGCGGCTTCTACCTCGGCTCGATCGGCGGCCCGGCCGCCCGCCTCGCGCAGGACTGCATCAAGAAGGTCGAAGTCCTCGAATATCCCGAGCTCGGGATGGAAGCCGTGTGGCGGATCGAGGTCGTGGATTTCCCAGCGTTCATCATCGTGGATGACAAGGGCCATGACTTCTTCGAGGGGCTCACGGCCAAGGGCGTCGAGCCCTCGAAGAGACTGCCTGTCACCGTGGGATGATCTTCGATACCCACTGCCACCTCGACGCCGCGCCGCTCGGAGCAGACACCGAGGCCGTGCTCGCGCGCGCCCGGGCCGCGGGGGTCGAGCGGGTGCTGGTGCCCGGGGTGCGGCCTGCGCAGTGGGATGCCCTCGAGGCGCTGCGGGACCGGCACCCCGCCTCGGTCGCGATCGCGCTGGGCATCCACCCGCAATGCCTGCCCCAGATGTCGAGCCTCGAGCGCGCGTCGGGCCTCGAGGCGCTCGAGGCGCAGGCGCGGCGGTCGCGCGCCGTCGCGATCGGGGAGTGCGGGCTCGACGGCGCGACCGCGCGCGATCAGGGCGTCTCGCTCGAGGCCCAAGCCGCGGTCGTCCGCCGCCACGTCGAGGTGGCCGATCGCCTGGGCCTGCCGCTCATCGTCCACGCGCAGGGCGCGATGGGGGCTTCACTCGCGCTCTTCGAGTCCCTCGGACCGCGCCGCCACGGCGCTGTGCTCCATGCGTTCGGGGGGCCCGCCGCGCTCGTGCCCCGCTGGGCCGCGATCGGCTTCTCCTTCGGGATCGGCCCTCCGATCACCTGGCCGCGCGCACGCCGACCCAAGGACGCCGCGCGCGCCGTGCCGCTCGATCGGCTGCTGCTCGAGACCGACGCCCCCGGCACCTACGTGCACGCGAGCCGCGTCGGTGAGCCCGCGGAGGCGCGCGCCGTGCTGGCGGCCCTCGCGGCCCTGCGCGACGAGCCCGAGGCGCTGGTGCGGCGCGCGAGCACCGAGAGCGCGCTTCGCCTCTTCGGGTGATCGGACGCTCACGGGACGACGCAGAAGACGGCGAAGGTCTCGGCGTCCCCCGGCTCTCCGATCCACCAGCCCGGCGGCGGCTCCGCACAGAAATAGCGTTGGGAGAAGTTGAAGCGCAGCTCGATCCGCTGCGGCCCCGGCACGGGGGGCATCGTGAGCACGCGCGTTCGCGTGCCCGAGACGCCCGAGGGTGGAGGATTGCCGTCGTAGACGCAGCCGAGGCGCGCGCCCGGGACGAGGCCGTACTCGATCTGATCGATGCATTCGGCGCACCCGTCGTCGCGGATGAAGTAGTTGAAGGCCACCGACTCCATCGCGCCGGCCGGCACGACGGCGACCGGAGAGCCGCTCGAGGTCGTGGTCCCCGAGATCGTGATCCACTCCGCGGTCACGCTCCCCGGAACGACCGGCATCGTCGCACCACACGGCCAGGGATCGCAGGGGTCACGGAGTCCGTCGCCGTCATCGTCGGGGCCGTTGCACCCCGTGTCGGGGGCGAACCACGCATCCGGCGGGCTCCACGCATCCGGCGGGCTCCACGCGTCCGGGCTCCACGCGTCCGCGGAGGAGTCGCTCGCGCCGCGGGCGTCCTCCGGGCGCGCGTCCATCGCAGCATCCCGACCGGACGCCTCTGCGTCCACACCTGCGTCTCTCGGCGGAGACGCCTCCAGCATGAGCCCGCAACCTCCGAGCAACGACCCGGCCACCACCCACCCGAGGACGCGAGCCGACGACACACCCATGAGGAGACCCTACCAGGACTCCGCGCGCGCCGGTGAGGTCTCGCGGCCCAGGGTTGGATTCTTCCTGGATCGGGCGGCGCCGCCCGCACCGCATCGCTTCGGACCGCGCGCCGCGGTGATCGCGCGGTGCGCCGCTGCTATCACTGCGCGATGCCGCTCCCGATCGTCGACGTCCCCCTGCCCTCCGAAGAGTCCGCCCCGAAGACCCACCGGCGCTTCGACCGCGCGGCGCGGCTCGTCACGGAGCCCGGCCTTCACCGCCTCATGTCGGCGCGCGTCGTGGTCTTCGGCATGGGAGGCGTCGGCTCCTTCGCCGCCGAGGCGCTCGCGCGGAGCGGCGTGGGCACGCTCGCGCTGGTCGACTTCGACGACGTGTGCGTCACCAACACGAACCGACAGTTGCACGCGATGAAGGGCAACGTCGGCAAGCCCAAGGCGGACATCATGGCCGAGCGGCTGCGGCTGATCTCGCCGACGGCGCGCATCGAGCCGGTCCTCGAATTCTACGAGGCGAGCAAGGCCGACGCGCTGCTCTCGGACACCCGCTTCGGGGGCCCGCTCGACTGCGTCGTCGCCGCGATCGACTCGATCGGCGCCAAGGCGCACCTGCTCTCGCAATGCCTCGCGCGCGGCCTTGCCGTGGTGAGCTCGATGGGCGCCGCGGGTCGCCTCGATCCGACGCGGGTGCGAGTCTCGGATCTCGCGGACACCGAGGGCTGCGGCCTCGCGCGCGACGTGCGCGGCATCCTGCGAAAGCAATACGGCCTCAAGGTCGAGCGCGGCGCGCCCACCGGCATCGCGGCCGTGTTCTCGGACGAGCCGCAGGCGGTGCCCGCGCCGCTCTCGTACGACTCGGCGAACGGTTTCGTCTGCGTCTGTCCGAACAAGGACAACGGCGTCTACACCTGCGACAAGCGCGCCCGCATCGACGGCTCCGCGTCGTTCGTGACCGGCGCCTTCGGCCTCGCCGCCGCGAGCGTCGTGGTCCGCTCGCTCACCTCCGGCGACCGCGCTGCCCACGCGCGCGCCGTCGAAGAAGCGGTCGCCGCCAAAGCGGCCCTCTGAGAGCGCGTGGCACTCGGATGGATCGATGCGGGTGCCACGGGCTCGCATCGGCGGGAGGGAGGCTCTCGCCGATTCACTCGGCGTGAGGGAGGGGCTGCGGCCAGACCCTCCGGCCAGAAACATCAGAGCATGAGTCAATCCAAGTGACTCATGCTCTGAGCTGAGGCGCCGGGGACGCCGAAGGGTCGCCATCTCCACGTCGAGGCCGCGGGGCAGGTCGAGCCCGAAGGCGAAGGCGACGTCGACATCGGTGGTCCTCTTCGCTCGGGTTGCCGACACGGGCCGTTGTCGAGCACGGGCGGACCCATCCCCGAGTCGATCGACGACGAACTGCATCCCCGCCGACCTCGGCTGCCAGGAAGTTCACGCCGCGGGACGCATCGTCGCCACACAACTGACGTGCACGCGCCACGTGTCGCCGAAAACGCCCGTCCGGCCTCGAGTGCAACCGCGGCATGACGCTTGCTCATGGCGACAACCCGCGGACGTGACGCGGACCTTGGGCAGCGAACACGACGCAAACGACGATGCGACAAGGTGCGCGGGCGCGCTGAACTGAAAGCAAAGCAATGAGCAGGAGTAACAGAATGGAAAGGTCGATGTGGTCGCTGGCGCTGTCCGTCGTGGGGCTGGCGGTAGGCTGCGGCCTGGACACCGCGAGTGAGCGCACGGCGTCGGAGCCGGCGACCCCGGAGCTCGAGGTGCACGGGGCCGCGGTGGTCGGTGGGGAGCTGCGCATCGCACCGGCGCCTGTGGCGCCCGAGGCGCATTCATCCCAGGCGATGGAGCCTTCTCTCCGTGCGGCGGCTGTCCGCGCGATGCAGGCGGAGGCGGACGAACGCTACGCGTTCACGCTGGAGCCTGGCACGGCGGGCACGGAGTTGAGCGCCGCGCACCCGAGTCAGGACCTGCGGGTCTCGGTCGCCGACGGCGTCGTCTCGCTGAGCGACAAGAGCCGGGGACAAGCCATCCGGATGTCTCCGTCGAGCCTCAACGGCACTCCGGTGCAGCCGGCCCACGCACGTGCCGAGGGCCCGCGGCTCGAGCTGGTGCGCGGAGTCCTGACCGAATGGTACGCGCACGGAGCGCTCGGCCTCGAGCAGGGGTTCACGGTCGGTGAAGCCCCGCGAAACGGGGCTGACCTGGTGCTCGATCTCTCGCTGCACGCCCCCGGCTACGAGCGAATCACGCGCGAGGACGGACTGGCGCTGCGCGCCGGAGAGCGCAGCGTGCTGGTGCGCGAGCTCTACGCGTACGACGCGCAGGGGCGAACGCTACCCTCGACGATGGCGTGGACCGACACCGGCTTGCGCATCGTGGTCGACGCACAGGGCGCAAGCTACCCCGTGGTCATCGACCCGATGTGGACAGAGGAGGCCACGTTCTCGGTCGGTGCCTATGTGACTGCGGTCGCGCTCGAGGGCGACGTCGCAGTTCTGGGCACGCCTTTCACCGACTGCGCTGGCGGGCTGGCCTGCGGCTCGGCGCACATCTTCGTGCGGTCCGCCGCAGGTTGGCGCCAAGAGGCCACCCTCAAAGCAGAGGGTCCCAGTCAGTCTGACGGTTTTGGGGCATCGGTCGATGTGTCCGGCGAGACTGTCGTGATTGGAAGCTTCTCTGCAGATGCGGCGTGGGTGTTCGTGCGGAGCGAGACGGGCTGGGAGCAACAGGCCAGGCTGGTGGCCTCCGTCGAGAGGCCAGATCCGTTCGATCCGTACTTCGGCTTCGGAGACCCCGTCGCCATCGACGGCGACACCATCGTGGTTGGCGCGTTCTACGACGGCATCACAGCCGCGGTCGTGTTTGTTCGAACCGGGACGCGTTGGATCGAGCAGGCAGTTCTGACGCCAGAAAACTGCTTCGAGGACGGCTCATGTGAACCCGCATACGGAGTCAATGCCGTCGACGTCGAAGGTGACACCTTGGTGTTGGGCTCAACACTCGACATTTGTTCGTCGGGACTCGAGTACCAGTGCGGAGAAGCCTACGTGTTCGTACGCAGCGGAACGAACTGGCGCCTCGAGGCCCGACTGAGGGCGGCAGCTGGGGACGTGGGAGAGGACGACAACTTCGGTTACGCAGTGGCGCTCTCGAACGACACCGTGGTAATCGGCGCGCCTATCACTGAGCCAAGCCTCCGCTGCCCATCGCCGCCGGCCGAGCCCGACGAGCCGGACCTCGTGCCCTGCGGCTCCGCTTACGTGTTTGTGCGGAGTGGAACAGACTGGAGTCGACAAGCCAAACTCGTGGCGAACGGGTTCCACTTCGGAGAGTCAGTCGCGTTGTCCGGAAACATCGCGGTGGTGGGGGGCTCCATCCAGACATCGCCGACTGTATTCATGCGTAGCGAAACGACGTGGCGCGAGGACGCCGTCCTGAGGCGACAGGTCGGGCGGCCAGCGAGATCGCCAGTCGCGGTCTCAGGGGACACCGCCCTCGCATTCGCGACACCAGGCTTCAGCCCCCCCGAGATGCCGGATTATGCGTTTGGCGACAGAACTGGGTTCGGTGAGGCCATCGTGTTTCGTCTGGGAGCGACGTGCTCGAGTGACACGGACTGCGACGACGGTGACCCCTGCAGCATGGACAGCTGCGCGGGGGACATGACCTGTTCGAACGTGGCGATCCCAGGCTGTCCCGCAGGGGACGCAAGCCCGCCCGACGGCGGCAGCGCGGGCGAGGACGCGGGCGCCTCGGGCTCCGCAGACGCGGGCAACTCCTCGGGCCTCGATGCGGGCTCCGGGGCTCAGCCAGCGGGCTGTGGGTGCTCGGTTCCCCACAACGACCGAGGTCACAGTGGGCTGCTCGCGCTGGCCGTCTTCACGACCCTGGGCGGTCTCGCCAGCCGGCGAAAGCGGCTCACGAAGACACTTCGTCGCGCAGCGACACGACTCGCGCTTGCTCTGAGCTTCGCGGCGTCGCTCACGGCGTGCGCTCCGGAACGCCCGAGCGCCGACGGGGGCACCGACGCCGCCAGCCTCACGCCGGATGCCAGCCACGACGCTCTCATCAGGCCTGACGCCGGCGGGGACGATGCGGCCGTCGCCGACGATGCGGCCGTCGCCGACGGGGGCACAGCGGACTGCGAGAGTGAAGATCTCGGGATGGCCCTGGGCCAAGGGCTTCGGACCGGCCCGACGACAGCGTCCTCTCCCACCTTTTCCAGCGGGTGCGGAACCGGCGGTTCGACGCCCGGGGCGCTATTCGTGTGGTCGGCTCCGAGCAGCGGCCGCTTCGTGATCGACACGTTCGGCTCAGACTTCGACACCACCCTGGCGGTGTTCGAGGACAGCTGCGTGGGCCCGCCTCGTGGCTGCAACGACGACTTCAGGGGGCTCCCACAATCACGGCTCGCGGTCGAGGCAAGCGCCGGCGAGCGATTCTCGATCGTGGTGGCCGGGTACAACAGCCGCTCCACAGGCATGTACAGCCTCTCCATCACCTCCATCACGTCGGCGACGAGCGAGCTTTGTAGCAATGGTATGGATGACGACCGCGACGCCGCGGTGGATTGTCAGGACTCGGACTGCGCGTTGGATGCCGCATGCTTCGAGTCCATGTGCGACGACGGCCTCGACAACGAAGGAGACGGCACGGCCGACCTCGACGACAGGGACTGCTGCCTTGACGAGGGCGTCTGCGTCGAGCGGTCATGCGACGACGACATCGACAACGACTTCGACAACCGGGATGACTGCGATGACGAAGATTGCCTCTCCGACCCCGCTTGTATCGAGTCGCTCTGCGACGACGGCATCGACAACGACGGAGACGTCCAGTTCGACTGCGAGGACTACGACTGCCGGACCAACGTCGCATGCATCGAGGCTCTGTGCAGCGACGGCGTCGACAACGACGACGACTTCTCGCCGGATTGCCTCGATTTCGACTGTCGCCGAGACCCGGCGTGTCCAGGTGGGCGACCCCGGTGCAGACTCTCCAGCCCCGCCCCGGAAGCGCTTGTGCTCAACTGCGGCTGCCGTCCCCAAAGCGCCGGTATCTTCGGCATCGACGTCACGGCTTGCAGGCTCGATGAGCTGTCGTTCGACCCTGCGGCCGAGACCATCGCCGTCGAATGCCCAGGATTTTCTGTGCTCTTTTGGACGGGTTGCCCCGTGGACAGCTGAGAGCACGTGGCACTCGGATGGATCGATGCGGGTGACACGGGCTCGAATCGGCGGGAGGGAGGCTCTCGCCGATTCACTCGGCGAGAGGGAGGGGCTGCGGCCAGACCCTCCGGCAAGAAACGTCAGAGCATGAGTCAATCCAAGTGA
>JBKDQC010000090.1:0-1915 GCA_046342295.1 Deltaproteobacteria bacterium | reverse complement strand
CCCGAGCACGCGGCGTCGCTCTGCGAACAGCACCAGGCGCACGCAGCCACTGCCGTCCAGGCCCAACTGGAAGCCCAGGCACTGACGACCCTCGCGATCGAGCACCTGCTCCGCAACGACCTCGGCGCGGCTGAGCAGCACTGTTTGCGGGCGATCGACCTCGCGACCTTGGCCTCGGACACGCGCGATCGCGCCATCGCCACCGAGAACCTCGCGGTCCTGGCGCATCTGCGCCGGGAGTACGACCGTGCCCTCGAGCACTACCTGACGGCGGTCAAGCTCCTCAAGCGCCTCGGCAACCGCTCGATGCTCGTGAGGCTCGCGCTCAACCTCGGCGAGCTCTACCTCTCGCTCGGCGACCGCGAGCGTGCGCGGTCGTTCTGCGACCACGCCTCGCATCTCGCGGGGCCGGGCACGCCGCCCCCGGTGACCGCCGAGCGCTTGGTTCTCCGAGGCCGTATCGAGGCCGCCGAGGGCAGCACGGAGGCGGCGCGCGCCGCGTTCGAGGGGGTCGTCGAGATCTACGAGGAGCTGGGCGATGTCCGCATCGTCGATGTGCGCCTCGAGCTCGCGGCAGTCGCCGTCACGGAGGGCGACCTGACCACTGCCCGCCGGATGCTCGGGCTCGTTCCTCCTCAGGATGGAAAGCGCGGCGCCCAGCTGGCCTACGTTCAGGCTCTCCTCGAAAGGGCCCACGGCGGACAGTCCGTGGCTGCGGCTGCGCTCGCCGTCACCGCGGCCGAGCGCGTCGGCGACGACGAGAAGCTCCTCCCCGCCCTGGTCCTCCACGCCACCAGCCTCCTCGACGAGGGTGAGACAGGGCTGGCGGCACGGGTGCTCGAGCGCGCCCGGGCAGCCGACGAGAGGTTGTCGCGGCACGTCCCGCGCGACGCGGCAGAGGCGTGGTCGAGCCGCAGCGTGCGCACCGAGCTCGGCGCGTTGGCCGCGCGCCTCGCGGCTTCGGTGCCGTCGCGGTCCAGCGAGTCGGTGCCGCCCGGTAGAAGCAAGCCCCCCGGCGGCATCCCACTCGGCGCGGTTCGCGCCCGCGAGCGCCGGCCTGCGGCCATCGTCGGGAGCTCCCCTGGCATCCAGCAGGTGCTCGCGGTGATCGAGAAGGTCGCCATGCACGACACGATCGTGCTCGTCCGCGGAGAGAGCGGCACCGGCAAGGAGCTCGTCGCCGAGGCCATCCACAGTGCCTCGCCCCGGGCCTCGAAGCCTCTCGTGAAGGTCAACTGCGCAGCCCTGGTGGAGACGTTGCTCCTGAGCGAGCTGTTCGGCCACGAGCGAGGCGCGTTCACGGGAGCGCAGGCGCGCAAGAAAGGCCGCTTCGAGCTCGCCGATGGCGGCACGCTCTTCCTCGACGAGATCGGCGACATCAGCCCGAAGACCCAGGTGGCCCTCCTGCGCGTGCTGCAGGAGCGGGAGTTCGAGCGGGTCGGTGGCACCCAGGCGATCCGGGTCGACGTGCGAATCGTGTGCGCCACGCACCGGGACCTCGAGAAGATGGTCCGCGAGGGGACGTTCCGAGAGGACCTCTACTACCGCCTGCGCGGCGTGACGGTGGACATGCCGCCGCTGCGGCGGCGGCTCTCGGAC
Organism: Deltaproteobacteria bacterium; assembly: GCA_046342295.1. Classification (GTDB taxonomy): domain Bacteria; phylum Myxococcota_A; class Polyangia; order Polyangiales; family Sandaracinaceae; genus JAFLCL01. The sequence continues at coordinate 316 of JBKDQC010000090.1, read as the reverse complement.
CTGCCCGTGCTGGCCGCGCGCCTCCTCGGCCGGATCGCCGAGGAGCGCGGCGAGACGCCGCGCACCCTCTCCGACGCCGCCCTCGCGCTGCTCGCGCAGCACCGCTGGCCCGGCAACATCCGGGAGCTCGAGAACGTCCTTCGCGCGGCGACCCTCTTCGCAGAGGGCGCTGAGCTCGATGCCAGCGATCTGGCCGCGTTCGCGGAGAGCTTCCTGCCCGCGGAAGCGCGACCGGGGCCCGCGACCGGGACCGAGGGACCGCGGAGCGCCGCGGACGGCGAGCACCTCGTCTACGAGCGCGTGCGCCAGGGGGCCA
>JBKDQC010000089.1:0-3041 GCA_046342295.1 Deltaproteobacteria bacterium | reverse complement strand
CCGGCAAGGAGCTCGTCGCCCGCGCGCTCCACGACGCGAGCGGGCGCACAGGAGCGCTCGTCGCCGCCAACTGCGCCGCGATCCCGCAAGCCCTCTTCGAGTCCGAGCTCTTCGGGCACGCGCGCGGCGCCTACTCCGGCGCCTCGACCGCCAGGCCAGGGCTCGTCCGCAGCGCGCAGGGCGGCACGCTCTTCCTCGACGAGATCGGAGAGCTGCCGCTCGAGCTCCAGCCCAAGCTGCTGCGCTTCCTCGAGGACGGCCTGGTCCGCCCCGTGGGCGACGACCACGGACGCCCCATCGATGCGCGCGTCGTGGCGGCGACGCACCGGGATCTGCGCGCGCGCGTCGAGCAAGGGGCCTTTCGCGAGGATCTTTTTCACCGCTTGTCAGGGGCGCGGCTCGAGCTGCCTTCGCTCGAGGAGCGCCGCGAGGACATCCCGGAGCTGGCGGCCCACCTCCTCGCGCGTGAAGACGCGGGCCAGGCGCTGTCGGTCGACGCGCTCGAGAGGCTCCTCTGCGCCCCGTGGCGCGGCAACGTGCGCGAGCTCCGCAACGTCGTGCTCGACGGTGCGCGGACCGCCCAGGCCGAAGGCAGCGTGCGGATCGAGGCGCGACACCTCGAGGCCCTCGCGCCGCCCGAGGGCCCGGATGCGCCTGGCGATGCCCGGCGCGGACCGCAAGACCCGCGCAGAGATGCGATCGTGCAGGCGCTGAGCGCGGCCTCGGGCAACGTCACCGAGGCGGCCGAGCGGCTCGGGATGCGGCGGGCGACGGTCTACGAGCTGATGAAGAAGCTCGGGATCGACACGCGCGCCCACCGCTGAGCCACGCTCATGGCGCGGGGAAGCAGTCCCCCACGCTGGTCGCAGCGCCGCGCCGGACGGTGATCGTCCGCCGGTCCTCGCGACCGTTCTGACGCAGCACCAGCCGATGGCGCCCGGCGGGGACCTCGACCGAAAGGAACGTCTCTCCGAGCAGCGCGCCGTCGATCCAGACCTCCGCGGGCGATGCGCAGCGCGCGATCAGCGTGCCCCGCGCCCGCTCGCTCCTCGCCCCGCGCGCCTCGTTCGCCGCACCCGGGCTCACTTCCCGCGGGGCCCCCACATCGGCGGTTTGCGCGCCGTTCGGCAAGGAGGCTGCCCCCGCGTCGCGAAGCGCTGCGGGCGCCTCGCGAAGCGCTGCGGGCGCCTCGTGAAGCGCTGCGGGCGCCTCGCGAAGCGCTGCGGGCGCCTCGCGAAGCGCTGGCTGCGGCGGGCGTCCGGTCGCGCCCGGGGAGCCCCCGGCGTCGGGCTCGGTTCGCGCGCCGCCTCCGAGGAATGCGGCCGCCACCACCCCCGCGCCCAGCACGAGCGCGGTCAGCGGAGCCCAGACCCCGAGCGCCTTGCGCCCCGGCGCCGGAGGCGCGATGGCCTGCGCTGGGCCCGGCGTGGCGAGCGCGTGCGCGGCGCGCTCGCCTGTCTCCGCGGACGCCGACGACCCCGAATCGAGCGCGGCCTCGAGCGCGGCGAGCTGCGCGCGGCGCGCCCGCCAGTCCGCTCCGAGCGAGTCCTCCATCCAGCGCGCCACGTCCGCCGCGCTGCAGGGCGCGAGCGACGCTCGCAGCGCATCGAGGGCGTCGGCCACCGCGCCGGCCGTGGGGAAGCGCGAGGCCCGCTCCGGCGCGAGGCAGCGCTCGATGACGTCGCACAGCGGGTCGGGGAGCTCGGGCGCGATGGACTTCACCGGCGGCCGCGCGTTCTGCACGATGCGAAGCAGCACCTCCGCGCTCGCGCCCGAGCCGAACGGTCGCTCGGTGGTCGCCAGCTCGTGCAGCAAGACGCCGAGCGAGAACACGTCCGCGCGCCGGTCGACGTCCTCGCCGAGCGCCTGCTCGGGGGCCATGAAGCTCGCCTTGCCTCGCACGAGACCGGTCTCGGTGCGAGAGAGCCGGCCTTCGGCCTTCGCGACCCCGAAGTCCGACACCTTCACGCTGCCATCGAAGCCGACGAGGACGTTGCTCGGCGACACGTCGCGGTGCACGAGGTTCAGGGCCCGCCCCTCGCGGTCGCGCGCTTCGTGGGCGGCGTGAAGGCCACGCGCCGCTTCGGAGACCGCGTGGAGCGCCACCGGAAGCGGGATGGGGCCGAGCGACGAGAGGGTGGAGAGCGTCACACCGTCGACGAGCTCCATCACGAGGAAGTGGGTGCCTTCGCTCTCCCCGAGCTCGTAGATCTGTGTGACGTTGCGGTGCGAGACGGTGGCGGCGAGCCTGGCTTCGTCCAGGAACATCGCGACGGCTTCGCGCTCCTTGGCCAGGTGGGCGTGGACGCGCTTGATCGCGACGAAGCGGTGAAAGCCTCCAGGTCCCGAGCGGCGCGCGATGCACACGGTGCCCATGCCGCCCTCGCCCAGGCTCGCGACGAGCTCGTAGGCGCCGAGCCGCCGCGGTCCTTCGGGCGCGATCAGCGGCGCCAACCGCGACGCCGTCTCGGCGCGACGCAACCGCGGGACGCTGACGGTCTCTGCCTCGGGCATCTTGCAGGAGGCTACACAGAGGCTTGCGCGCGGGCCATCGGAGCGGGCCACATGAACCGCACGCGCCGCCGAAATGCATGGGCCAGTACTGCCGCCCAGAGATTCGATCGAATTCCGGGCGCCGGTGCTAGGGGGGTCCGGACCCTCACCGCGAGGCGAGATCCCCGCAGGAGCGCTCTCTCTCAGAGCATGAGTCACTTGGATTGACTCATGCTCCGACGTTTCTTGCCGGAGGGTCTGGCCGCAGCCCCTTCCTCTCGCCGAGTGAATCGGCGAGAGCCTCCCTCCCGCCGATTCGAGCCCGTGGCACCCGCAACGATCCATCCGAGTGCCACGTGCTCTCAGAGCATGAGTCACTTGGATTGACTCATGCTCCGACGTTTCTTGCCGGAGGGTCTGGCCGCAGCCCCTCCCCCTCGCCGAGTGAATCGGCGAGAGCCTCCCTCCCGCCGATTCGAGCCCGTGGCACCCGCATCGATCCATCCAAGTGCCACGTGCTCTCAGAGCATGAGTCACTTGGATTGACT
>JBKDQC010000088.1:0-24819 GCA_046342295.1 Deltaproteobacteria bacterium | reverse complement strand
TCACGTGCGGGGGCGCCACGTTCGGCAGCTCCGTGCGTGACCTCGAGATCTCCGTGTTCGATCCCGCAGGGTCTCTCCTGCTCACGAGGTTCGAGTCGGCGGTGACGGGCGCGGCAAGCCTGAGGCTCGGTGCCTACGGGTCGACGGACCTGCCCTTGTCCGACGGGCGCTATGTGCTCCGGGTCCGTGCCGGGCGGTACGAGGCGGGAGTGGACGGACACGTCGTCGCGTGTGCCATCACCAGCGGGCCGCACCTCTCTCGCTCTTGACCCCACCCCGACGCCGCCCGCCGCGAAGCTTCACCCGTGCATGGCGCGAGGAAGTCGACCGACTCGGCGTGTTCCTCGGGCTCGTCATCGAAAGCGCTGCCGGGGCTGCCATGGACTCGACATCCGCTGACCGAGATCTCGCCGAAGCGTCGCTCCATCGACTCTGCGACGTCGCGCCAGGGGCAGCGGTGATCGTGCGGGAGCTGCACACGAACTGTGGATCACGTCTCGCGATCGGTGTCGATCCCCTTTGTTCAGCGGGCGGGTGCCCAGAGCTTGGGGCGCTTGACGTCCTCGATGTCGATGCCGTCGAGAAGCATCGGTCGCATCGAATGGGCTCGGACCGGACCGGGGCGTTTCGGCGGCTCGTCAGATCAGCACGGGCGCCCGGGTCGTGACGCCGGCCCCCCAGAACGTGCGGGCCCCGGTCGTCGTGGTGACCACCCGGGCTGCGCCGGTCCTCGCGTCGATGTCGATGAGATCTCCGCCCGCCGTGAAGCCGTAGACCGAGCGTCCCCAGTAGCCGATGCCCCAGATATTTCTGAAGCCCATCACGTCGCTGCGGATGGCGCCGATCTCGCGGAACGTGCTCCTGCCCGTCGCGTCGAAGGTGATCTGCACGAGGGTGTCGGCGTCGGCAGCGGTGTCGGTACGCACGACGGTCGCGTAGGTCGCCCCTTCGACCGACACCACGTCTCCGCTGGAGATCCAGCCGTCGGGGTAGGTGCCGAGCATGCGCGTGTTCGCGTCGCTGGGATCGATTTGGTAGACCTCCGCTCCGCCGACCGCGATCAGCGTCTCGGCAGGCCCGAGCTCGCCCGGCGCGAGGAAGGTCAGCGCGTTGATTCCGGCGGGCAGTGCGCCGATCGCCGTGACGCGGGCGGTCTCCGGGTCCACCGACCAGAGCCGGTCGCCGCCGGACGTGAACACCATGCCTGCCGCGTTGACCGCGAGGTCAGTCATGAAGGAAGTCCTGGTGCCCTCGCTCGAGGTGAACGGTCCCACCTCGACGACCGCGTTGGTCAACGCCGAGAAGGTGTAGAGCGTGCTGTCCGAGTGGGCATAGATCACCGTCTCCTCGAGCGGGGTGCCTGCGTCGGGGAGCGGGCCGGTGTCGGCGCGGACGAACGGGGCATCCGGCTGGCTCGCGTCGAGGCTGGCGTCGCGGGCCTCGGCGTCCGGGAAGTCGGCCGGGCCCGACCGGGTGCAGCCCGAGAGCAAGAGGCCGATCAGACTGAGGCCCAGCGGGCTGTTCGAGAAGAAACGCTTCACGTGCTCGACGCTACCACGGCTCGGATCTCTGGGAATCCGCGCTGCACGCGCTCTCAGCGGAGGCCGAGGCGGCGGGTGACGGCCTCACCGGGGCGAATCGTGACCTCGTAGGTCTCGTCGATGCCGGCTTCGCTGTTCCTCAACCGGAGCGTGTGGGTGCCGGGCGGCAAGGAGACGCGCTGAAGTGGGGTCTCGCCGAGCGAACGTCCCTCCAGCGTGACCTCGGTCCACGGGGAGGTGACGAGCGAGAGGAAGCCCGGACCCCGCGCGGGCTCCGGTCGCGTCGTCTCGGGCGGCGCTGGCGGCACGACCGCGATCTCGGCGGGCGGCTCGACGCGAGGCTGCTCGCCGCGGTCGCGCTGGGACCGCCGCACCTCGCGGACGGCTCGCTCCCCCGCGCGGACCGTCGACGTGACCGAGGGGAGCTCCGTCGTGATCGGAGGAGCGAGCAGTTCGGTCGCGGTGGGCGGCGCGCCCGTCTCCGGCGCGACCATCTCCGGCGCGACCATCTCTGGCGCGACCATCTCTGGCGCGACCGTCTCCGCCTCCGCGACCCCGTCCTGCGTCGAGAGAGTCCCTGCGCTCGGCGCGGTGGACGCGGGTGTCTCCGGCGCGACCGCGCTCCACACGAGCACGGCGACCACGGCGGAGACCACGCACGAGGCCGCACCCAAGAGCCACCAAGCGAGCGAGCGCGAGCGGCTTCGCTGAGCCGGCATGCGCACCGTCCGGTCGGCGCCGACGTCGCCGGCGCTTCCGGCGGCGAGCGGATGCGAGGCGGAGCTCCGGAGCAGCGGCGACGCGGTGTCGGACACCGCGTGCATCGAGCTCGAGAGCAAGCCCGGTTGGGACGTGGCGCTCGAGACCAGGCCCGGGTGAGACGTGGTGCTCGAGACCAGGCCCGGATGGGACGCGGTGCTCGAGACCGGTGGGGCGGGGGGGCGGTTCGACGGGATTGACCTCGACGACGAGGGCGGACGCGGCGCGGGCGTCACCGAGGCCAGAGGCGCGATGTCGTCGATGGACGGCATCCCCGACGTGATGCCGCTCGACATCGCGCGCGGCCGGGGGCTCGGCGTCGGCGTGACGCTGTAGCCTGCCCTCGGCATCGATCGCGGACCGCTCCCGAGGGCGAAGGCGTCGCCCTCCATCGACGCGCTCGTGCCGCCGAGCACGAGCCGGTCCAACGAGCGAGAGTCCTGCGCGACCGTGGCGATGCACTCCTTGAGGCGCTGCTTCTGCTGCTCGAGGATGTCTCCGAAGCGCTCCCTCATGAGCGCAGCGATCGCCTTGCGGTCCGAAGGTTCGGGCTGGGTCGCGAGCCAGCCCTCGAGCGCGTCCTTGAAGTCGTGGGCCGTCGCGTACCGGGCGTCGGCGTCGCGCTGGAGCGCCTTGAGGACGATCTGGTCGAGCTCGCGCGGGACCGCGGGGTTGTACAGCGAGGGCGGGTTGATCGTGCCGCGCAGGGTCTCGTTCAGCGTCGCGAGCTCGTTGACGCTCTTGAACAGCCGCCGCGACGTCAACATCTCCCAGAGCACCACGCCCATCGACCAGAGGTCGGCGCGTCGATCGACCGGCATCGCGAGCGCCTGCTCCGGCGCGATGTACGCGTACTTCCCTTTCACGACGCCGGTGCGCGTCTCGACCACGTTCGACTCCGCCTTCGCGATGCCGAAGTCGAGCAGCTTCACGACGCCCGCGTAGGTGATGAAGATGTTCTGGGGTGAGACGTCGCGATGGACGATCCCGAGCGGGCTCCCCTCGTAGCCGCGAAGGTCGTGCGCGTAGCCGAGTCCGTCGAGCGCGTCGGCGACGATGCGCGCCGAAGTGTGGATCGGCAGGAGGTCGCCGCGCTGACCCGTCATGCGCAGGACACGCTCGAGGCCCTGGCCGTCGAGGTACTCCATCGCGAGGAAGTGCTGCGGGCCCTGGCTCGGTGTCCCTTCGGTCTCGCCGACCTCGACGGTCTGCACGCAGTTCGGGTGATCGAGCTGCGCGGCGAGGCGCGCTTCGTCGAGGAACATGTCGACGAAACCGGGCTCGGCCTCGAGGTGGGCGTGCAGGCGCTTGAGCACGAAGAGCTTCCGAAACCCCCCTTTTCCACCGACGACCGCGAGGTTCACCTCGGCCATACCGCCGTGTCCGAGCTTGCCGAGGATGGTGTACTTGCCGAATGGCGTCGGCGGCATCGGAGCGACGAGGTAGCCCCTGGCGTCGTCCTTCGAGGTGCGCGCGTGCGACGCGACGCTCACCGAGCGCCTCCTCGCGGGGGCTGCACGCGCAAAGACCTCACCGAAGGATTGTCCGTCGCGCTCCTCTCAGGTGTCAAACCGACTGCGCTCTGCCCTCAGCCGAAGCGGCCGGTGATGTAGTCCTCGGTCTTCTTCTGCTTGGGGCGCGTGAAGATCGAGTCCGTCGGACCGTGCTCGACGAGCTCGCCCATGTAGAAGAACGCGGTGGTGTCACTGACGCGCGCGGCCTGCTGCATGGAGTGCGTCACGATGACGATCGAGTAGTCGCTCGCGAGCTCGCGGATGAGCTCCTCGATCCGGGCAGTCGCGATGGGGTCGAGCGCAGAGGCGGGCTCGTCCATGAGCAGCACCTCGGGCTCGACGGCGAGCGCGCGCGCGATGCACAGGCGCTGCTGCTGACCGCCGGAGAGGGCCAGCGCAGAGCTGTCGAGCCGATCCTTGACCTCGTCCCAGAGCGCGGCGCGACGCAGCGACTTCTCGCAGACCTCGCGGAGCACGCTCGAGCGCGTCTCGCCTCCGATGCGCAAGCCGAAGGCGATGTTCTCGAAGATGGACTTCGGGAAGGGGTTCGAGCGCTGGAAGACCATGCCGACGCGGCGTCGCACGTCCACCGCGTCGATGTGCGGCGCGTAGATGTCCTGACCGTCGAGCGTGATCCTGCCGCTCACGCGGCAGCCGTCGACGAGGTCGTTCATGCGGTTGAGGGAGCGAAGGAACGTCGACTTGCCGCAGCCCGAGGGCCCGATGAGCGCGGTGACTTGCCTGTCGGCCACGGGCAGCGAGACCTCGCGGATCGCGACCTTGTCTCGGTAGCGCACGCTGACGCCCCCTGCGTCCATCTTCGGGGCGTTCGCCTGAGCAGCCTCGGGGACCGCGGGCGCGCCGGGGCTGGGCTCGGGGCGGGCTTGGTCAGGCATGGGCCATCGCGTGGGCGCGTGCGCGGTTGCGAAGCAACACCGCGACGAGGTTGAGGGAGAAGGTGAGAGCGAGGAGCACGAGCACGGTGCCGAAGAGCGCTGGGCGCGCGGCGTCGACGTTCGGGCTCTGCGTGGAGAGCGCGAACACGTGGTAGCCGAGGTGCATGTGCATGTCGCGCAGATCGCTCGGGAGATAGGGCAGATAGTTCGCCGCGCCGGTGAAGATGATCGGCGCGACCTCTCCGGCGCCCCGGCTCACGGCCAGGATCACGCCCGTGAGGATGCCGCTCGAGGCTTGCGGCAGCACGATGCGGAAGATGGTCTGGAACTTCGTGGCACCGAGGCTCATCGAGGCCATGCGGAGATCGTGGGGTACCGTGCGGATCGCCTCCTCGGTCGCGACGATCACGACGGGCAGAGTGAGCACGGCGAGCGTCAAGGAGGACCAGAGGACCGCGGGGCGTCCCCACACGGGCTCCCCCGGCCCGTAGACGAGGTCGTCGATGCCACGGCCCATGAACATCACGAAGAAACCGAGCCCGAAGAGGCCGAACACGATCGACGGCACACCAGCCAGGTTCTGCACCGCGGCTCGAACGACCGCGGCGACGGGCGAGCCCCTCGGCGCGTACTCTCCGAGGTAGATCCCCGTCGCGATCCCGATCGGAACGCCCGTGACCGTCATGAGGAGCGTGAGAAGGAGGGTCCCGACGATCGCGGGGAAGATGCCACCCCCCGTGAGGTCGGCCGCTGGGTCGCCGGTCAGGAATTCCACGCTGAGCTGCCCCGCGCCTTCCGACACGATGAGCCCGAGGATCACGAGGGTCGTCCCGAGCAGGAACGCGACGGCGAGCCCCGAGAGGCCCGCGAGGAGCCAGTCTCCGCGGGAGTAGCGCATCAGCGCGACTCCGGCAGTGGCGGCGTCCGGAGGCCGCTCACGATCCGCCCCCGCTGAGGCGGCGGTGCAGCCGTTCGATCACGGCTGCGCCCGCGCGGTTGAGCGCGAACGTGATGACGAAGAGCAGCGTGCCCAGAAGGAACAGCACGCGCCAGTGAGGGTCGCCCTGCGTCACCTCCCCGAGCTCCGCGGCGATGGTCGCGGTCACGGTACGCGCGCTCGTCGTGGGGTCGAACGGCTCGAGGACGGCGGCGTTGCCCGACGCCATCAGAACGACGAGGGTCTCACCGATCGCGCGCCCGACGCCGAGGATCACCGCCGCGGCGATGCCCGGCAGGGCCGCGGGCACCACGCCCCGCAAGATGACCTGGTGCTTGCGCGCGCCGAGCGCGAGCGCCGCATGCACGAGGTCCCGCGGCACCGAGCTGAGCGCGTCTTCGCTGATGGTGAAGACGAGCGGCGCGATGGCGAGCGTGAGGGCCAGGCTCGCGACGATCACGTTGAGCCGGTACGTCGTGCCGAGAAGGTCTTGCACGAAGCTCGCGAGGAGCACCAGCGCGAAGAAGCCGAGCACCACCGAGGGGATCGAGGCAAGCAGCTCGACCGCCGGCTTGAGGACCTCCCTCGCGCGGCGGCTCGCGTACTGCGAGACGAAGACGGCGGCGCCCACGGAGAGCGGTACGGCGAAGAGGACCGAGAGCAGCGTGACCTTCAGGGTGCCGACGAACAGCGGCACCAGGTTGAGCTTCGCGATCTCTCCGATGGGCTGCCACACGAACGAGGCGCTCGCGTAGCCGGGCCACTGCCGAGGGAGGACGAGCGCCGAGAGACCGCCGATCTCCTCCTGGGCCGCCGCGTCGAAGAAGATGGGCAGGGCCTCACGCGCGATGAACAGGAAGATGAGCGCGATCGCGAGCACGGCTGTGAGTGCCATCGCGTGGATCGCGAGCTCGCCGAGTCGATGCCACACGGGCGTTCGCAGGCCGTGACCGAGCGGAGGCCGCGTCCGAGCACGAGCGGGTGGCGCGAGGCTCGGGTGCTTCTCCGGCACCACCACGTGCAGCCGCTCTGCGCTCTCGTTGCCTGTGCTCATGACGCCGCTCATTGCGGAGCTGGTGTTCCCTCGGTCGCAGGAGCGGCCTGCTCCGCAGCCGTCGCCCCCGCGGCGGCGCCCTCGCGCGGCAGCGGATAGAACCCGGCCTGTTCGACGAGGCGCTGGCCGTCCGGCGAGGCCACGAACGCGAGGAAGTCTGCGGCCAGTCCCCGGGGCTCCCCTGCCGTGTACATGAGGAGAAAGCGCGAGAGTGGATAGCGGCCGCTCGGGGCGTTTTCGAGGGAGGGCTCGACGGGCTCACCGTCGGCGCCTGCGATCGGCACGGTCCGCACGCCCTCGGCGTAGCCGATGCCTCCGTAGCCGATCCCGTTCGGATCGCGGGACACGGCGTTGATCACCGCTGCGGTACCCGGAAGCGTCTGCGCCGTGAGGGCGAAGTCCTGGTTTCCGAGCACGTGCTCCTTGAAGTAGGTGTAGGTCCCCGAGTTGTTCTCGCGGCTGTAGAGCACGATCGGCCTGTCGGGGCCTCCGACCTCGGACCAGCGCGTCACCTGGCCGCGATAGATCGAAGCCAGCTGCTCCATCGTCAGCGAGGTGACGGGGTTTTGGTCGTGCACGTAGACCGCCAGCGCATCGAGCGCCACGCGGCTCTCCCGGGCCTCGGCGTGACGCTCGCGCGACAGCGTCGCCCGCTCGCGGTCATTCATGGGGCGGCTGGCGCTCGCGATGTCCGCGGTTCCGCCGAGCAGCGCGGCGATGCCCGTGCCGGAGCCGCCGCCCGTGACCTGCACCTGGACGCCCTCGTGCGAAGCCATGAAGCCTTCGGCCCAGTGCTGGGCCAGGATCACCATCGTGTCCGAGCCCTTCACGCTCAAGGTGCCGCCGCGGGTGGGCTGTTCGTTCGGGGCTTCGCCTTCGGGCGCGCTGGTGGGCTCGGGCTCTCGCCCGTGGCCTCCGCTACACGCCAGGACCGTGAGGGCGAGCGCTGTGGCTGCGGACGAGAGGAAGGTGATGGAACGCATCGGCAACTCCGATCCTGCCGGCGTTTACCGGCATCATGTGACGTTGATGTGACAGCGCGGCAACGCCCTGCTCCGCGAGTCTGGGAGAGCCCTGGTGGGGGTGAGGAAACCCGCGTGCCTTCCGTGCTCCTCCGATGCCCCGTCAGAAGTACGCCTGGGCCTGAAGCCGTGCTTGGAAGCGCTCCTCCATGCGGCTCGTCCCCATCGAGACGCGCTCGTTCACGAGGTAGCTGCCATCGAGCTGGAGCTTCAGGTCGTGGCCCATGGGGTACCAGTTGAAGCCGACGGTCACCTCGCGGGCGAAGTGGTTGGCCGTCTGATCCGCGGGCCCGACCGGGTAGATCTCCGCGACCCGCGCCGCGATCTCGACGGGTGCGAAGTCGAACAGGTAGCCGGCCTGTACGAACCACCCCATCGCGTTGCCGGCAGTCTCGGTGATCTCCATTCCGTCCGGACCCGGGTTGGTCGTACGGCTCGGCCCATCGACCTGGCGCCATAGGAACTCGCTCTGAAGCGAGAAGCCGGCAAACTTGAAGATCAAGTCGGCCTCGGCGTGCATGTAGCTGAAGCGTGTGAGCGCTGCGCGGTAGAAGTCGGTGGTCGTGCGGCGGCGACGGTTGGTGTCTTCGTTGTAGGCGAAGCCCGCCCCGATGGAGAGCCGGGCACGCTGTTGCCGGGTGAGATCCGCTTCGCTCAGCTGATCATCGAAGCGACCGAAGGGTTGCACTTGGAGGCGGGCGACCCAGAGCAGGCCGAGGTCGTTGTTGACGCGGAGGCGGCCATCCCCGCCGAACACCCCGAGCTGGTAGCCGAGGTATCCCCCGAGGCCGAAGAGGTCGTTCGAGTAGATCTGGACGCCGTTGTCGCGGTCGAGCGACAGCTCGGCGTTGACGATCGACCTGTCGACGAGCTGCAGGGCCGAGCTCGAGATGACTCGCTCCCGGTTCCACGGGGTCTTCATCACGCCCACGCGAAGGTTCAGATCCCGGATGGCCGTCCAAGCGATGTTCGCGTCGCGGACCGGTACGAGGAGGTCGGGCTCCATGTCGCGCGGGGCCAGCCCGAGCTGCACGTAGTACTCGAGGTCCGCGCTGAGCAGATGGCCGCGGAAGACGAGGCGCGCACGGCGGATCATGAAGTCGACGCTCGCGGGATCGGAAGCGCTCACCCCCGACTCCACGAAGCCCTGGAGCTGGATGCGTCCCCGGATCTGGAGCGAGAAGCGATCGTCGTCCGCGTGGAAGGTGAGACCTCGGCCCCACGCGGCCACCACCGGTGGGGTCGCGTCCGCGCCCTCGGGCTCCGCGGGCGTTGCCTGCACGGGCCCCGGACTCGGAGCTGCGAGCTCGGCGGCGACGCTCTCGGGCGCGGTCGCGGGAGGGTCGGTCACCCAAGCCGTGTCGGTGCTGTGGGCGGTGGCCGTGTCGTCGGTGTCGACGCGGACGGCCGCCTCCGTCGCAGCCACCTCGGGGACCGTGCCGTCGGTCGCGGAGCCGCTGCTCGGCGGGCCTTGTGGAGCTCCAGAGACGGACTCGGTCGACACGGGTGACGACTGCGCGACGGCCTCGGGGCTCGTCCCCAGCGAGGACAACACCCAGAGGCAGGCCAGCGTGACGCTTCGGTGGCGGTACATGACGATGCGCGGCTCCTCCGCCACATCCACGTGACGGCGACGCGTGTGTAGGCGGGTGCCATGTCGCCTCCGGAGCGCATGTGTCACGGTCCTGTGACGCAGGCGTCGTCATGTGTCGCAGAGGTCGCGGCCTCACGGCGGCGGCCGCGGCGGGCCGGTGTTGGTCCCTGGCCGGGAGGCGCTGCGCCTCAGCGACCGGGCATCGCGCCGTCGCGCGGGAGGGCGAGATCGAGGCGGCGCGACGGTGCGTCGAAGAACACGGTTTGCCGCGCCTCTCCGAAGCCTCCCGCGCGCGCCGTGACCTGTCCGAAGCGCACGTCGGACACCACGAACAGGCGGTAACGCCCGTCGCTCTCGGAGACGTCCTCGCTCACCCGGCCGGTGTCGGCTTCGAAGCGAACCGTCGCTCCCGCGATCGGCGGGCCGCGCTCGCCGCCACGCGCCTCGACGACGAAACCGATGAGCTCGTAGCCCTCCCCCGGGGGTGAGCCCGGGCCGCAGCCGACGAGGCTGAAGACGAGCCACGCGCCGAGCCCGAGTCCGAGAACCTTCCTCGACCCGAGGTGTCGGATCGGCGTGCCCCGTCGCATTGCCCGCATCGAGCCCCACCGAAACGAGTCACAGCGCATCTTGCGCGAGGATAGGGAAACGCCACGGCCACCTCAATCGCCATCGTTTGGCGGGCCGGGTGGGTCGGGCCTCTCGGGTGGGACGTGCAGTCTCGTCGCGCCGGGCGTCGTGCTCGCTTCGGAGACCGGCTACGGTTGCGGCGTGAACGCGAGCGCCCGAGCGAGCAAGCGCGTGCGGAGCCCCGGAGGCCCCGTGCCGGATGGGCGCCACCACGTGCTCATCCCCGTCTCGGTCTTGAGCTGCGCGGTGCTGCTCTACGGGCTTCACGTGCCGTACGCCGCGGTGGTGGTCGTCGCTGGCTCGTTCCTGGCGCTCTACCTGCGCGCGCCAGCCCTCGTGGCCCGCTCGCGCGAGGCCTTCGACCGCGACGCGCTCGGCATCCGCGCGGGCAAGGGCGATGGCGGCAAGGGCGACGGGGGCCGCGCGCAGCGTGCGCAGCGCCTCGCGGCGCGGCTCGAGTCCGCCTGGGCGCTGCGCCTCTTCGGGCCGCCGGCCGACGTCCACACCCGCCGCGCGATGATCGCCGAGGAGGCCGAGCGGCCCGCGGAGGCGCGGGAGCACTACCGCCGCGCCCTGGCCGCCTGGGATGGCGAGCTGCCGCTCCCGGCCCTGCTCGGGTACGCGAACGCCTCGTACCTCTCGGGAGACGATGTCGAGGCCGTCGTCACCTTCCAGAAGGTGCTCGATCGCGGCTCGATGTTGCCGCGCGTCCACGTGCGCATCGCGCACGCGACGCTCCGCGCCGGGCTGCCCGACGACCCGGTGGAGGGCTGGCTCGACGCCGCGGAGCGAGACGCCGAGGACGCGCTCGCCCACTGCGAGGTCACGCTGGTGCGCGCGCTCCGCGCGGCGCAGCGGGGCCAGAGCCAGCGCGCGCGCGAGCTGCTCGCGGCTGCGCCCGAGGAGCTGCATGCGTCCTTGCGCAGCGAGGTCCTCGCGGCGCTCGATGCTGAGCCGCGTCCGGTCTGACCGAGCGCGCTCACTCGCACAGACGCAGGCGCGCGACGGCGGCGCGCGGCCAGCCACCGCGCATCCCAGGCGAGGCCGCGGCGGTCGACGACGCGCATGTCGGTGTCGAGGGCCTGGAGCTGAACCGTGCGTGGAAAGCCGAAGCGCTGAGCCGACGTGACCCACGCCCGACTTCCCCCACGAGCCCTCACGGGCCGCGGTTCATCGAAGGGGAAGTCGGTCCGGGGGATGTCGCGCGTTTCTCGCTCGGTCCGGTCCCAGGCGGAAAGAACGTGCACGCGGCGGCTGTCGTAGGGGAGGTGTGGCTCCGGGGCGATGGGGTTCGGGCGGTGCGCCGCGACGAGCACGGGACCGTCGTCGGGCAGGCGCTCCTCGCCGCCCGTCATCACGTCGGCGATCGAGCGCCCTTCGGGCGCCCGGAACGGGCCGTCAGCGAGGGGAGGAAATGAGGGTGGCTGGAATTGCCAGACCGCAACGCTCTGTGTCCCGACGTCAGGAGCACCCGGGCCAGCGTCGCGTAGACCAAGCACGGCGCGCCCCCGCCGAAGCCCTCGCCGTGATGGCCGTGCAGGTGGGTGATCCCACGGTCGAAGCCCCCGCCAGCGAGCTCGAGGGGTGGTCTCGAGCACGATGGGGGGACTCGTCGCGCCACTGGATGGTCGGGGGGGTCCTGCTTCGCGATCGAATGGGGCGCCGGATGGGCGAGTCAGTCGGCATCGCCGGCCCGATACGGTGGACCGGCATCGCGTACGTCTTCACCCCCAGGCGTCGCATCGGCATCGCGCACGTCTTCACCCCCAGGCGTCACGTCCGCGTCGCGCACGTCTTCGCCCTCATGCGCCGCGTCGGCATCGCGCACGTCTTCGACCTCATGCGTCGCATCGCCACCGCCCGCGTCTTCGACCCGGAGCACCGTGCTTGCGCTCGTGCAGGCCCCCTCGAGCAACGCCAGGATCGAAAGGAACCCAAGAACCGGAACATGATGTGTCTTCATGCCCCCTCCGTGGCAGGGTCCCCCGAAAGCGTCTCACGTCAGCCGGCGTTTTCGGCTCTCCGGCTGAATCCACGAGGAGAACCCTAATTCGTTCCTGCTCTGTGAGACGAATCGTGCCCTCGGGCACACTGGGCGGACGTGGCTTCTCGACCTCAGCTCTCGCTGGTGCGCTCCGCACCGTCTCGGACGGTCGCGGAGGCACCTGTCGACCCGACGGACCTCGACGCAGTGTTTCGCCGGTTCTCACCCTACGTGGCGCGGGTCGCGATGCGCGTGCTCGGCCCGCATGGCGAGGTCGACGACTTGGTCCAGGACGTCTTCATCGACGCGCACCGGGGCCTGGCCAACCTTCGCGAGAGCGAGGCCATCCGCGGCTGGCTCGCGACCGTGACCGTCCGCAAGGCGCGCCGGCGCCTGCGTCGGCAGCGCCTCCTCGCCATGATCGGCATGGACGCGCCGGTCGATCCGGACCGTTTCGTCGATCTCTCTCTCGACTCCGAAGAGCGCGCGCTCGTCGCGAGCGCCTACCGCGTGCTCGAGGGGGTGTCGGCGGACGCGCGCATCGCCTGGGTGCTCCGTTGCCTCGAGGGCGAGCCGCTCGAGCGGGTGGCGGAGGTGCTGGGCCTCTCGCGCGCGACGGCGCATCGGCGTGTCCGCGAGGCCCAGGAGGCGCTGGAAGGAGCGTTCGCCGATGGCTGATCCGGTCCGACGTCGCATGAAGGCGATGGCCGCACAGCCGACCGGCTGGGACGCGGCGCGCACCGAGCACGCGCTCGCGGGGCTTCACCGCCGTCGGCGGCGCAGGCGCGCGGCGATGGTGGCGGGCGCGATCGTGACGCTGGTGGTGGGCTTCGCGGTCGGTGCGCCTTGGGCCCGCTCGGGCGACGCGCCGTCGACGGTCGCCGCGCTTCCGACCGCTCCGAGCTCCGCGCCCGAGCCCTCGGAAAGCGCGCCGCAGCCCGCCGGCGCACCGGAGCGGCGCGACACGGCCGAAGCCACGCGCGTCGTGCGCTTCGCGGACGGCTCGGTGGTCACGCCGCTCTCGCCCGAGACGACCGAGCTCGTGGTAGGCGAGGTCGGTCCCGACCGGATCGTGCTCCAGCTCGACGCGGGCAGCATCGCGGTCGAGGTGGCGCCGCGTCCCGAGCGTCGCTTCGAGGTCGCGTGCGGAGCGGTCCGCGTCTCGGTGCTCGGGACAGGCTTCACGCTCGACCGGCGCGGTCTGCAGACCTTCGTGCACGTGTCCCACGGGCGTGTGCGGGTCGCGTGGGAGGAAGGGGCGGTGGAGCTCGGCGCGGGCGAGGAGGGGCTCTTCCCGCGCCCGCCCACGACCGCGGAGCCCTCTCGGAACGTCTCCGGGGAGGACGGGGCTCCCTCGCGCGTGCCGCGCACCGCCTTCTCCCGCGTCGCGGCGGCCGACTGGCAACCGCTCGCCGAGCGTGGCGACTACGCCGCGGCCTACGCCGCCCTCGCGGCGACGGACTCGGAGGTCGAGGACGAGGTGGAGACGTTGCTCCTCGCGGCGGACGCCGCGCGCTTGTCCGGTCACGGCGGGGCTGCGCTGCCGTACCTCGAGCGCGTGGCGGCGCACGTCGACGATCCCCGGGCCGCGATGGCGCGCTTCACCCGGGGGCGCATTCTGCTGTCGCTGGGGCGCGCGTCCGAGGCGGCGGCCGAGCTCGAGCGCGTCGTCGAGATCGATCCTCGTGGCGCCCTCGCGGAGGATGCCCTCGCGCGTGCGATCGAGGCTCGACGCGGCGCGGGTGACCCAGGGCGCGCCCGCGCGCTCGCGCGGCGCTACCTGAGCGAGCATCCGGAGGGGCGGTGGCGTGACCGGGCTGCGGCCGCGCTCGGCGACGTCGACGGGAGCCCGTGAGAGGGGCGCGAGCATCGCTTCACGCGCTCGGGCTCCTGTGCCTTGCAGCGCTGGCACACCCTGGGGGCACGCGCGCGCAGGAGGAGAGGGGCCCGCTGCTCCCCGTGGTCGCCGCCACGCCGGGCTGTGGGCTCGACGGCTTCGACGAGGCCCTCGCGATCGAGCTCTCCGATCGCGGAGAAGAGCTCGCGTCGTTGCGGGGCCGGGCGATCGCGCTGGAGCTCGCCTGCTCAACCGAGGCCTTCACCGTGCGTGCGACCGACGGCGTGTCGGGGCGCTTCGTCGGACAGCGCGTCGCGCGAAGCGAGCGTGGCCTCGCACGCCAGCTCGCGATCGTCTCTGCCGAGCTGCTGGTCGCGCTCGCGCCGCGGGTCGAGCCGACCGCAGGAGAGGTCGTCGTGGAAGAGCCGGAGACGAGCGAGCCGGAGACGAGCGAGCCCACGGTGGACGCCGTCGCGCGGCTGGCCTCGCCATTCGCGCCGTCGAGGCGCGGGGCCGAGGTCGTCGTGCGCGCCGCGCTGCGGCTCGAGGGGATCGCCGCGCCGATCCAGCTTCTTCCGAGCGGCGTGCTGGGCGTGGAGGTGGGCTTGGACCCAGCGATGCGGCTCGTCGTCGATGCGGCCGTCGGCTCGCTCGAGCGCACCACGAGCCTCGGAGAGGTCGCCGCGTGGCCCGTGGGCCTCACGGCTTCATTCCGTTTCGGCGGAGCCCTCGGAGATCTCTGGCTCGGCGCGGGGCCCACACTCGAGGCCGCCGTCGTCGTGGCGAGCGGCCGGCCGAACGGCTCGGGTGTCCGTGGTGATGAGGCCGCGTTGCCGCTCGTGGCGCTCGGCGCGGTCGGCACGATGGGCGTACGGCTCGCGGGATCGCCGCTCTCGATCTTCGCCGAGCTCGAGGGCAGCGGCCTCGTGCTCTCTCCGAGCGCGACGCTCGAAGGGACGCCGGGCCCCGGTCTCGACTTCGGCCCGGCCCGCTTCGGGGGGCGCCTGGGGCTCGGGCTGTCGCTGTGACGTGGTCAGGGAAGCGCTCGACGCGCCAGGCCGTCGCGTCCGACGACGACGAAGAGCCACTCGCCGTCTTCACGCGCGACGACGCGCGGGAGCCGCAGCGCCTCGAGGCCGCACCCAGCCTCGAGCTGTGCGAACGACGGCTCGGAAGGGCCTCGCTGGTAGACGCGCCCTCCCGCGGCCAGGTAGACGACGCCTGCGTCGCTCACGTCGGCGCCGTCGACCTCGAGGGAGGGCAAGCCTTCGTTCCAAGCGCTCCACGCGCGTCCATCGTTGCTGACGAAGACGCCCTCTCCGCGCACGAGGGCGTAGAAGCGCGGGGGTGACGACGACGCGAAGAGCCCGACGATGTCCTCGCCGTCGAGCCCCGAGGCCACCCAGCGGCGCCCCGCGTCCTCGCTGCGCCAGATTCCGCCTCCCGCGCCACCGGCGATCACGAGCTCGGGGCGCGACGGATCGTTGGTGATCGCGCGCATGTCGGTGAGCCTGCCGAGCAAGGTCAGCCACGGCTCGATCCCGTCGTTCGAGAAGCGGAAGGTCGCGCCGCCGTCCTCGCTGCGCTGGATGCCTTCGGTCTGCGAGGCGGTGAGCAGCGTGCCGTCGGGCAGCTCCGTCGTCGCGAACACGTTGTCCGCGGGGCTGCCGTCGTTGACCACGGTCGTGAAGGCGCTCGTCCCCTCGAGACGCTGCACCAGCGCGCCGTAGCCGCCGACGATCACCGGGCCCCGCGCGAAGGTGGCGCCCGCACGCGGAAAGATCGAGAAGGCGTACTCGTTGTCGAGGTCGCGCGCGGGGACGCGCCGCCAGACCGTCGCGTTGCGGTCGAGCGCCCACACGCCGACTCCGTAGGTGCCGAGCCAGAGCGTCCCACCCGACGGTCTGGCGTCGGTGACCGGCATGCTGAGGAAGCCCTCGACCCTGCGGAACGAGCGGGCGAAATCCGAGGAGACGAACGGCCCGCTCACCGTGCCCGCGACGAGCTGTGTGTCCGTGAGCACCACGAGCTCGGGCGCCGAGCGCGCCGAGCGGGTGACCTCGAACCCTTCGGTGAAAGGCCCTTCGAGCGAGTCGCCGGCGGTGCCCACGTAGAAGCCGTAGCCCTCGGCGGGGAACGACGTGAAGGCGACGATTCGATCACAGGCGGCTCCGGAGATCTCGGCGCTCTCGA
Organism: Deltaproteobacteria bacterium; assembly: GCA_046342295.1. Taxonomy (GTDB): domain Bacteria; phylum Myxococcota_A; class Polyangia; order Polyangiales; family Sandaracinaceae; genus JAFLCL01. Next base: position 8,858 of record JBKDQC010000088.1, on the reverse strand, counting down.
AGAATTGCTCGCCGCGCGGCGGCAGGGCGGTCCACGTGGCGCCCGAGTCGCGCGAAAGGAACATCCCCCAGCGGCGTGCGGAGAGCAGCACCGACGGATCGCTCGCGCACCGCGCGAGGTCGTAGGAAGCTCCGCCGACACGGTCGTGCTCGACCCACGTCCGGCCGCCGTCGGTGGTCTGCAGCAGCTGCCCGTCCCCGCTGAATGCGCCGGTCGCGGGATCGAGGAGGATCGTGCCCGCGATGACGACGTCGGGGTCTCGCGGATCGACGTCGAGCCTCTGCACGTGAACGCCCTCGAGGCCTCGGTTCACCGGGCCCCACGTGACGCCACCGTCGTTCGTCCGAACTGCGCCGAGGCCGGCGGCGAACGCATAGCCGCGGAGGCCCTCGGGGTGCATCGTCAGCGTGCCGAGGCTCAGGCCCGCGAGGGCACGCTCTCGGAAGGTGACGCCGCCATCGTTCGAGGCGTAGAGACCACTGCCGCTCGAGGCGAGCACGACGTCCCCCGCGTACGCGAGCACGCCGACGCTGACGGGGACGGTGCCGTGCGCGGTCCAGGTTCGACCGCCGTCCGTGGTGCGGTAGGTGCGCTCTCCGCTCGCACCGAGCAGGGTCTGGCGGCTCGCATCGCCTGGATCGATCGCGAACACGCCGAGCGTCCCGCCCCCGAGTCCTTCGTTCATCGGCTCCCACGCGCACTCGGGAGCGGCGTCGGTGGGTGGGTCAGCGTCGGTCGGCCGGTCCGGGTCGGTCGGCTCCTCCGTTGCGTCCGCGGGCGCAACGCCTGCGTCGTCACCGCGTCGACCTTCGCTGCATTGACACGCGGACCATGCCAGGCAGAGCCCCAGTGCGAGCCACCGCACGCTGCGCTGTGAGGCGCACGGCATGCGCCGGGGTGTCGGGTCCTCGAGCATCGAGACGTCTCCGGTGGTTCGAGCGCCCGGACTTCGGGGCTCTGGGCCGTGCTTGGTGGCCGATCCGAGGTCCGACATTCATCCACTGCCGGAAGAGCCCGCTCTCTCACCTCAGAAGAGCAGGGCCGCTCCCCGAGCATCGAGTCGGAGCACCGACTCCGCCGCGTCGCGGCGGAGCGAGCCCACGGACGCCAGCGTGACGCTGCCGAGAAGCGCTGCGAGGGAGCCCAGAGCCAGGCCGACCGAGATGTCGATCGCCTCGCTCCCGCAGCCAGCCTGGCAACTGCGCGGCGCCAGGAGCTCGACCGCGAGGCTCGCGCTGCCGCCGAGCGCGCTCATCCACGCGAGCACTTGCGCGGCGACGAGCTCCGCGCGAGAGAGAGAGAGCTCCGACGAGATGTTGCGCAGCGACTCGCGCGGGAGCGACAGCACGCGTGCCGGGTCGAGATCGCGACGCAGCGCGTACGAGAGCAGATCGGCCTCCGGCTCCGCCGACGCATCGAGCACTCCGAATGCTTCCGCATCACGGCCCGCCTGCCACGCTGCGAGCGCGAGCTCGAGATCGAGGCCGCGGGCGCCTCCCGCCCGTGCGGCCGCGAGCTCCTGCGCAGCGAGCTCGAAGTCTCTCCCGCGCGCCGCGGTGCGCCCGCGGGCGACGTGGGACGAGGTCATCGCGTCCTGTGCGAAGGCCGAGGTGGCGCACCAAGCGAGGAGCAGACCCAGCAAGACACCGGCAGTTCGTCGCATCGTCCGATGCTACCGGGATCCGCCGCGCGGCGCACCTCCGGCCGGTCGCTCCGAGGCTCGCGAGGTCAGGGCGCGCGCTTGACGCGCATGGTCGTGCCCAAGACCATCCGCCGATGCCGACTCGCCCGCCCCGCTCCCTCGCGCCTGTCTTCGGGGCATCGCTCTTCTTCTTCGAGGTCTCGGCGCTCGGGGCCTGCGGCGCGCCGCCTGCGGGGCCCGAGTGCCGGACCTCCGCCGACTGCTCCGGAGCTCGCGTGTGCAGCGACCAGCGCTGTGTGGTGCCGCCCGACGCGGCGGTCCTCGCGGAGGCGGACGCCCCCTTCGTGCTCGTCGATGCCTGGTCCGAGCCGCCCGACGCGTGGGCGTGTCCAGCGGTCTCGCGCTGCAGGGACCTCTGCTGCGGCGACGGCGAGGCGTGCACCGCGGAAGGATGCTGCGCCGAGGCGTTCGCGTGCGGCGACGCGTGCTGTCGTCTGGGGCAGCGATGCGAGCTCGGCCAGTGTCGACTCGTGTGCCCGGGAGGCGTGCCGCCGTGTGGTTCCGGGGCCGCGGAGGAGTGCTGTGCCGACGGCGACGTGTGCCTGGTCGGCGGCTGTGTCGCGCCCGGCGAAGCCTGCAACCCACGCCGCCCTTGTGCCGAGGGCCAGTACTGCGAGCCGACGCTCGGCCGCTGTCTGCCTGCCGTGGCGACGGCGCCCTGCGAGGTCCGTCCGCCTCCGGGGGTCTTCGATCCCGTGACCGAGTGGAGCTGGACCGGCGATCCGGACGTCCTTCCCGAGCACGACCAGGTCATCGCGACGCCCGCCGTCGCCAGCCTCACGGACGACGATGGCGACGGTGACGTGGACCGCGACGACATTCCCGAGGTGGTGTTCCACTCCTTCGACCGCGACGGCACGTACTGGGAAGGCGGCGTGCTCCGCGCGGTGCGCGGCTCGGACGGCGCACGCCTCTGGCCGACGCGTGGGCCCGCCTATCGCACGAACCCAGGCTCCGGCATCGCGATCGCGGAGCTCGTCGCGGCCTCCCCGGGTCCCGAGATCGTCACGTGCTCGGAGGGCACCGGCGGCTCCGCGACGGGTGCGGGGACGGCTGGCGCACTGCTCGTCGTCGCGTCGAGCGGCGCGCTGCTCCGGCGCATCGACGCGGTGCCCTGTGGCGACTCGGCGCCGGTGATCGGAGACATGGACGGGGACGGCACGCCCGAGATCGCCGTCCGCTACCACGTGGTCCACGCGGACGGCTCCGAGGTCTTCGCCGTCGAGTCTCGCGCCGCGACGGCGAGGGTCGCCGGAGGGGACTACGCGACGATGGCCGACCTCGACGAGGACGGCGACCTCGAGCTCGTCGGCGGCAACGCGGCCTTCCGCATCGATGGTACGACGCTGTGGGAGCGCACGGACCTCCCGGACGGCTACCCCGCCATCGCCGACCTCGACGCCGACGGCCGGCCCGAGGTCGTCATGGTCCACACGGCGACGCATGCGATCTACGCGCTCGAGGGCGAAGACGGCGCGCGCGTGTGGGGCCCACTCGACGTCAACCAGGGACGCGCGACGCTGATGGGCGCCCACGGCGGCGGGCCTCCGACCCTCGCGGACTTCGATGGCGACGGTCTCCCCGAGGTGGCGACGGCCGGCGGCTATGGCTACGCGGTCTTCGAGGACACGGGCCGACCGAAGTGGATGCAGGACACGCGCGACCTCTCTTCCCGGACCACGGGATCGAGCGTCTTCGACTTCGAGGGGGATGGCATCGCGGAGATCGTCTACAGCGACGAGGCCTATCTCCGCGTCTACGAGGGCATGTCGGGCATGCCGCGTCTCGAGATCTGCAACACGACCGCGACGCTCTGGGAGTACCCGCTCGTCGTCGACGTGGACGCCGACGACCGCGCCGAGATCGTCGTCGTCAGCAACGACTTCGGCGGCCAGCGCTGCCGCGACGGCTCGGCAGGCCTGCACGGGCTGCGCGTGGTCGGAAGCGCGACGGGGTCGTGGGTGCGGACTCGCCGCCAGTGGCCTCAGCACACCTACCACGTCACCGATCGCGACGAGGAGCTCGGGGTCCCGACCCGCGAGGCGAGGAGCTGGGAGACCACGGGGCTCAACTCGTTCCGGCAGAACGTGCAGCTCGCCGGGCTCTTCGATGCGCCCGATCTCGCGGTCCTGGAGCTCCGGCTCGACGTCGCGAGCTGCAGGAGCGAGACCGCCTTCTTCGTGCGCGTCGCGAACCTCGGGCGTCTCGGGGCGCCCGCGGGGATTGCCGTCCACGTCATGGACGCGATGCCCCCGCGCGCGCCCCTCGCGGTGGGCGCGACGACGCGTCGCCTCTTGCCCGGCGAGGTGGAGAGCCTGCGGGTCGTCGTGCCGATGACCCTGCCCCTCGACACGACGCGGCTCTTCTGGGCCGCGGTCGACCCCGCGCCGCGGTCGTCCACCGCGTTCACCGAGTGCCGCACCGCGAACAACGTGGCGAGCACCACCGCGTACTGCGCGCCCCCGCCGGCCTGTCGTGTCGAGGGCGAGCCCTGCGCGGCCACCGACGACTGCTGCGCCGGCGTGGAGCTGATGTGTGTCGATGCGACGTGCACGGCGAGGCCTGGCTGAACGACCCGAGCGGGAGAGCCAGCGCGTGCCCGAGCTCGCCCTCGCGGGCGGGATCGTCTCCGGACGACACGACGGATCGCACGTCGGCCGAGCCTTTTTCCTGTGTTTCCGCGTGACGCTGAAAATCTGCCACGTCCACGACACGTTGGTGTTGACACTGGTTGGCCTCCACCATATCTAGTGGCTCCCTGCTCGCCGGTGCCGAGGTGTCCGGCGGTGTGGGGTCCCACGTCCGTCTCCGCGGATCCATCGCTCCACCCTCCCACCCCCTGACGCACCTCGTGCGTCGGCGGCTGGGTGTGGGGTCGCCGGCTCCGCGTCGTCGTCCGTGGCGAGAGCCTCCGGGCGTGGAGGCTGTGGGCGCAACACCTCGAACCACACAACCAGGGGCCCAACCCGAGGAGACCGGTCAGGAACGACCGGCTCGTCGCCGCGTGCCGTCGTTTCGCGGCGGGTGGCTGGGCTCAGACGATGGAGCGCAAGAGATGGCGAACGAGAGCGTGAGGTCGACGGAGCGTCGCGACGAGCGTCCGGTGGGCTCGACGGGGACGCGCATGCAGGTCCGCAAACGCAACGGCTCGCTCGAGCCGGTCGACCTCAACAAGATCGTCAGCTCGATTCAGCGCCCCTCGGAGGGCTTGCCGCGCGTCGACGCGATGCGCGTCGCGACCCGGACGGTCAGCGGTCTCTACGACGGCGCCACGACCCGCGAGCTCGACCAGCTGTCCATCCAGACGGCCGCATCCCTCGTCACCGAGGAGCCCGAGTACGGAAAGCTCGCGGCTCGCCTGCTCTCGACCTACGTCGACAAAGAGGTCCGCAACCAGGACATCATGTCGTTCTCGCAGTCGATCGCGCGCGGCAAGGACGTCGGTCTCATCGGAGAGCGCGTCGCGAAATTCGTGGCCGACAACGCCCGCAAGCTCAACGACGCCGTCGATCCGGAGCGCACGCGGCTCTTCGAGTACTTCGGCCTGCGCACCCTCTACGATCGCTACCTCCTCAAGCACCCCGAGCGCCGCGACGTCCTCGAGACCCCGCAGTATTTCTTCCTCCGCATCGCGTGCGCGCTCTCCGAGAGCGTGGCCGAGGCGCTCGACCTCTACCGCCTCTTCTCGACGCTCGAGTACCTCCCGAGCTCGCCGACGCTCTTCAACTCGGGGACGCGACACGAGCAGCTCTCGAGCTGCTTTCTCCTCGATTCGCCAGCAGACGACCTCTCCGCGATCTACAAGCGCTACGCGGACGTCGCGATGCTCTCGAAATTCTCGGGAGGCATCGGCCTCGCCTACCACCGCGTTCGTTCGCGCGGCTCGCTCATCAAGAGCACGAACGGACAGAGCAACGGCATCGTCCCGTGGCTGCGCACCCTCGACAGCTCCGTCGCGGCGGTGAACCAGGGTGGCAAGCGCAAGGGCGCAGCGTGCGTGTACCTCGAGACGTGGCACGCCGAGATCGAGGACGTCCTCGAGCTCCGGGACAACACCGGCGACGAAGCGCGCCGCACCCACAACCTGAACCTCGCCAACTGGGTGCCCGACCTCTTCATGAGGCGCGTCGAAGCCGACGAGGACTGGACGCTCTTCGATCCCAAGCGCGTGCCGCACCTCACCGATCTCTGGGGCGTGGACTTCGACGCGGCCTATGCGAAGGCCGAGGCCGAAGGGCTCGGCAGCCGCACGGTGAAGGCGCGCGAGCTCTACGGGCGCATGATGAGGACGCTCGCCCAGACCGGAAACGGCTGGATGACCTTCAAGGACAAGAGCAACCGCGCGTGCAACCAGACCGCGAAGAAGGAGAACGTCGTCCACCTCTCGAACCTCTGCACGGAGATCCTCGAGATCACCTCGCAGGGCGAGACGGCGGTCTGCAACCTCGGCTCCATCAACCTCGGCCGACACCTGCGTGAGGTCGGAGCCGCGGTCGACACCGCGGACGCGCTCGCGCGCTTCGACTGGGAGAAGCTCGGGCGCACGGTGCGCACGGCGGTGCGCCAGCTCGACCGCGTGATCGACCTGAACTTCTACCCGACGCCGGAGGCGGCCGCGTCGAACGCGCGCTGGAGGCCGGTGGGTCTGGGCCTCATGGGCCTCCAGGACGTCTTCTTCCAGCTCCGCCTCGCCTTCGACAGCGAGCCGGCGCGTCGGCTCTCGCAGCGCATCTCGGAGGAGATCTACTACTGGGCGCTCTCGACCAGCGTGGAGCTCGCGGCCGAGAAGGGCCCGCACCGCTCGTTCCACGAGACGCGCGCCGCGCAGGGCGAGCTGCAGTTCGACGCGTGGGGCGTCGCGCCGACGGACGCGCCGCGGTGGGATGCCCTGCGCGCCCGCATCCGGGAGACGGGCCTCCGCAACTCGCTCCTCGTCGCGATCGCGCCGACGGCGACGATCGCGTCGATCGCGGGCTGCTACGAGTGCATCGAGCCCCAGGTCTCGAACCTCTTCAAGCGCGAGACGCTCTCGGGGGATTTCCTCCAGATCAACCGCTACCTGGTCACCGAGCTCCAGGATCGCGGCCTCTGGACCGAGTCGATGCGCAACCGTATCAAGCTCGCCGAGGGCTCGGTGCAGGGCGTCGAGGAGATCCCGGAGGATCTGCGCCTCGTGTACCGCACGGCGTGGGAGATGCCGATGCGCTCGCTCCTCGACATGGCCGCCGACCGCGGCGCCTTCATCGACCAGAGCCAATCTCTCAACCTCTTCATCGAGAGCCCGAACATCGGCCAGCTCAGCTCGATGTACTTCTACGCGTGGAAGAAGGGCCTCAAGACCACCTACTACCTGCGCTCGCGCCCCGCGACGCGCATCGCCAAGACGACCGTGGCGGGAGGCGGCGCGGCGTCGAACGACGCGGGTTCGTCCGCACGCGGCGGCGTGAGCGCGGCGGCCTTCAAGAAGCCGGTGATGGCGGTTGGCGCGGCGAGCGCGCTCAAGGCCAAGGCCCTCGACGCAGCGGGCGCGACCGACGACGCGGTCCGCCACTCGACGCCTCCCGAGCTCGGTGCGACCGCGCCCTCCGATCCACGCGTCACCACCGCGCAGGCGCTGGCCGCTGTGGCGTGCTCGCTCGAGAACCCCGAGAGCTGCGTGGCCTGCCAGTAGGCGGCCATCTCTCCCCCCGGCGCGCTCGCGTCCGGAACCTCTGTCCCCCCGCGCGCCCGCGCGCTGACACCAAGGTGATGACGATGCTGCTCGATCCCGGACTCGACCTGACGCTCCGCCCGATGCGCTACCCCCAGTTCTACGAGATGTACCGGGCCGCGATCCGCAACACGTGGACGGTCGAGGAGGTCGACTTCTCGACGGACACCGGGGACCTGCGCGGCAAGATGAGCGAAGCCGATCGCCACCTCGTCCAGCGTCTCGTGGCCTTCTTCGCCACGGGCGACTCGATCGTCTCGAACAACCTCGTGCTCAACCTCTACGAGCACGTGAACGCGCCCGAGGCGCGCATGTACCTCTCGCGGCAGCTCTACGAAGAAGCGCTGCACGTGCAGTTCTACCTGACCCTGCTCGACACCTACGTCCCCGATCCGGATGAGCGCGCGCGCGCCTTCGCGGCCGTGGACAACATCCCGTCGATCCGCGCCAAGGCGCAGTTCGCGATGAAGTGGATCGACTCGATCCGGGGCGCCGGACCGCTCGGGTCCAAGGAGGACCGCAAGCGTTTCCTCCTCAACCTCGTCTGCTTCGCGAGCTGCATCGAGGGCCTCTTCTTCTTCGGCGCGTTCGCGTACTTGTACTTCCTCCGATCGCGGGGCCTTCTGCATGGGCTCGCCGGCGGTACGAACTGGGTCTTCCGAGACGAGAGCGCGCACATGGCGTTCGCCTTCGAGGTCGTGAAGGTGGTGCGCGAGGAGGAGCCGGACCTCTTCGACGCGGACCTCGAGGCGCGGATCGCGCAGATGATCGACGAGGCCGTCGCGTGCGAGACGATGTTCGCCGAGGATCTCCTCTCCGGCGGCGTCGCGGGCCTCTCGGTGCGCGACATGCGCACCTACCTCGAGTTCGTCGCGGACCAGCGCTTCGCCCAGCTCGGCCTCAAGCCGCGCTACCACGCGAAGAACCCGTTCCCGTTCATGGAGCAGCAGGACGTCCAGGAGCTCGCGAACTTCTTCGAGCGCCGCGTCTCGGCCTACCAGATCGGCGTCACGGGCGAGGTCTCGCTCGACGCTGCGTTCTGATGAGGAAGCACCTCGCACACACGGCGCTTCCGTCCCGATGGCTCGCCCACGGGGCGGTGCGCTGAGTTGGGGCCCCCACCGCTCCACGCGCCGAAGTGCGTGGTCGCGCGGGGGAAACATGACAAAGGCCGGCTGGCGCCTCTGCGCCAACCGGCCTTTTCTTCTAGCGATTCCGCCCGAAGTGTGGGGAATCGAGAGAGCGGGACAAGGGATTCGAACCCTCGACTTCAACCTTGGCAAGGTTGCACTCTACCACTGAGTTAGTCCCGCAGATTGTCAGCCTCCGACGCGCGGAGGACGCCGTTCGTAGACCGAAGGTGCGGGGCTGTCAAGCGCGGGCTCACGGCTCCTCGGACGCGCGGCGCGCTCGCGCCCCTGTTTCGGCGCGAGGCCTTTCCTGTAT
>JBKDQC010000087.1:0-2226 GCA_046342295.1 Deltaproteobacteria bacterium | reverse complement strand
GCGCACCTCGCTTCCTCCGCCACGGCCGCCACGGCTACAACCGCAGCGACAGCCGCTCGCGCCCGAGGATCGTGGTCGTCGATCCTCGCGGCGACGTCTCGAGTGATCTCGTGCGGATCAACGGAGGCGGTGAGGCCGCCGTGATCTCGGACGGCCGCACCCTGCTCTACGCGAGGATCGAGACCTACCGCGACATCTACGGGTTCTCGGACCTCTTCGAGCGCGATCTCGTGACGGGGAACGAGCGCCGTCTCACCGAGGGCCTTCGGGCCAGGGAGCCCGATGTCTCGCGCGACGGACACTGGATCACGTTCGTCACGTCGCGGGCGGGCGCGTCGCACCTCTGGATCGCCGAGCGTCGCGATGTCCGGGCCACGATGCGAGAGCTCGCGCGCGGCGAGCTCTACACGCAGTACTTCACGCCGCGCTTTTCCCCGGACGGGCGCACGATCGCGTTCTCCCGCTGGAGCCCCGGCGGTTACCGCGACGTCGTGCTCGTCGAGATCTCCAGCGGCCAGGTCACCGAGGTCACGCGCGATCGGGCGCTCGACACCGGTCCGTGCTGGGCGAACGACGGGCGCGCTCTCTACTTCTCATCCGATCGCACGGGCATCGCCAACATCTACGCGTATGCCCTCGCGACAGGCGCCCTGACGCAGGTCACGAACGTGGTGGCCGGCGCCTACCAGCCGGCGGTCTCCGACGACGATCGGCGCCTCGTCTACGTCGGCTACACCAGCTACGGCTTCGACCTCTTCGAGCTCGACCTCGCGCAAGCCTCGCCTCGCCCCGCCGCGGCGTACGCGGACACGCGCCCTCCGCCCTCGAGCACCGACGCGCTCTTCGATGCCGACAGCCGCGACTACGATCCGCTGCCGACGCTCTATCCGCGCTCGTATCTCCTCGACCTGGGCGCCGACGCCTGGGGGCCGCAGATCGGCCTCTCCATCTCCGGCGAGGACGTCCTCTCGTTCCATCGCTGGAACACCCGCCTCGGGGTCGGTGTGACGACGGGCGCCTGGCGCCTCGACGCCGGCTACTCGTTCAACCGCTCCCCTCTCGGCGTCTCGGCGTACGTGTTCCGCAACGAGACGCTCGCCGGCGGGCTCCGCGTCGCCGGCGAAGAGCGCAGTTGGTCACAAGAGGCCGTCGGCGCGAGCGCTGCGTTGCGCTACGGCTTCCCCGAATCCTTTCGCTCGAGCTCGATCGCGCTCTCCTACGGGGCGACGTACACGCGGGCCACGGCTCCGTTCGCGCGCGCCGAAGAGCTCGATCCGAACACGCCACCCCCGGAGCTTCCGGAGATGGGTTTCTTCTCCACGCTCCGCTTCGGTTGGAGCTACTCGGACATCGAGCGCTACGTCTACGACATCAGCGCATCGAACGGCCGGTCGCTCTCGGTCTCGGGCTCCGTCTCGGATCCGGTGATCGGGAGCCAGTACCGCGTGCTCAGCCTCGATTGGTCCATCACGCAGTTCGTTCCTCTCTGGGAGCAGCACGTCCTGGCGGTGCGCTACGCGGGCGGGATCAGCGGCGGAGATCTCGAGCGGCGCGGCCTCTACGCCGTCGGAGGCTTCCCGCAGACGAGCCCCTTCGACTCCATCCTCGCGCCCGCCGTGCTCGGAGGCGCCGCGCTCCGCGGATATCCCGTGAACGTGCGCGTCGGCTCCCAGTACCACCTCGCGCAGCTCGAGTATCGCTTTCCCATCGTCCGCTTCAACGCGGGACACGCCACGCTGCCCGTCTACCTGAACCGCCTCTACGCGAGCGCGTTCGTCGACGCAGGCGATGCCTTCTACGGCAACTTCGACTTCAGGACCCTCCGCGTGGGGGCCGGCGCCGAGCTCCACGTCGACTTCACGCTCTTTTACCTGCTCAGCTTCACGCTCCGCGTCGGATACGCACGGGGCTTCATGGAGAGCGGCCTCGACCAGGTCTACGGCCACCTCGGCGTCCCGTTCTGAAGGCTTCATGCGGCCCCTCGGGACGCTGCGTTCAGAAGCCCGCGGCGACGCTGCGTTCAGAGTCCTGCGACGACGCTGCCTTCGGGGACGAGGATGCGGACGCGGGGCAGGGTCGAGGGATCGTCGTCGACGACGATGGTGCCGACCTCGACGTCGAGGCTTCCGCCGGCGCCGACCGTGAACCGGTCTCCCGAGAGGACGTCGACGAGAACCGCCCCGGCAGGCTGCGTGGTGCCCATCGTGTTGCCGTCGACGCACGTGC
>JBKDQC010000086.1:0-2040 GCA_046342295.1 Deltaproteobacteria bacterium | reverse complement strand
GGCCTCGTCTCGGCCGACCCGCTGCAGTTCAACGACGCGCGCCCCTACCCCGAGCGCGTCAAGGCCACCCGGAAGAAGACGGGCGTCGACGACGCGATGCTCGTCGGGCGGGGCGCGCTCGGCGGCCGCCCGCTCCAGTTCGGCTCCTTCATCTTCCGCTTCATGGGCGGCTCGATGGGCTCGGTCGTCGGCGAGAAGATCACGCGCATGTTCGAGCGCGCAGCCGACGAGAAGACGCCCGCGGTGCTGCTCTCGAGCTCGGGCGGAGCGCGCATGCAGGAGGGGGCCCTGTCGCTCATGCAGATGGCCAAGACCGTCGCCGCGCTCGGCCGCGTCCGCGCAGCGGGCGTGCCCTTCGTGAGCGTGCTCCTGCACCCGACGACGGGCGGCGTCGCCGCGAGCTTCGCGCTCCTCGGCGACGTCAACATCGCCGAGCCTCGCGCGCTCATCGGCTTCGCAGGCCCGCGCGTGATCGAGAACACGATCCGCCAGAAGCTCCCCGAGGGCTTCCAGCGCGCCGAGTTCCTCGTTCAGCACGGCATGGTCGACCTCATCGCCCAGCGCCGCGAGATGCGCTCGACGATCGGCCGCATCCTCAGCCACTTCTGTGATTGAGGGCGACTACCTCGCGACCCTGAGGTGGCTGTACGGCCTCACGCCGCGCGGCATCCGCCTCGAGCTCGACCGCATGCGCGCCGCGTGCGCGCTCGCCGGCGACCCGCAGCGGTCTCTGGCGGTGGTCCACGTCGCCGGCACCAACGGCAAGGGCTCGACGTGCGCCATCCTCGAGCGGATCGCGCGCGAGGCGGGCCTCTCGACGGGCCTCTACACCTCGCCGCACCTGCACTCCTTCACCGAGCGGGTGCGCGTGAACGGCGCGCCGATCTCACGCGAGGAGGTCGTCGCGCGCGTGGCCCGGCTCCGCGCGCTCCTCGCGACCCCGGGCGCCCCGGAGCTCACCTTCTTCGAGGTGACGACGCTCCTCGCGTTCGAGGCCTTCGCCGAGCGCGCCCTGGATCTCGTCGTCCTCGAGGTCGGCCTCGGAGGGCGCCTCGACGCGACGAACGTGGTCGAGGCGCCCCTCGCGTGCTTGGTCACGCACATCGACCTCGATCACCAGGCCTACCTGGGCTCGACGATCGCCGAGATCGCGTCGGAGAAGGCCGGGATCGTGAAGCCGGGCGTGCCCGTGCTGCACGCCGGCGATGCGCCCGGGGAGCACCGGAGCCCCCTGGCCCGCGACGTCGTCGATGCGCGCGCGGCCTCGCTCGGCGCGCCCTCCATCGCGCTCGGGCGCGAGCTCACGCTGGGACACGGCCCGCACGCGACGCTCGAGGTCGCGCTCGGCGGCGCACGCGTGGAGGGCCTGCGGCCTCGCCTCGCGGGCGTTCACCAGGAGCGCAACGTCGCGCTCGCGGTCGGCGCAGCCATGACGATCGCGCCGCGCCTCGGGCGCGCGATCGACGACGACGCGATCCGCCGCGGGGTCGCAGAGGCCGGCTGGCCGGGGCGGCTCGAGACGCTGACGCTGCCCGAGGCCGACGCTCCCCGCGACCGGGCGCGCCACTTCCTCCTCGACGCCGCGCACAACCCGGACGGCGCGCGCGCGCTCGCAGCGTTCCTCGCGAGCGAGCCCCGCAGCGGCGGGAGCGTGCTCGTGTTCGGCGCGATGGCGGACAAGGAGTGGCGCGAGATGCTCGCGGTGTTGCTCCCGCACGTCGGGGCGGTCGTCTGCGTCGCGCCCCCGCTCGCGCGCGCCGAGCGGCCCGAGGTCCTCGCCGCCGCCTGCGGGGGCGAGCCCGCCCCGAGCGTCACGGAAGGGCTCGTGCGGGCGCGCGTCCTCGCGGGACCCGAGGGCCGGGTCATCGTGTGCGGCTCGATCTTCGTGCTCGCCGAGGCGCGGGCGCACGTCGTCGGCGCCGTTCAGGCGCCGTTCGTCGCGATGTGACGGCGCACCGGCGCGCCCTGCCGCCCGTCACTCCTTGCCGCCCGTCACTCCTTGCCGCCCGTCACTCCTTGCCGCCCGTCACTCCTTGCCGC
>JBKDQC010000085.1:0-9414 GCA_046342295.1 Deltaproteobacteria bacterium | reverse complement strand
GCGCGGCGGAGGGCGCGGGCGCGGGCGCGGGCGGCGCCGATCCTTCGGCGGTTGTCCAAGGCGCGGACGTTCGTCCGACGGCGCCCCCGATCCGGCTCGAGACGACGCCGCCGGGCGCCGACATCGTGATGGACGGCGCGGTGCTCGGAGTCACGCCCATGGAGGTGCCCCGACCCTCGGCGGGGGGCTTCACGACCATCACGCTCCGTCTTCGGGGATACCGCGACGAAACGATCGGCCTCCTCGAGACCACCCCTCTGCTCGTGTCGCGCGACCTGACGCGGATGGGCGGAGCCCGTCGGACGGACGGCGCTTCGATGGAGGAGGTGGCCCCGCCGCAGGCTCCCACGATGGAGGTCACGATGGAGGTCACCATGGAGACGACCATGGCGACGGGGCGCACGAGCGGCTCGGACGGCTTGGTCGATCCCTGGCAGTGAGCGGCGCGCCTCGTGCTCGTGGGCGGAAGGTGGGCGGAAGGGCGCGCCACGCGTTGCCCTCCGATCCCCTTCGAAGTAGGGTCCCGCCTCTTCATGCGACTCTCTCTCGGCTTGCGCGATCCGAGCGCCTCCGCCCGTGACCGGGCCTCCTGCGCGACGGTGCGGACGACCGCCGCGGGCGGGTGGCTCCGCGGAGCATGGGTCGCTCCGCTCCTCGGCGTTGCGCTCTGCGCTGGGTGCGACCTGAACAACGCCGGACAGCCGCCGACCCCGGGAACGCTGAACTTCCCCGTGGCCGTGGCGGTCACGCCAGAGTTCGAAGGCCGACAGTTCCTTCTCGTCGCCAGCTCGAACTTCGACCTCCGTTACAACGCCGGCGCGCTTCACTCGCTCGACCTCGCGGCCTTGCGCGCCGCGGTCGACGGCTGCGCGGAGGCTCCGTGCACGTTCGAGGATCTCCCGAGCTTCGTCGTCTCCGAAGTCCAGATCGGTTCGTACACGTCGGGCTTGGCGATCTCTCCGCGGGGCGACCGCGTGTACCTCGCCGTACGGAGCGACGTCGATCTGTCATGGATCGACTTCGACCCGGCGACGGGCGCGTTGTCGTGCGAAGGGGGTGGCCAGCCGGAGGTCTGCGCGGACCGTCGGAGGACGACGGCCGTCGCATCGACCTGTGGTCGGGCACCGGTGCTCTCGGGCGATCCGATCGGCGTCGTCGCGGGTCGCGCCTCGGATGTCGGTGGCGCCCCGGATCTCGACTACGTCGTCATGGTGCACCGCAATGGCCGCGCGAGCCTCTTCGTCGATCGTCTCGTCGGCGGGGCTCCCGAACCGGTGCTCGCCCACACGACCGAGGGGCTGCCCCTCGACCTCGTGAACGTCTCGTTCGAGCCCAGCTCGCAGCTGGTGTGGACGCACACGGCTTCGATCGTCGGGACGCGGCAGACCCGTGACATCGGCTTCGCGGGGGTGGCCTACGATGCGGCCTCGCCGGAGTGCTCGTCCGTGTTCTCCGCGGGACGGCTGCCGCTGCGAGGGGTCGATGACGGCCTCGACACGCGTGACTCGGTCTTCTCGGAGGACGGGACGCAGGCGTTCGTCCTCTCCCGTCGTCCGGAGGCGATCCTCTCTCTCGACCTCGAGCGACAACCTCTCTTTCCCGGGGAGGCCGCGATCGACCGTGTCTCGCACGTCGGCATCGCGCCCTCGCGCCTCGAGCGGGTCGACGTCGGGTCGAGGACCGTGATCGCGGCGACGTGCTTCGACGACCGCAAGGTCTGGTTCGTCGATGGAGACACCGGCGCCACCGCTGGCGTCGTGCCGGGGTTCCAGGGGCCCTACGAGCTGGCCTTCGACGCCTCGGCCGAGCTCGTCTGGGTCGTCGATTTTCGGGACTCGGTGCTGCGAGCCATCGACGTATCGCCGCTCTCCGAGGGCCGTGAGCCCCGGCTCGTCGCGACGTTCGGTCGGATCCGTCCGGTGCAGGTGCTGCGATGAATCGCTCCGCCCGAGGGTGCGCCAGACTCGGCGCAGGTGCGCTCCTCGCTCTGGCCGCCTGCAACCAGACCCCCTTCTTCGGCGGCGTCAGGACGTTCAATCGCCCCGTCCAGGTCGCCATGGTCTGCCTCGAGACGGCGACGGGTCGGGCGAGGCCGATCACCGACTGTACGCCCACGAGCTCGAACACTCCCCCGGCGGGACTCGCGATGCACGCGCTCGTCCTCCAGGCAGCGCGCGGCGAGGTCGCTGCGATCGACCTCGTCTCGCGGGTCGTCGTCGATACGAACCCGGCGATCCCTGGATACACGTTCGTCCCGGTCGACCCACTCCCCACCGGGATCCTCGTGCCACCGACGGCGCCCGCCTGCGCCTTCGTCTCGAGCTCCGGTGCCGAGACGATCGACGCAATCGACCTGCGCATCTTTCGTCGAGAGAGCCGCGCTTCGGCGGTTCTCTACGACCCCCTTCTCCTGCCGGGGGCGCCCGTGGCGATGGTCCTCGATCCATCCGAAGAGGCGCTCTGGGTGGCGATGCCAGACCGCTCGAGCGTCGCACGGGTCGCGATCGACGGGTGTCGTTTCGGGGAGGTCGAGGAGATCCGGCTCGAGACGACCGTTCCGCCCGGTCGCGTGGCGCCACCCGAGGATGACGATCCGACCTCGCGCTACTGCCCGGCCGACTTCGGCGCGGCGGAGCTGCCTTCGATCACAGCGCGCGCGCCCGAGGGGCTCGAGGATGTGGCGAGGCCCGCGGCGCTCGCGATCGGACGGGAGTTGCTCGTCGGGGACCGCGGCTTGCCGCTCGTGCACCGGATCGATCTCGACACACGCGCCCTGCTCGAGCCCATGTCCGTCGGCGCCCCCGTGCGGGCTCTCGCGGTCACGCCCGAGGTGCCACGCTCGTACGAACGGAGCTCGAGCGAGCGCGCGCGTTACCTCTATGCGATCGACGACACCGACGGCACGGTGATGGCGGTCGACTACTCCGAGCCTGGGTCGCCGACCTTCGGTGCGGTGCTGCCGATCGGCGCGAGCTCTTCGGTCCGGCCCGACCGCATGCCCTTGCTCGTCGGCGCGCGCACGCTCGAGGTCTTGCGCCCGCAGTACGACGAGCGCGACCCTTTCGCGCGCCTCTGCAACCCCGCGAGCATCCCGGACGACGTGGCCGCGCCCTCACACCAGACGATGCGCGGTGTCTTCCTCGCGGTCGGGATGACCGACGCGACGGTCCGCTTCGTCGACGTGTTCGACAGCGACGCGCCGTGCCGCGGCCGGATCGAGGGCGAGGCCAGCGATTGCACGAGCACGACGGATCGCTTCGTGTACGTGCGCCGGCATCACCCCCGGCTCGGAGAGCGGCGCACCACCGTCGGTGTCACGGCGAGCGAGGTCAGCTACCTCGTCAACGGCGCGACCGTGCGTTTGACGGAGGACTCCGCGGATCTCGCAATCATCACGTGCCCCGACCCTCTGCGCGCCATCTTCGCTGGCGACGAGACGCGCGCGCGAGGCCGCGTGTGCGGGCGGCCCGATCCGTTCGAGGCCGTGTCGGAGGTCTGGCAGGCCGCGTGGCAAGGCGCTCTCTCGGGCGCGGCGTCCTCCACGGGCAACTTCCAACGTCTCGAGGCCGAGACCGTCGCGCTCGACGCGCGGGTCGATTTCTGCGCGGCCGGTGTGCTCGGCGCCGAGCAGCTCGTGGGCGCACCGAGCCCCGAGTCGAGCTTCGAGGGGGACGTGCTCGCGATCACGACCCCGCTCCGCGCCGCGCGGGCGATGGACGAGCGGTGCCAGGCGGTGGTCGGAGTCGAGGGCGGAAACCAGTCACCTCGACCGGTGCTGATCCCGATCCGGAGCGCGAGCTCCCGCCCCGAGGGCCTCAACGAGCCTTACCGCGGTCGACTCCTCCTCGACGCCTCCGCCCCCGTGCTCGACCGGGAGGGAACGCTGACGCTGGAGGACGTCCTCGCCTGTTTCGGAGACGAGCTCGTGCGCTTCGACGTCCGTACCCGAGGCTCGTTCAGTGTCACCGGATCGCGCTCGGGCCAGCGACACCGCGTCGTCCGGGGGAGCGACGGAACCTGCGGGATCGATGCCTCGCTCGCCGAGA
This sequence comes from Deltaproteobacteria bacterium, assembly GCA_046342295.1. Lineage (GTDB taxonomy): Bacteria > Myxococcota_A > Polyangia > Polyangiales > Sandaracinaceae > JAFLCL01. Next base: position 5,368 of record JBKDQC010000085.1, on the reverse strand, counting down.
CGCGGCAGAGCCGCGCTCTTCCTGGGGCGCTCTACCGAAACGACCTCGTCGCCTTCCAGGTCGTGTCGCGCCCCGCGTCGGGCAACACCGAGCTGCGCGTGACGATCGGAACCGTCCCCGCGACGCTGAACATCGACGTGGGCGCCGCGACGGGCTCGTTCGCCCGCGGCCTCGCGCTCCCGTCCGACCTCCTCTGGAGTGACGTGAACCAGCGGCTCTACATCGTCGACGTCGAGCGTCGAGGTTTGCTCGAGCTCACGACGCAGCCGCTCGGATACACGCAGTCTCGTTTCGAATGACGCGTCCGACGGCGCCTCCGAGGCAGGGAGAGGGCGAGAAGCGCTCGCCTGCCATGCAGCAGTTCTTTCGCGCCAAGGAGCAGTACCCGGACGCGTTGCTCTTCTTCCGGATGGGAGACTTCTACGAGCTCTTCCACGACGACGCGATCGTCGCGTCCAAGGCGCTCGATCTGGCCCTGACCTCGCGCCAGAAGACGGCCGATGGTCAAGAGATCCCGATGGCCGGCGTGCCCCACCACGCCGCGTCGGGCTACCTCGCCAAGCTCGTCGAGAAGGGCTTCCGCGTCGCGATCTGCGAGCAGATGGCCGATCCGGCGACGGTGAGGGGGCTCGTGCCGCGGGAGGTTGTCCGTGTGGTGACGCCGGGGCTGGCGCTCGATCCCGACGCAATGTCGGAGCGCGCGGACAACTGGCTCGCCGTCGTCGTGCGCGACGGCGCAGGCGTCGTGGTGGCGTCGATCGAGCTCAGTCGGTCCGCGGCGCGCGTGACGTCGCTGCGGGACGAGGCCGAGCTCCTCGCGGAGCTCACGCGCACCGAGGCGCGAGAGGTGCTGGCCCACGGGGTCTCGGAGGAGACGCTCGCGGCGCTGCGCCTCGCGTTCCCGCGCGCACGCGTCGACCACGCCCCGGCGCCGCGGCCCGAGCTGCTCGAGGCTGCTTTCGAGGAGGGGCGGCTCGACGTCCTCGACGCGCGCTCGCGCGAGGCGCTCTCTCGCGCGGTCGCTTACGCGCAGGCGGCGCATCCGCAGGCGAGCATCCGGATCGAGATGCTCGATCGCGCCGAGCCCTCGAGCAGCCTCACGCTGGACGAGCCCGCGATCCGCAACCTGGAGCTCCTCCGAACCCTCAGCGGGGACAAAGAGGGCTCGCTCGTGCACGCGCTCGACGACACACGAACGTCCATGGGCGCCCGGCTCTTGCGCCGCCGCATCGTGCGCCCCCTCTACGACGTGACTGCGATCCGAAGGCGGCTCGACGACGTGCAGCAGCTCGTCGAGGACGCGACGCTCCGCGCTGCGGTGCGCGCGCGCCTCGAGGGCGTCGCCGACCTCGAGCGCCTCGTCACGCGCGCCGAGCTCGGGCTGGGCGCTCCGCGCGAGCTCGGGGCGATCCGCCGGACTCTCGGCGCGGCGGCCTCCATCGCGAGCTTGCTGCGCGAGGCGAGCGCGGCCGTGGAGGAGCTGCGCGGAGCCTCGATCCGCCCCCCGACGGATCTCGCGCATGCGCTGTTCACGGAGCTCGAGCGTGGGCTCGAAGACGAGCTGCCGCAGACCGCGTCGCAGGGCGGTCTCGTGCGGGGCGGAGCGGATGCGCGGGTCGACGAGCTCCGCGCCCTCGCGGGCAAGAGCCGTGACGTGCTCCTCGCGCTCGAAGAACGCGAGCGGGCGGCGAGTGGCATCGCGTCTCTGAAGGTCGGCTACACCCGCGTCTTCGGTTACTACATCGAGGTCACGCGCTCGAACCTGAAGAGCGTGCCTGCGCACTTCCGGCGCAAGCAGACCGTCGCCAACGGAGAGCGCTACACCACCGAGGAGCTCGACGAGCTCGAGCGCGCGATCGCGACGGCCGAGGATCGTCTCAAGGCGCTCGAGCTCGAGATCTTCGAGCGTCTGCGCGGTCGCGTCGCGCAGACGGCCTCGAGCCTGCGCCGGATCGCCGCGTGGCTGGCCGAGCTCGACGTGACGAGCTGCCTCGCCGAGCTCGCGGCGCAGCGCGGCTACGTGCGCCCGCTCGTCGACGACGGAACGCGGCTCGAGCTCGAGGGCTGCCGCCACCCCGTGGTCGAGCTCTCGCTGCCGCCGGGCACGTTCGTGCCGAACGACGTACGCCTCGATGCGCAGGGCGAGCGCATGTGGGTCATCACCGGGCCAAACATGGCCGGAAAATCGACCGTCATGCGCCAGGCTGCCCTCCTCGTGATCCTCGCGCAGCTCGGCTCGTACGTGCCCGCACAGCGCGCGCGCGTGGGGGTGGTCGATCGCATCTACACGCGCGTCGGCGCGAGCGACAACCTCGCGCGGGGGCAGAGCACCTTCATGGTCGAGATGGCCGAGACGGCAGCGCTCGTTCGCGGTGCCACAACGCGCTCGCTCGTGATCCTCGACGAGGTTGGCCGGGGCACCTCCACCTACGACGGGCTCGCGATCGCGCGCGCGGTCGCCGAGCACCTCGTCGATCGTGTTCGCTGCCGCGCGCTGTTCGCGACGCACTACCACGAGCTCTGCGCGCTCGAGGAGGCGCGACCGGGCGCCGTTCGCAACCACAACGCGACGGCTCGGGAGCACCGGGGCGAAGTGGTCTTCCTCCACCGCCTCGTGCCCGGAGGTGCGAACCGCAGCTACGGGGTCGCGGTCGCGCGGCTCGCAGGTCTGCCCGACGAGGTCGTCGCGCGCGCACGCATGCTGCTCGCGGCGCTCGAGGCGCGCAGCGAGCGCCCGGTGGAGGAGGGGACGAAGCAACTTCCGCTCTTCTCTTCTCCGGCGTCGAGCCCGCACGAGGCCGCGCAGGCGCCGGACGCGGCAGGGCCGGACGTGTCAGGGCCGCATGTCGACCCCGTCGGGGCGGCGATCCTCGCCGAGCTCGAAGCGCTCGCGCTCGAGACGATGACGCCGATCGAGGTCTTCGCGCGGATGGCTGCGTGGAGCGAGCGTCTCGGCCCGCGTCGATGAGCGCTTGCGGATGGTACAGTCGGACGATGACCGACTCGCGCGCCCGCTTCGACCGAATTCGAGCTGCGCTGTCCGCGGCAGACCGGGACCTCGCGAACGCGCTCGAGGCGCGAGCGCGGGCCGTGCGCGAGCTCGTCGCGCTCCGCGCGGAGAGCCCGGGCGCGTACTTGCAGTTGCCCACGGCCGACGAGGTGCTCGGTGAGGTGCGCGCGCATCGACGCGAGCACGGCGCGCGCGCGCTTCCCGACGAGGCGATCGAGCCGATCTTCCGGGAGATCCTCGGCGCATCGGCGATGCTGGCGGCGCCGCTGCGTGTCGCGATTCCCGGCCCGGATCGAAGCCTCGCGCTGCTCGTCGCGCGGGAGATGTTCGGCTCCCTCGCGGAGATCGTGGCGACCGCCCAAGTGACGGACGCGCTCCTCGCGGTCGAACGGCAGGAGGCGAGCTCGGCCGTCATCCCGCTCGAGACGACGAGCGACGGTGCGATCTCCGCGTCGCTCTTCGCGCTCGCACACGGTGGCGGGCGGATCGTCGCAGAGCGTACGGTCCACAACGCCTACCACCTCTACTCGCGCACGGGAAACGGCTCGGACATCGAGAAGATCTACGCGACGCCCTCGGCGCTCGCGGCCTGCGCGCGGACGCTCGAGCGCGAGCATCCCAACGCCACCGTGATGGAGGTCCGGTCGGCGACCGTCGCCGCGCAACTGGCGCTCGGAGACCACGGCAGCGCGGCCCTCGCGACGTCCGAGGAGGAGGCCGATGGCCTCCGCGTCGTGCGCGCGCACGTCGAAGAGGACGCGACGCTCAAGACCCGCTTCGTCGTCGTGGCGAGAGAGGCACCGCGGCGTACCGGCGCCGATCGGACCTTTCTCGCGCTGCTCCTCTCCGAAGAGCCGGGCTCGCTCTACGCTGCGCTCGCTCCGTTCGCCGAGCGCGGGATCAACCTCACGCGCCTCGAGTCCAGGCAGTCGCCCGGCGCATCCTTCGAGCAGATGTTCTTCGTCGAGCTCGATGGCCACGTCAGCGATCGAGCTGTCCTCACCGCGCTCGACGAGGTTCGGATGAAGAGCCGTCACCTCAAGGTGCTCGGCAGCTATCCGCGACCGGTCCGGTGACAGGCGCGAGGGCAGCGCTCGGGGCGCGATCCCGCGCGCGAGCGCGGCGTGCGCCGCCAAGAGCGGCGCGGTAGTCGATCGCGCATGAGACGTTTTCGCGTTCGGCGCGCGGGCCCGCTGCGAGGGAGCCTGACGGTCCCCGGAGACAAGTCGATCGGCCACCGGGCCCTGCTGTTCGCGGGCCTGGCAGAGGGCCGCTCGGCGTTCCGAGGTCTGTCGGGCGGGCTCGACAACCACGCCACGCGCCGAGCGCTCGAGGCGATGGGGGTGCGCTTCGAGGACATCGGGGAGGAGACCCGCGTCGAAGGGGTCGGCCTCTTCGGCCTGAAGATGCCGAAGGACTCGCTCGACTGTGGCAACTCCGGCACCACGATGCGTCTCCTCGCGGGGCTCGTGTCGGCGCAGCGCTTCGGTGTCCGTCTGGTCGGCGACGCGAGCCTCTCGTCCCGCCCGATGCGGCGCGTGGTCGAGCCGCTCCGGGCGCGCGGAGCGCACATCGCGGGGGTTCGAGGAAAGAAGGAGGGCGAACATTACGCTCCGCTCTCGATCGCCCCTCTGATCGCAGGAGAGACTCTCTCGGCTCTGCGCTACGAGTCACCCATCGCGAGCGCGCAGGTCAAGAGCTGTCTCCTCCTCTCGGGGCTCTATGCAGACGGCCCGACGACCGTCTACGAGCCGATCCTCTCGCGCGATCACACCGAGAGGATGTTGCTCGCGCTCGGCGTGCCGTTGACGACCGCCGGCCCGATCTCCGTGCTCGATCCGACCGGCTGGAATCGGCGCTGGGATGGCTTCTCATGGACGGTTCCTGGAGATCTCTCGAGCGCAGCGTTCTTCCTGGTCGCGGCGGCGATCGTGGAGGGGAGCGAGATCGAGATCGAGGGGGTGTGCACGAACCCGACGCGCACGGGCGTCCTCGATGCGCTCCGGCTCGCGCGTGCTTCGATCGAGGTGATTCCGCGCGGCGAGTCCGCGGGAAACGAGCCGATCGCGCGCCTCGTCGCACGGCACGGGCGCCTCGCGCCGATCCGGGTCGGCGGCGAGGTCGTGACGCGCATGATCGACGAAGTGCCCATCGCGTGCGCCCTCGCGGTGTGCGCCGCAGGACGCACGGACATCCGCGACGCCGAGGAACTGCGCGCGAAGGAGAGCGACCGGCTGAGCACGATGGCGACGGTGCTGCGTGCGTTTGGGGCTGACGTCGTCGAGCTTCAGGACGGGCTCACGATCCATGGCGGCGCTCCGCTGCGGGGCGCGCACGTGCACGCGCACGGCGACCACC
>JBKDQC010000084.1:0-19407 GCA_046342295.1 Deltaproteobacteria bacterium | reverse complement strand
GAGCGCGTCGGCCTCGCGGCGCTTGCTCGCGCGGAAGTCGTCCCACAGCTCCTCGAGGCTGCGCCCGGTCGCATGCCGAAAGACGCGGTTGAGGCCGTAGGGCAGCAGGCCGTCCGCATACTCGTGCATCACCTCCGCGAGGGCCTCGCGCCCATGGCGCGCCGCGATCATCTCGACGATCTGGCTGCCGTAGAGGTACGCCGCGTTGCCGTGCGGCCAGCGGTCGGCGCCGTTCGTCGCCTGATCGAGGCTGAGGAAGCGGTCTTCGAGGGCGTCCATGCGCAGGTACATGTCCCACTGGGTCGAGCGCAGGCGTCCGCCCGCGGTGAGCGCGGTCTCCTGCCAAACTGCGACCCCCTCGAGCAGCCAGCGGGGGTTCACGTGGTTCGGCATGTAGGTCTTGCCGAGGATCGCGTTGATGAATGCCGCGAGGCCCGTGGCCTGGTCGAGGTGCAAGATGTGCGTGTGCTCGTGGGTGACGAGCAGGGTCATCCAGTCGTCGTAGTCCGCCAGCGGGGAGAGATCGTCGGGCGCCTCCGCGTAGAGTCGGATGGTGTCGAACGGCAGAGCGGTCGCCGAGCCGTTGGCGGAGTCCGACTCGTCGGTGAGCACGACCTCGACGCGGCCCCCCGGCTCGAACGCCATGATCTCCGAGAGGGGGCCGTGCGCCCGCTCCGCCACCGCGGCGACGCGGCGTGCGAGGAGGGCGAGCGGCTGGTGGTAATGGATGCGGAAGTGGGGCGTCTCGACCGTCCGCCACTCGAGCAGAGGGTCCGGGGCCTGCGCGCGCGCGCCCACGGCTCCGACGAAGAGCCACGCGAGCGCGAGGAGGAGCGCCGGTCGCATGCCCGGCATCATGCCGAAAACGGCGCGCACTGGGGTCGCTGCTGCGCCGTCTCGGGCAGGGTCCCGCTTCGCGTGGCAGGGTGCCTCCAGGCGATCAAGTGCGAACGACGACGCAGGAGCCTTGACCACAGTGCCCCGAGTTCTCTAGGATTTTCGCAACGATGGAGCCCCCGGTTCCGAAAGTTCCCCCGCCGCCGATGAGCATGCGGCAACAAGCCGCGACCAAGCAGTACGCGCTGCGGTTCATCTCGGGCAAATACCAGGGCGGAGAGTTCCCGCTGCCTCCCAACAAGGAGGTCGTGGTGGGTCGCTCGAGCGAGCTCGACATGGTCCTCGTCGAGGACATGGTGTCGCGTCGACACGCGAAGCTCACGGTGACCGGCGATCAGATGTTCATCCAGGACCTCGGGTCGACGAACGGCACCTTCGTCAACGGCGAGAAGGTCAAGCGCGCGGCCATCCACGAGGGTGACCGGATCCTCATCGGGACCTCGATCATCAAGGTGGTCGACGCGGGCCAGGTCGCGCGCGCCACCGACGCCCAGGCGATGATGGAGGACAGCAGCCACGGTCGTCGCACCTCCCAGGTCCGCACGATGAGCGGATCGATCGCCGAGATCCCGCTCCCCGATCTGCTCCAGCTCTTCAGCGCTTCGAAGAAGAGCGGCGTGCTCGTGATCCGAACCGACCGCAACGACACCGGCAAGCTCTTCATCGACACCGGCCGGGTCGTCTTCGCGGTCGTGAACGAGCACTACGATGTCGCGCCGATGAAGAGCCTGATGCGCATCCTCGGCTGGCAGACGGGCACCTTCGACATGGATCCGCCCGAGGAGACGAAGGCGTTCCCCACGCGCATCGAGATGTCGACCGAGGGCATCCTCATGGAGGCGATGCGGCAGATCGACGAGATCCGGCGGCTCGGAGACGACATGCCGCCGCTGCGGGCCTCCGTGCAGATCTCCGTGCCGCTCGTGCCGCCCCTGCGTGACCTCGGCCCCGAAGAGATCGATGTCCTCCAGCTGGCGCACAACTACGCGAGCGTCGAGACCGTGCTCAACAAGAGCCTCGCGTCCGACGTCGATACGAGCACGATCCTCGTGAAGCTCCTGAAGAGCGGCTACCTCCGCGCGGAGTGACGACGCCTCACGAGCACGGCAAGCACCGCCGACCTCGGAAGGCGCACCCGGCGGATGTCGTGCCGGACCAAGGCCTGTCGCGGCCCTCCGCGAGGGTGCTCCCTGCGCCGTCAGCGCGGTGATGGACCGGAGGGGCCGAGGCTCGCCTCGAGCGCTTCGGGATCCTGGCAGCGCAGGGTGGCGCGCGCACGAGCGCGGATCTGCCGCGCCGCGACGACGTCGTCGGGAATCGCTGCCTCCGCGACGGCGTCGGGGGCGTCCCCTGCCTGCCTCGCCTCGAAGAAGAACGCGGGATCGTCGACGAAATCGTAGAGCTCCTCCCCAGACGCGAGGAAGTCGCAGTTGCGGCGATCGAGGTACGCCACGATCCGCGGAAAGGCCTCGACGCTCCAGCGGTGGATGTCGTGGAGCAGCACGATGCCGCCGCACTCGCCGTGGTCTCGCTCGCGGACCTCGAGCACACGCCGGAAGGTCTCGAGCACCTCGTCGGACGTGCGCACCTGCACGTCCCCGGTGCCGAGGTTCCAGAGGACCTGCGTGTAGCCGCGGCGCGCGAGGTAGGCGTCGATCCTCGGAGAGCGGCTGCCGCCTGGCGGGCGGAACAAGGCCGGCGCGACGCCGAGCTCGCGCTCGAGCGAGCCCGCGCTGGCGTCGACCTGCGTCGCGAGATCGGGGGTGGTCACGAGCGGCAGTTGCACGTGGTCCATGGAATGCGAGCCCACCTTGTGACCTCGCGCCGCGATCTCTTTCGCGATCTCCGCGAGCGCGTGCTCGTACGGCGTGCTGCCCTCGATCCGGCGCGTCGTGAGAAAGAAGAGGGCCCGGATCTCGGCCTCGTCGAGCGCGTCGAGGAGCGCGCGCGTGTAACGGATGTCGGGGCCATCGTCGAACGTGAAGAGGATGAATCGGTGCGCCGTCGCGCCGGTGATGATCCGGCCGCCACGGAGGTTCGAGGACACCGCGTCGGCGCTCGTCACGAAGGGCGGCGGCGCGGTCCGCGTGGTTGGGTCCCCTGGGTCGAAGTCAGGAGTGTTCGCGTCGGGCGCGGAGCGCGGAGCGCTCGGGACAGGCGCGAGGTCCGCCACGTCTGCGATCTGCCCCGTGGGAGCGAGCCCCTCGCGCACGGAACGCTCCAGCGGCCTCTCCGGGCGACTCGACGCTTGCGTGAGCTCCGAGGTGGCGGCGCCCGAGGCGAGCGCGAGGATCCCTCCCGCGATGGAGGCAAGGCGCCGAATCGAGCGAGGAGCGGCCATCGACGTGATCGTCGCAACCCACGGTGGACCGATCCAATTCGCGGCGAATCGCCGAAAACTGGACCTCGCGTGCGGGACCGCTGTCCCCGAGCCCCATGCCTCGACCGTCTCTCGTTCTCGGAACGCTCCTCGCGCTCGCGGCGCCGCCCGCGGCCCTTCTGGCGTCGGCGTGCCGGGAGCCTGCTCCTCCCGGCGCCCGCGTGGGGATGTTCGACCTCTCGGGGAGCCTCGAGGAGAACACGTGCGGCCAGGGCTTCGCACCCGCGCCCTCCATCTCCTTCGTGGCCGAGCTGCGGCGAGACGGTGACGTCGGCTACTGGCGGATGGGAGGCATGGGACCTCGCAACGAGGGCACCATCGACGACGACGGAAGCTTCCGATTCCGGCAGCAGGCCCAGATCGACGGCTGGCCTGCCGACCCGGCCCAGGGGATCTTGCCCTGCCGATTCATCCAGACCGAGACGATCGAGGGCCAGGTAGAGCTCGCGTCGATGGCGAGCGACGCAGGCACGGCCGACGCAGGCACGGCCGACGCAGGGACCGGAGATGCGGGCGTCGCCCCCGCGCAGGTGTTGACGGCGACCAACACGATCGAGATCGGCGTCGTGCCCGGCTTCGATTGTTCGCTCGCCTTGGTCTCGGCAGGTGCAGGCGGCCAGTTCGCATCGCTCCCGTGCCGCGCGAGCTACGACCTCGAGGGCGCGACGTCCCGCTGACGGGCTCGAGTCCGCGTGGACGCGGCGCGACGAGGACCGGTGCCATGGGAGAACGCACCGCACGCACCAAGAGAGCGCTCCGCGGGGTCGTCGTGTCCATCGCCTGCTTGGGCGGCGCAGCCGTCGCAGTGATCGATGGGATCGCGCCCGAAGAGGGCCGGATCGCCGAGGGCGTGATCGTCGATGGGCATCGCGTGCGCGAAGAGCAGACGATCCGCGCCCTGGTGCACGAGCACGCTGCCCGGTGGCTCGACGAAGAGATCTGGCTCGAGGCAGGCCCCCTCACCGAGCGCCTCCGGCGAGTCGAGATCGGCTACGCGATCGACGAGGACGCATGTGCGCGCGGGCTGCTCTCGATCGGTCGGAGCGGGAACCTCATCGAGGACCTCGCCACGTGGGTGCGGGCCAGGGCAGGACGCGTCGAGGCGTCCCTCGTCTTCAGTCTCGACCGAGAGGTTGTGTATGCGGCGCTGGCTTCGGTCGCGGGCCGCTACGATCGCGCCGCGGTCGGCGCCGAGATCGACGAGGCTGGGCGCCTCGTGGCGCCGGCGGAGGCAGGTCGCACGCTCGATGTCCATGCCAGCGCCGAGCGCGTGCTCGCGGGCCTCGAAGCCGGAGAGAGGCGCATCGCGCTCGTCGTTCGATCCGAGCCGCCGCCGCTCGATCCGGAGCGCCTCGCGAGGGCGCGCGAGCCGGTGGTGGTCGGCAGCTACCTCACACGCTACCGCCTCCGCGGTGACGAGGGGCCTCGTGCAGTGAACGTGCGGGTCGCGGCGGAGGCGCTCGACGGGGCCGTGATCCCCCCGGGGGGGAGCCTGTCGTTCAACGAGCGCGTGGGGCCGCGCACGCCGGAGCGGGGCTACCGCGCCGCGCACGTGATCTACGACGGCGAGATGGTCGACGGCATCGGCGGGGGCGTCTGTCAGGTCGCCTCGACGCTTCACGCGGCCGCCTTCCTCGCAGGTCTCCCGATCGAGAGGCACGCGCCTCACTCACGACCATCGACGTACATCCCGATGGGCCTCGACGCGACGGTCGTGTACCCCGAGGTCGATCTCGTGGTCGGCAACCCGCTCGCGACACCGATCACCGTTCGCGCCCGTGCCGAAGCAGGCCGGCTCGAGGTGTCGCTTTGGGCGCGCGCGCAGCCGATGGAGGTCGAGTGGAGGCGCGAGATCGTCGCGCGCACGAGCCAAGGCGAGCGGACGATCGAGGACCCGGCCGTGCCCCCCGGAGAGATGCGGGTCACCGAGGACGGCGGTCCCGGGTTCATCCTCGAGCGGACGAGAACGCTCCGGAGCAGGCTCGGCGCGATCACCGAGCGAGCGACGCTGCGCTACCCGCCGACCGACCGCGTGGTGCGCGTCGCGCCGGGCTTCGCGCTCGCAGGCGCGGAACCGCGCAGCGACTCGCCCTCGGGCGCGACGCGCTGAAGCACGCGCGGCCTCTCGAGCGGGCGCCGAGCACCAGCGCTGCGAGGGAAGGGCCCCTCGGGCCAACGCCGTTCAAGGCTCGAGGCGCGCGAGCACGTCGCGGAGATTGTCTCTCCAGCGCGGCATCGGACCGACCCACGCCTCCGTCGCGCCGAGATCGAGCACGCTGTAGGCCGGTCGCTTGGTCGGCGTCGGCCACTCTGCGCTCGTGCACGGGACGACGGCACACCGTGCCGAAAGGCCCAGGTCCTCGACGATCGCGGACGCGAGCTCGAACCACGTACACTCTCCGCCATCCGAGACGTGGAAGGTCCCACGCGCGCCTCGCTCGAGGAGCGCGAGGGTCGTCTTCGCGAGGTGCTCGCTGCTCGTCGGGCGACCGCGCTGGTCGTGCACGACCTTCAGCGTGCTCCGTGCGACCGCGTTCCGCGCGATCGTGCGGACGAAGTTCTTTCCCCACGGCGCGTAGAGCCAGCTCGTCCGCACGTATACGTGCTCGACGCCGCTCTCGCGCAGAAGCACCTCGCCTCGCGCCTTGCTGCGGGCGTAGGCCCCTTGGGGCGCCAGCGGTGCATCGACGGGGTAGGGCACGCTCCCGCGGCCGTCGAACACGTAGTCGGTGCCGAAGTGCACGAGGCAGGCTCCGACCGCGCGGCAGCGGCTCGCGAGCAGGGCGACACCGTCCGCGTTCACCGCGGTCGCGAGCGCCTCGTGCGCCTCGGCGCCGTCGACGTCGGTGTACGCGGCGCAGTTGATCACCAAGCCAGGCCGCCAGCGATCGAGCACCGCCAGCGTCTCGGGGCTCGTGAGATCGATCTCGGGGTAGCGAAGTGAGAGAAGCTCGACGCTGCCGCGGGCCGAGAGGATCGACTCGAACGCACGTCCGAGCATGCCGTCCGGGCTGACGAGCAACGCCCGGGTCACCGAGCCACCGCCCCGAAACGAGGCAACCGCGCCGGGTCGATCTCGGCCAACCTGGGGTTGTTCCGGTCCTTGGCCGAGAGCGACGGCTCGGCGAGCGGCCAGCGAATCCCGATCGACGGATCGTCCCACGCCACGCCGATCTCGGCCGACGGCTCGTAGAGATCGGTGCATTTGTACGCAAAGAGGCAGTGCTCGCTCGTCACCGCGAAGCCGTGCGCGAAGCCGGGCGGAATCCAGAGCTGGCGGTGGTTCGCGGAGGACAACTCCACCCCCACCCAGCGCCCGAAGCTCGGCGAGCCGACCCGGACGTCGACGGCCACGTCGAACACGGCGCCGTCGGGCACCCAGACGAGCTTGCCCTGGGCGCGCGGCTCCTGGAGATGCAGCCCGCGCAGGATCCCGCGGCTCGAGCGCGAGAGGTTGTCTTGCACGAAGGGCATCGCGATCCCAGCGGCGCGGTAGCGCTCGACGCTGTAGGTCTCGGTGAACCAACCGCGCTCGTCGCCGAACACCTTGGGCTCGACCACGAGGACACCCGGAAGCTCCGTTTCGACGACGCGCACGGCGGACTCAGCGCGACTCGCCGGCGAGGTCGTAGAGGTATTGGCCGTAGGCCGTCTTGCCCAGGGGCTCGGCCAGGGCGAGGAGGTCGGACTTGCCGATCCAGCCCTTGCGGAACGAGACCTCCTCGGGGCACGCGATCTGAAGGCCCTGGCGCTGCTGGATGGTCTGCACGAAGTGGGCGGCCTGGAGGAGCGAGTCGGGCGTTCCGGTGTCGAGCCACGCGACGCCGCGTCCGAACTTCTCGAGGCGCAGCTTCTTGCGCTCGAGGTAGAGCCGATTGAGGTCGGTGATCTCGAGCTCTCCGCGCCTGCTGGGAGAGAGTGAGCGCGCGAGGGAGACGACCTCGGCGTCGTAGAAGTAGAGCCCGGCGACTGCGTAGTTCGAGCGAGGTTTGTCGGGCTTCTCCTCGAGGCCGATCACATTGCCGGCGACGTCGAATTCGGCGACGCCGTAGGCCTGTGGGTTCTTCACCCAGTAGCCGAACACCGTCGCGCCGTCCTCTCGCCGCGCGCTCTCCTCGAGGAGCCCCTGCAGGCCGTGGCCGTAGAAGATGTTGTCACCGAGCACCAGCGCGCAGGCCTGGCCGTCGATGAAGCGCTCGCCGATGAGGAACGCCTGCGCCAGACCGTCGGGGCTCGGCTGCACGGCGTACCGGATGCTCATGCCCCATTGCCGGCCGTCGCCGAGCAACTGCACGAACAGCGCCTGCTCGTGAGGCGTGGTGATGACGAGGACGTCGCGGATGCCCGCGAGCATGAGGGTGGTCAACGGGAAGTAGACCATCGGCTTGTCATAGATGGGCATGAGCTGCTTGCTCACGGCCTTCGTCAACGGATGGAGGCGCGTGCCGCTGCCCCCCGCGAGCACGATTCCCTTCTGGATTCCCGCCGTCATCGGTCTCACCGCTTCCCGTAGTTGGCCTCGATCCACGTGCGGTACGCGCCGCTCTGGACCGCCGACACCCAGCCCTGATTCTCGAGGTACCAACGCACCGTCTCGTCCATGCCGGACTCGAACGTCTGTGCGGGCTTCCAGCCAAGCTCACGCTCGATCTTCGAAGCGTCGATCGCGTAGCGCAGGTCGTGGCCGGGGCGATCGGTCACGTAGGTCTTGAGCGCGAGCAAGTCCTCGAGCGGCGCGCCCGTCCGCCGCGCCACCAGAGACGCGAGCGTGTCCACGACCTCGATGTTCCGTCTCTCGTTGTGCCCGCCGACGTTGTAGGTCTCGCCGTCCTTGCCGCGCTCGAGCACCGTCCAGATCGCGTCCGCGTGGTCGTCGACGTAGAGCCAGTCGCGCACGTTGAGACCCTTGCCGTAGATCGGCAGCGGCTTGCGCGAGAGGAGATGGAGGATCATCAGCGGCACCAGCTTCTCGGGAAACTGGCGCGGGCCGTAGTTGTTCGAGCAGTTGGTGATTCGCACGGGCAGCCCGTACGTTCGAGCGTACGCGCGCACGAGGTGGTCGCTCGCGGCCTTCGTGGAGGAGTAGGGGCTCGAAGGGTCGTAGCGCGTCGCCTCGGTGAAGAGTCCCGTCTCGCCGAGGGATCCGTAGACCTCGTCGGTGGAGACGTGGTGGAACACGCGCGGACGCCCCGAGGCTTCGAGCGTTCGGCCGTCTTTGCCAGGCTTCCAGTGTTTGCGCGCGATCTCGAGGAGGTTGAAGGTCCCCTCGACGTTGGTCCGCACGAATTCCCGCGGGCCGAGGATCGATCGGTCGACGTGCGACTCGGCAGCGAAGTGAACGATCGCGTCCGGAGGCTCCTCCGCGGCGAGTTGGTCGAGCGCGTCGAAGTCACAGATGTCGGTGCGGGAGAGACGGTAGTTGTCGCGCTGTGCGATCGGCTCGAGCGAGAGCGGGTTCGCCGCGTACGTGAGCTTGTCGACGTTGACGAAGCGTCGTTCGGGCGCCTGCGGCACGTAGCGCAACAGGAAACTCGAACCGATGAAGCCGGCTCCGCCGGTGACCCAGACGATCATGACTCGCTCGCTCCTCGTCCCAGGCCCCCGGGGCGACCGCTCACGCGCGGCCCCGCAGCCTTTCGATCCTGTTCGCGACCCGCTTCGCGAGACGCTTGGCCTGGTCCAGCGCTCGCTCGGCTGGCATCAGGAAGCTTCCGCGCAGTCGCTCGTCAGGGCGCGGTCGGAAGATCGTGCTCCAATGGGTGCCGTCCCAGTCCGGGGGAGGCTCGCGCGTGTAGTAGTACGCAGCGAAGCTCTGACGCTGGTGGGTCGGCGGGCAACTGACCTTCTCGACCCCGTGGAAGCTGGTCTTGGTGGTCTCGAAGAGGAGGCACCGGTTGAGCTTCGGCAGGCAGTGGTACTCGCGCCGCTTGACGTCGCGGTCCCACAGCTCGAGCCCGCCACCCCAGCGCGGGTCCCACTCGGGGTTCAGGTACACGAGGATGTTGAGACGTCGGTAGAGCTTCTGGTCCTCGAGCCAGTTGAAGTCCGCGTGAACGTCGAGCCGTCCGGCACGCTTGGTGATGTGCATGCCGCCCCCGTGCAGCTTCGGGTCGGCGACCAAGCCCTCCACGCCCGTGATCGCGGTGAGCACCGCGAGGAACTCCGTCGAGGAGATGGCCTCGTTGAGCTCGCGAACGCGGGGTGGGAAGCTCCGGGAGTCGGTGACTTGGACCTTGCCGGTCTCGTTCACCCGGTCGAACTGGTGCCCGAGCCCGACGGCGTCCTCGTAGCGCGGATAGTCGCGGACGACTTCCCGGACGAACGCGGTGTCGAGGAAGTCGTCGACGACGAAGAACGGGAAAGGGCGCGCGCTGCGGTACGTCGCGCGCAGGGCGTCCACGTCGAGGGGCCTCACGACGGTCCGGGACATTCAGGGCTCGATATAGCTCGAACGGACCCTCGTGCCCGTCGGCGTCGGTGACGTCGAGCGGGGCGGCAGGTCACCGCGAACGCGGCGGGCCGGCGCCTTTCCAGGAAGCCGCCTGGATCTCGAGCTTTCCGAGGGCCTCCAGACGGTAGAGGTGCCGCGCGTGGATGCTCGTGAAGCGGTCGTGACGCATCCGCATGCGGAGGACCCCGTCGAGGATCTCCGCGCGTGGGATCCGGCGCGCAATCGCCTCTCGCACGAGCGCGAACAGCGCGTCGTGCGCCTCCTCGGGGTGAAAGACCATCCCGGGCAGGACCCGGAGCTCGCCGCGCCACGGGGCGATACGGCCGTCGAAGACGTCCCCCTCGCGGAGACGCGCGGCGGCCTCGCGCGGGTCGGCGTCGAAGCGGACGGCGTAGGAGACGCCGCCGAGGAGACAGCGAAGGGTCGGCCTCTCCGAGCCGAGCTCGGCGCGGAAGAGGCCGCGCTCGCTCCGTACGAGCGCGAGCAGCCAGCTCCCCGTCTCGCTTGCGTCGCCCTCCGGCGAGCCCGCGAGCGCCCGCTCGGCGGGCGTGCGACCGTCCTCGAGGCGACGCGCGCACACGAGCACCTCCGAGAACGCGCGCATCCGCTCCTCGTGGAACGGGTCAGCCGTGGAGAACGCCCCGCCCTGGGCCTCGAAGGCTTCCCGGGCCTCGGAGACGACATCACCCGGGAGCCCGGCGACGAGCGTGTCGATCAGCGACTCGACGAAGCTCGAGGGGGCCAGCTCGGGAGGCGCGGGGCGGTGTCGCGACGAGACCACGCACGCTTCTGCCTTCACGGGCCCGGTTCCGCAACTGGCGCGCACCGTCTCGCTTGACGGGCCTGCGAGGGGCGGGTCGAATGCAGGCTGGCCACGCTGCGGCGCCACCGCCGCTCCGAGCGCGGCGCGTCGAGAGGAGCGAACATGAGCGATGTCGAGGAGGCGGTCCGGTTGGTCGAGTCGGTGATCCGCGGTCTGGGCCTCGAGCCGTCGAGCGCGACGATCCCCGGCGATTCGACCACCACGGCCTACGCGCTCAAGCGCGGCAGCGCGCGCGTCGTCGTGGCGGTCCACGCGACGGAGACCGGCGGGACCCTCCGCGTGCTCGCGCCTTGCGTTCGGATCGACGCGCACACCTCCCCCGATCTCTACAAACACCTCCTCGAGCTCAACGCGAGAGAGATCGTCGGGGCGGCGTTCGGCGTCTTCGGCGACGAGGTCGTCGTGGTCGCGGAGCGCACCGTGAAGGACCTCGACGCCTCGGAGGTCGAGACGGCGATCCGCAACGTCGGCCGCATCGGCGACCGCTACGACGACGCGCTCGCAGAGCGTTTCGGCGTGAAGCGCTCTTCCGATTGAAGCCTTGGCCCCGGGATCTCGGCTCGCCCATCCGTTCGCGCGCGGCGTCCTCTGCGCGTGCCTGGCACTCGCTGCGCTCGAGCCCGCTCCGGCCTTCGCGGTCGACGTCGAGGTGGACTCGGATCTCTCGTTCCAGGTGTACGAGGTGCGCGCCCCCGGGGCCCTCGCGTTCCTCGCGCGGCGTCGCTTCGTCGGCAACCTGGGTCTGCGGTTGGTCGAGCCGCTGACGGATCCCGATCCCGTCGGACGACGCGTGCGTGTCGTGGTCGTGGGGCGGCTGCGCCTCGATCAGGGCTTCGCGGATGACTGTCTGGTCGACGGCTCGCTGTGCCTCCGAGCCACCGACCGCGATGCTCGGAGCCAATACCAGCCGCTCGCCGCGGACACGCGGGTCGATGTTCCCTCGCTCGCGGCGGAGGTCACCGGTCTTCCGCTCGATGGCAGCGTGCGTCTGGGCCGCCAACTGCGGGTCGACGCGGCGGGCTTCACGCGCTTCGATGGCATCGCGCTGTCGGTGCGGCCGCTCGCGCAGCTCGGCGCGGAGGCTTACGGCGGCGTCCTCGTGCGAGGGACGAGCCTCGCGGGCAGCCCGCAGTTCGATCTCCAGGGCAACCGCTACGTGCCCTCGACCGCGGGCGCGGCTGACCCGACGTTGCTGGATCCGCACCGCGACGCGTGGCTCCTCGGTGGTACGCTGCGGGCCTCGCTCGGCGCGTGGCTGGGGGTCGCCCTCGACGGTCGCTTCGCGCGCGACGAGCGCGGCGAGCTCCTCCGCCGCGCCTCGCTCGCGCTCTCTTCGAGTCCTCACGAGGCTTTGCGGCTCGACGCCCAGGGCACGCTGGATCTGCTCGACCTCGAGGTCATCTCCGCTCTCGCCTCGGCCGAATTGCAGCTCGCCCCGGTCACGCTGCGGGCCTCGATCGACCACCAGGTGCCTCGCTTCGATCCCAGCACCATCTGGGCCTGGTTCGACGCGGCGCCGGTGCAGTCCGTGCGCGTCGGGGCGAGCGCGAGGCTCGGTGACGACGTGGAGATCGGTGGCGCGCTGCGGGGGCGCAGGGTCGAGCGCACCCCGGTCGAGGACCTCGACGCGGGGCTCGAGCTTCATGCGCGCGCCCGCATCGAAGGGCTCTCTGTCGCAGCGAGCGGCTTCGCCTGGAGCGGCGCCCTCGGCCCCGTCGCCGGTGTGGCCATCGAAGGATCTCGGACGCTGATCCCTGGGCTCTCGCTCGAGGCCCAGCTCAGCGCCTGGCAGTTCGACGACCCGCTGCGGGAGCAGTCCTACGGGACCGTGATCAGCACCCTCCTCGGGGCCCGGTGGGCCATCATGGAGCAGGCCGTGCTCCTGCTGGAGCTCCAGCACGCGCACTCACGCAACGTAGGGCATCGGTTCCGCGGCATGCTCGTGCTCTCGGTGATGACGTGGCGATGAGGAACGCGGGAGCGCCGTGGGCGAGACGGTGGGCGCTCGTGGTCGGGGCGATGGTCGCCGCGGCGGTGTCGGCGGCGCTGGGTCTGGTGGCGGGCGCGACGGCTGTGAGCCAGCTCCGTGAGGACCCGCCGCTGTCGGTGCCGGGCGAGGGACGCTCGGTGCTCGTCTATCCGCCGCAGGACCTCGCGTTGCGGATGAGCCACGCGCACCCCGCGCATGCCGCGCTCGCGTGCACGCAGTGCCACCAGCGCGCGAGCACGAGCGCCCGAAGCGAAGATCTGCTCCTGCCCGACGAAGCCGCATGTGTGCCGTGCCACGCGGAGACGGACCGCGCGCACCCGAGCCTCGAGGCGTGCGGTCTCTGTCACGTCGGCGCGCGCGTCCCCACCGGCGAGAGCGGCCAGCCCGATCTGGTCGGGCGCATCTTCATCCCGAGCACCCGGATCCCACCTCCGCGGTTGAGGTTCTCGCCCGCGCGCCACGCGAACGCCGAGGGCGGCTGCGAGGGCTGTCACGCGGGGGTCCGGCGCGCAGCGCTCGCCACGCGGGGGCATCTGCCGACGATGCGAGACTGCATGCGCTGTCACGCGATCGAGGGGTTGGGGGGCCTCACCCGAGGCGCCGCTCCGAGCGAAGGCGCCGAGACGATGCCCTGCACCGGCTGCCACCAGGCGCTGCCTGACGGTCGCGTTCGGGCGCACCTCGCGGAGGGCTGGATGAACCCGCCCCCATGGATGGCCGGGATGCACCACGACCACGAGTGGCTCGTGCGGCACCGTTGGGTCGCCGCGGATCAGGGCGGGCTCTGCGCCGAGTGCCACACCGAGCGCGACTGCGCGGCCTGTCACGACGCCCGTGCGCGGCCACGCCGGGTCCACCCTGGAGACTTCCTGACCACGCATGCTGGGATGGCGCGCCGAGACGAGACTCGGTGCACGAGCTGCCACGCGGTCGCGACGTTCTGCGCCGAGTGCCATGCGCGGCTCGGTCTCTCGACCTTCTCCGCGCCCGCCACACGAGGAAGCTCGCGCTACCACCCCCCCGCCGCGGTCTGGATCCGGGGGCCCAACCTGCACGGCGTCGAGGGACGCCGGTCCCTCCAGGCTTGCGTCTCCTGCCACGCCGAGGACGACTGCGTCGCCTGCCACGGGACTGGGGACGTCGGGGGTGGAGGCGTGAGCCCACACCCGCCGGGCTTCGCGCTGGGCTGCGGCGTGATTCTCGCGGCGTCTCCTGCAGCCTGCGCCCGCTGCCACGGTGACCTCGACGCGCTCCGCGCTCGGTGCCGCTGAGGGCGTTCGGAGTCGCCCGGCGGGGCCGTTCGTCGCGTCCCTGGGGCTGCGCCGCGCGCCAGAACAGATCGCTTGAAACCCCGAGCGACCCCTGCGTACCATCGGCACTCTTCGCGCCCAGAACGTACGATTTCCTTATTTTTCGGGGCTTTTCGCGCTCTCGTCCGGTCCCCGCCGACGGGAGATCGGCCGCTCCTCGGCCCGCCCTGCGGGCCACCCGATCCAGCCCTCGCGCGCCGCCCTCGAGGCGCCGCGCTCGTCACGCTTCCCAACCCCGGCGAGGAGTCCGCGTGCTCACTGTCTCGCATCTGCTCGGCGCACTGCAGGAGGATCCGGACAATCCGGCGGTTGTGAGCGACCTGCGCGAGGCGCTCGCCAGCGGGGACCCCCGTCGCACCGGCGAAGCCCCCCTGCGGCTGGTTCAGCTCGCGCGGCAGCAGCACGAGGCCCGCTCCGAGCATGTCGCGGCGGTGGGGCTTTTGCTGGCCGAGGTCGCGGAGCTCGAGCGCGGGGCGAACGACCCGGATGCGCGCGCCGCCCTCCTCGTGACGGCAGCGCGACTGCAGCGCGAGGAGCTGCTCGACGACGAGGCCGCCAAGCGCAGCCTCGAGGCAGCGCTCTCGCTGCGACCCGGAGACGACGCGATCAAGCAGGCGGTGGAGGAGATCTCGACCGCCGAGTCGAACTGGAAGGAGTTCGCCAAGCGCTTCGTCGACGAGGCCGAGACGGCCTCCGAGCCGTCCCTCAAGTGCGCGCTCTTGGTGAGCGCAGCCTCGCTCGTGTGGAAGTACAAGAAGCGGGGGCGCGACAAGGACGCAGACCGCGTCTTCAAGCAGGCCCTCGAGGCCGAGCCGGGTGACCCGCGCGCGACGCGTCTCTACGCGCACACCCTCACGATCCGGGAGCGCTGGGACGAGCTGTCCGCGACGCTGCTCGAGTCCGCCGAGAAGACCAAGCACAAGGACGACCGCCTCGCGTTCTTCCTCCAGGCCGCGCGCGTGCTCTCGCGCAAGCTCGGGCAGAAGGACCGCGCCGCAGCGGTCTACGACCAGGTCGTCGCGCTCTCGCCCGGCCACGGCGAGGGCATGGCGTTCCTCGTCGAGCACTTCACGGCGCAGGAGCGCTGGGACCACCTCGTCCAGCTCTACGACGATGCGCTTCGGGGCCGGCCCAAGCCCGAGGCGGAGCAGGGGATCCTCCTCCAGATCGGGATGGTTCACTGGCGCTTTCGCCAATCGCCGGCCGACGCGGAGCCGTACTTCGCGCGCCTCCGCAAGCTCGACCCCGTGCACCCCGGGATGCTTCAGTTCTACCGGGAGCACCTCGAGTCGACGGGGGATCGGGTCAGGCTCGTCACGATCCTCACCGACGCCCAGCGGATCACGCAGGACCCCAAGCAGCGGGCCTCGCTGAGCGTCGAGTTGGCCCGTGCGGCGCAGGCCAGCGGCGCGACCGACAAGGCCGTCGAGGCGTGGAAGGCCGTCCAGCGGATGGATCCCACGAACGCCGAGGCGCTGCCGGCGCTGCGGGAGCTGTACCGCCAAACCCAGAAGTGGAACGCGCTCGTGGAGGTCCTCAAGGGCGAGGCGGATGCCCTCACGGGGGACGGCCCCGAGGTCGTCGATGCCAAGGTCCTGAAGCTGCGCGAGATGGTGGGGATCTACCGCGAGCACCTCAAGCTGGACGTGATGGCGGTCAACACCTGGGCCGCCATCCTCGCGCTCCGGCCTTCCGATCGGGAGGCGCTCGACTCGCTCGCGACGACGTACGAGAGCATGGGGCGCTGGAACGATCTCATCCAGGTCCTCACCAAGAAGGCGGAGGCGAGCGCAGACCCGACGGAGCAGGTCTCGCTCCTCATGCGCGTGGCCAAGCTCTGGATCGACCGTTTCGCGAACTACAACCAGGCGACACGTCCGCTCGAGCTCGTCGTCGAGAAGGAGCCGACGCACCGCGAAGCGCTCAACCTGCTCAAGGAGATCTACACGAAGCGTCGCTCGTGGAAGCAACTCTTCGACGTGCTCTCGGCCGAAGCGACGCTCGCGAGCGACCCGGACGTCCGGCAGGCGCATCGCATCGAGCTCGCGCGGCTCGCGGCGGACCGGCTCCACCGGCCTGTCGACGCGATCCCGCTCTGGAAGCAGGTGCTCGAGGGCGACGCGACCCACAAGGAGGCCATCGACTCGCTCGAGAAGCTCGCCGAACGCGAGAAGGACTGGCCGACCCTGGCCGAGGTCATCGAGCGGCGCGTCGAGGCAGCCGCAGACGAGAAGGAGCGCGTGCGGCTCCTGACCAAGCTCGCGGCTCTCCACGGAGAGCAGGTCGGCGACGGCGCGAAGGCGGCCGACGCGTGGAAGCGGGTGCTGCGCATCGACCCGAAGAACGGTCGCGCGCTCCGCACGCTCCGCGAGAGCTACGTCCAGGCCGCCGATTGGGGGGCGCTCGAAGCGCTCTACGGGGAGACGAGCGACTGGGACGGTCTGGCCGAAGTGCTCGGCAACGCCGCCGACAAGGCCGAAGATCCCGCTCAGAAGGCGGCGCTCTCGTTCCGCGCCGCCGAAGTCTACGAGCAGCGGATCGGCGAACCTCAGCGCGCGTTCCGAGCCTACGAGAGAGTGCTCTCTGCAGAGCCGACCAACGAGCGCGCGGCCCGCGCGCTCCTGCCGATCTATCGGAAGGACGAGAAGTGGTCGCGGCTCCCCGCGCTCTACGACGTGCTCCTCCGGCACACGGCGGACGCCGGCAAGCTCGCGCTGCTCGAGGCCGCGCGCGCGGTCGCTTCGGATCACCTCAAGGACGGGCCGCTCGCGCTCCGCTACGCGGCCGAGGCGTTCCGGCTCGACCCCGCGGGCTCGCGTGACGTGCTCGAGAGCACAGCCGAAAGATTCGGCAGCCACGCGGCGGTGGTGCAGGCCTACGAGGAGCGGCTCTCCAGCCTCGGAGGCGCGAAGGAGCATGCCGCCGAGCGACGGTCACTGCGCCGCCGGATCGCCGCGATCGCGACCGACAAGCTCGGAGACGTCGACCGCGCGGCGGGCGCGCTGCGCGCGGTGCTCGAGGAGTCGCCGACCGACGCCGAGGCGACGGCCAGCCTCGACGCGCTCCTGCGCAAGGCGGGCCGGCACTCCGATCTCCGCGCCCACTTCCAGCGCCGCATCGAGCTCGCGGCGGACGACGCCGAGAGGTGGTTGCTCCTCACCGAGCTCGCTCGCCTCGAGGAGACGGAGCTCGGAGACGCCGTCGCGGCGGCCGCGCTGTACCGCCGCGCGATCGAAATCGATGCAGAGGATCGCGAGTCGTACGCGGCCCTCGATCGTCTCGCCGAGCAGGCCGGCCGCTGGGACGAGGTCGTCACCGTCCTCGAGCGACGCCGCGCGCTCGCCTCGGACGCGGACCGTGTCGAGCTCACGCTTCGGCTCGGCGAAGTGCACCTCGATCGCACGCCCGATCCGGCCCTGGCGCGCGGCTTCTTCGCCGAGGTGTTGTCGGTCCGCCCGAGCGACGCGCGCGCGATTCTGGGGCTCGAGCGGGTGATGGAGTCGGACCCGGCGAGCGCGGCCGAGGTCGGCCGCCTGCTCGAGCCGGCCTACGAGGCCACGGGCGCCCTCGGGAAGCTCCGCGCCACGCTCGAAGCGCGTCTCTCGACGACTTCCGACGCCAGCGAGAGGCGCGCCCTTCGGCTCAGGGTCGCCGAGCTCTCGCTCGGCCCGCTCGAGGACGCCCAGCACGCCTACCGCACGCTCGAGAGCGCCTTCCTCGATGCGCCTGGCGACCGCGAAGTCGGCGAGCGCTACGCCGCGGCGGCGGAAGCGTCAGGGCAGCACGAGGCCTACGCGGTCGCGCTCGCGACGGTGATCGAGGCGGGCGAGCTGACGGACGCAGACGTGCTTGTCCTCGCGGAGCGTGCCGCGCAGGTCTACCGAGACGTGCTCGGGCGCCCGGCGGAGGCGGAGCCGTTCGACCGCAAGGTCCTCGCGATCGAGCCGACCCACGAGCGCTCCTTCGGCGCGCTGAAGGAGCTCTACACCGACGCCGAGCGCTGGCAGGACCTCCAGGCCCTCTACCGCCAGCGCATCGCGCAGACGGTCGATGTGCAGAGCAAGCTCGACCTCCTCCTGCAGCTGTGCTTTCTCTTCGAGGAGATCATCGACGAGCCGCGCAGCGCGATCCGCGTCTACCGCGACGTCCTCGAGCTGGAGCCGCGGCATCTCGCGTCGAGGAGGGCGCTCGATCGCCTCTACACCCGCACCGAGCAGTGGCGAGATCTCGCGGAGATCTTGAGGCTCGACGTCGAGGAGAGCGCGGACGCCGAGGCGACGGAGACGCTCGTGCGAATCGGCGGCCTGCACGAAGGTCGCCTCGGTGAGCCGAAGGCAGCCGTCGATGCGTACGAGGCCGCGCTGGGGCGGCTCCCGGATCACGGGCCTGCACGCGAAGCCCTCGAGCGCCTGCTCGAAGAGCCCACGCAACGGCAGCGCGTCGCAGCGATCCTCGAGCCGGTCTACGAGATGCGCGAGGACCCGGCGGGCCTCGTGCGGGTGCTCGAAGTCCAGCTCGAAGCGGCTGCGGACGACGACAGCAAGGTTGGCCTGTTGTCGCGGATCGCGGAGATCTCGTCGTCCCAGCGCGCCGACTGGGACGGGGCGTTCCGCGCCTACGCGCGCGCCGTACCGCTCGCGCCCTCGAGAACCGACCTGCGCGAGCAGCTCGCGAACGCGTCGCGTGCGCGCGTCGCGGTCGCCGAGAGCTCGGCCGCGCGCCGTGGCGCCCACGAGGAGCGCGCGGTCGTGCTCGAGAGCGCCCTCGGGCGGGCCGAGCCAGGCGGGAGCCTCGCGCGAGAGATCGTCGTCGAGCTCGCCGCGCTCTGGGACGAAGAAGCCCAGGAGCCCGGCCGCGCCGAGCCTTGGCTCGAGCGCGCCTACGAGCTGCTCGAAGACGACGCCGACGCTCGCCTCCGCGTCGCGCAGGCCCTCGAGCGAATCCACGTGGCCTCCGGCGCCTCGGACCGGCTCGCCGTGGACCTGCGACGCCAGATCGAGCTCGAGAACGACGTCGCCCAGAAGGCGCGCCTGCTCGTTCGGCTCGCCGACATCCAGGAGGAGCGGCTCGGGGACCGCGAGGCGGCCATCCAGACGCACCGCGAGCGCGTGGAGCTGGATCCCGGGGATCTCGATGCGCTGCACGCGCTCGAGCGCCTCTACACCCAGACCGAGCGCTGGCCGGCTCTCCTCGGTGTGCTCGAGCAACTCGATGCCGCTGCCGGCGAAGACGCGGCACGACGCGCCTACGCGCTGCGCGCCGCCGAGCTCGCGTACCGCAAGCTCGGGGATCGCGAGCGCGCGGCGTTCGCGTTCAACGAAGTCCTCTCGCGCTTCGGGCCTGCCACCGACTGCCTGGAGCCCTTGATCGAGCTGCACGAGGCGGCCGGCCGCTGGAACGAGCTGCTCGAGGCCCTCGAGCAACTCCGTGAGCTCGAGCCTGACGCTTCGGCCCGCGCATCCAACCTCTTCCGCGTCGGCGAGATCCGTCGCACCAAGCTCTCGGAGCTCGAGGCCGCGGTCGAGACCTACGGCGCCGTGCTCGAGCTCGAGGCCT
>JBKDQC010000083.1:0-1804 GCA_046342295.1 Deltaproteobacteria bacterium | reverse complement strand
GGCACCCCACCACCGGCGCGGTGCGCGCTACCGGATGACCTTCCTCAGCGTCGCAACGACCTTGTCGATTCGGCCCTTCGACGGCGATTCAGCTTCCGTCTCTCAGCTCGGCGGAAGGATCACGTGGTCGATGACGTGGATGACGCCGTTCGAGCACCCGATGTCGGCCTGCGTCACGGTCGCGGTTCCGTTGAGGCGGACGGCTCCGCCCTCGACCGCGATCGAGATGGGCGCGCCCTGCAGGCTCGTGGCCGACGACATCGTCGTGACCTGAGCGGCGCGCACATCGCCAGCGACCACGTGGTACGTGAGAACGGCACGGAGCTGCTCGATGTTCTCGGGGAGAAGCAGGTTCTCGACGGTGCCGGCGGGCAGCGCCGCGAAGGCCTCGTCGGTGGGGGCGAAGACCGTGAAGGGGCCCGGACCGTTCAGCGTGTCGACCAGGCCCGCTGCCTGGACCGCCGCGACGAGCGTCTGGAAGGAGCCGGCGCTCTGCGCGGTCGCCACGATCGTCGCGGGCGCTGCCTCCGCGCCGCTCGAGCTGGCGGTGGTCGGGGTCTCCGAGGAGGACGAGCCGCCGCAACCGGCGAGCGCGAGGAAACAAGCGAGCGAGAGAGTAGCGATGGTTCGCATGGAAGAACACCTTCGTCGGGCATGGGCCCGGAGTGAGGGGCTGGGACCGCCGGTGACTCCGGCGCCGGGCATGCTGGGTTCGACGTGCGAAGACGAGGAGCCCGCGAATACGGGCTTGCGCCCGAGGGCTTCCGGCCCTAGGCGGCGCCGTGGGGGTGGCTTGGGCGAACGCGGAGCTTCCGATCGGTTCCTCGTCAGGCGCGACGGCGAACGCGGATCGGGCCGCGCGCCGCGCTCGGGTCGACCACCCGGCCTCGCTGCGTGATCTCGACGAGTCCCCGCTCGACGAGCCGGCGGGCCGCGCTTCGAGCGCGCTCCATGAGCGCTCGCCACGCGGCCTCGTCGTCTCCGGCGACGGCCCGCGCCGCCTCGCTCGGGCAGATCGTCGCGCCGCGTGCACGAGCGGCGAGCAACGCGATCGTCTCTCGCTCGAGCGCCTCATCCGTCGCATCGAGGCGGGTGCGTCGACAGCGCTCTCCGCAATGACGCACAGCGTCCCAGTTGCGCGCCCAGCGCTTCCGCCAAGCGATCGTGCGTCCGCAGCGAGCACAGGTCTTGTCGGCCGGCTGATCCACACCCGCACGATGGAGCCGCCGCGGCAGGGACGTCAGGGGGCTCCCGCCGCACGCGCGTGAGCCCCACGCTCGAGCGATGAAGATCGCGATCGTCGGAGCGGGGATGACCGGCCTGGCCGCGGCACGCTCGCTCTCCGCCCGCGGCGCGCGCGTCGTGCTCTTCGACAAGGGCCGCGGCGTTGGGGGGCGATGCGCGAGCCGGTGCCGGGACCTCGGAGGCTTCGACCACGGCGCGCAGCGGTTGTTCGCGAGGAGCGAACGCTTCCAGGGGATCGTCGAGGGGTGGGCGGCCGACGGGCGCGTGTTGCCCACCCACGAGCCCGGCGAGCACGCACGTGGCTGGCTGCCTACCCCAGCGATGAATGCGCTGCCCACCTCATTGGCGACTGGCCTCGAGGTGCGAGCGAGCCTGCGCGTGCAGTCACTCGTGCGCCGCGACCGCAGCTGGTGGCTCGGGCTCGAAGGCAGGGAGCCCGCGGGCCCCTTCGACACGGTCTTGGTCACGGCCCCGGCCCCGCAGAGCCGCGCGCGACACGCGCCCCACGGCGTGTTCGTCACGGCGCTCGGGGCGGTCGCCTACGACCCCTGCTGGGCGC
>JBKDQC010000082.1:0-5744 GCA_046342295.1 Deltaproteobacteria bacterium | reverse complement strand
GGTCTTGAGGCCCACGAGGCCGTACACGACGTGCACGCCAGCCTCCTCCATGCGGCGCGCCCACTGGATGTTGTTCTCCTCGTCGAAGCGCGCCTTGATCTCGACGAGCGCCGTGACCTGCTTGTGGTTCTCCGCCGCGCGCATGAGCGCCTTGACGATCGGACTGTCGCCGCTCGTCCGGTAGAGCGTCTGCTTGATGGCGAGCACGTTCGGGTCGACGGCTGCTTGCTCGATCAGCTCGACGACGGGATCGAACGATTCGTAGGGGTGATGCAGAAGGATATCCCCCTGCGCGATCGCGGCGAAGACGTCGTCGTGGTTGCGAAACGGTGGCAGTCGCTGCGGCAGGAAGGGCTCGTCACGCAGCAACGGGTCGTCGGCGATCGCCTCGCCGAGGTGCGCCAGATCCGGCAGGTTCAGCGGGCCGTCGACGCGGAACACGTAGGGAGAATCGACGGCGATGGACTCGCGCAGCATCTCGAGCGCCGCGTGCTCGACCCGGCCATCGACGAGCACCGCGACCGCGTTGCCCCGATCGCGCCGACGCATCTCTTGCTTGACGACCTCGAGCAGATCCTCGGCCTCCTCCTCGTCGATCGAGAGGTCGAAGTTGCGGATCACGCGGAAGGCCCACGCGCCCCGGCACTCGAAGCCTGGAAAGAGCTCGCCCATGAGCGAGGAGATGAGATCGTCGAGGAGGACATAAGCGGCGCGGACGCCGCCGACCTCTTCGCAGGGCACGCGCACGAGGCGGGGCAACACCTGCGGCACTTGCACGACGGCGAAGGCGGGCGCGTCGGGGCTGGTGCCCGTGCCCGAGAGGATCGCGATGAGATTGAGGCTCTTGTTGCGGAGATGAGGGAATGGGTGGCCCGGGTCGATCGCGAGCGGGGTGAGCACCGGCATGACTTGCCGGTGGAAGTAGTCGCTGGCCTGCGCGAGGCCGGCCGCCGAGAGCGAGGTCACGTCGAGCAGGCGCACGCCCCGGGCCTCGATCTCCGGGAGCAGCTCCGTCAGGACCGTGTCGCTCATCGAAGCGCGCATGCGCGCGACCCGCTGCGAGATGCCCGCCAGCTGTTCCGCCGGGGTGAGACCGTCGGCCTGGAGCGCCGCCACCCGGTCTCGCACCTGACCGAGGAGCCCCGCCACCCGAACCATGAAGAACTCGTCGAGGTTGCTCGCGGCGATCACCACGAACTTCAGGCGCTCGAGGAGCGGCACGCCCGGGTCTCGCGCCTCGCTGAGCACACGCTCGTTGAACTCGAGCCACGAGAGCTCCCGGTTGAAGAACATCTCGGGGGTCCCGTGCGCGAGGTCCGGCCCATGGCTCTGCATCGGACGATGCTAGCTCACGCTCTCCGATACCCCCGAAAAAAGCCATGTGACGATTGCGCGCGACGCCCCAGGTTCGGGGCTGTCTGGCCCGTGCCGCTTGCAGTCCGGTGGTTGCAAGCCATGGTCGGGGCCTTCACCGCGCCCGCTCCGGCGGAGCGCCCGGAGTTGACGATGCGCCCCTCGACCGACCGCTTTCTCCTCGCCCTCGGCACGCTCGCCTGCCTCGCACTGCCGCACAGCGCGCTCGCGCAGCGCTCGCGACACGCCGACGTGTGGAGCTTCGGCACACGATGCCGACTCTCCTTCAGCGCGGATGCGATGACCGTGACCCCGGGGACCGACCCCGCCATCTCCACCGCCGAGGGCAGCGCCTCTCTGTCGGATCCGGCATCCGGCGAGCTGCTCGTCTCTTCGGACGGCATCACGGTCTGGGACGGCGACGGCGCGATGGTGGCGACGGGCCTCGAGGGCGACACGTCCTCCATGCACTCGGGGGTGATCATTCCCAGGCCTCTCACGCCGAACCGCCTCTTCGTCATCACGCACGCAGAGAACGCGACGGCGACTGTCGCCTACCGCGAGATCGACACGACCGGCCCCGTGACCGCGGTGGGCTCGAACGTCGTCGTGACGCTCGACGGCGGCATGGCCACCGGGCGCGAGGGCATGCTGCTGATTCAGCACGCCAACGAGGTCGACTACTGGCTCCTCGTGTCGGGGGACGGCGTCGTCTTCGTGTTGCCCGTGACCATCGATGGGATCGGCGCGCCCGTGCGGGTCCCGACCTCGGTGCCTCTGTGGACGACCGGCTGGAACATCTTCGCGGCGAGCAACGCTGGAGACCGGCTCGTGATCTCGTCGAACAGCTCGGTCGAGGGCCTGCCGCGCCCGATCGTCGCCTTCGACTTCGATCGCGCGACGGGCGCCCTCTCCGGTCGCACGCAGCTCACGAGCGGCCTCGACCGCGAGTACTACGGCGGTGCGTTCTCGCCCGACGACTCGAAGCTCTACTTCTCCACGCTGACGTCGCGGGTAGGCATGGCGAGCACGCCTCAGGTGAGCCGCGTCTACCAGTACGACTTCGACACGGGCGTGTTCACGGTGCTCGACGAGCGCATGCCCGTGTACTCGAACGGCCAGGCGCGCCTCGGCCCGGATGGCCGCGTCTACATCGCGACCGGCACGGTCCCGGACGCGAGCGTGAGCGTCATCGACAGCCCGAACGCCGCGGGCACCGCGTGCGGGTTTCGCTGGGGCGCGATCTCGATGCCGAGCCCCTGCAGCCCCTCGCTGGGACTGCCACAGACCGTCTCGCCGACCGCGCGACTCCGCTTCGGCATCGACATCCTCGCCCCGGTCGGCTCCATCGGCGGGACGACGGCCACCCCCACCGGTACGGCGAACGTCGCGGATGGTCAGACGATCACGGTGACCGTGACTGGCCCCGGAGGCTTCACCGGGACCTGCACTGCGGTCGTGAGCATGCAGCGCTGGAGCTGCCCGGATGGCTCGATCACCGGTCTCGCTCCCGGCGACACCTACACGATCACCGCCTCGCTCTCGCCGACCGTGAGCGACCGGGACTCGTTCATGGTGCTCGAGTGCCTCCGAGACGCCGACTGCGACACAGCCGCGGAGTTCTGTGACACGGCGATGAACCGCTGTGTCCCTCGCATCCCCAACGGCGACCCCGTGCCGACGATCGAGGGCCACGACCCGGCGCTCGACGGCACGTGCACGTCGGCGGCTGCGAACGCCGCGTGTCTCAGCCGGCTCTGCGAGGACGACGACCTCTGCGGTCTGCGCCCCGGCTCGACCTGCACGGCGGCAGAACAATGTCGCTCGTTCATCTGCGCGCCGAGCGGCGTGTGTGGTGTCTGCGACGAGCGCACGCCGTGCCCGACGGGCGAGGTCTGCAACGTCGCCGATGGAACCTGCCGCGCGGCCGAGGCGCCCGACGCAGGCGTGAGCGACGCAGGCGTGAGCGACGCAGACCTCGACAGTCGCCCCGGAGGCCTCGCCGGCGGCGCATGCGGCTGCAGCGTCCGTGAGGATTCTCCGGCACGCGCGTGGGCGCTCGCGCTCGCGGGCCTGTTCGCCGCGGTCGTGCGCCGGCGTCGCCGTCGCTGACAAGTCCTCACAGGGAGCGGTCGAAGCGTTGCGAGCCCCGCGTCCGGTCAGGGCGCGGGCGCCTCGGGCTCGGAGGCCCCGAGCGCGTCCTCGAGCGATGCGGCCTCGGGCGGCGCCGCGTCGGGAGGTGCGGGCAAGAGCCCGGCGTCCGACGGCGCGGGCGAAGGCTCGCCCGGACCCTCGTCCGTACCCATGGCCTCCGAGGGAACGGGCGCCTCTGCGGACGCGGCGACCTCGGGCTCTGCCTCGATTCGGCCGCGAAGCTCGGGCGGAACGCGCTCGGGCGTCGTGTAGACGATGAGCTCCTGCCCGATCGCGAGCACCGTGTCGCGCGGCATCACGTTGATGCGGCACACCGAGCCGACCGTGATCCCGAAGCGGTTGGCGATCGTGGAGAGCGTGTCGCCCTCGCGCACGCGGTACCGCAGCCGGACGCGGCCCTCCTGACGAACGTGGTGCTCGTAGAATTCCTCGCTGCCCATCACGAGCACGCGCACCTCGTCCGGCGTGAGGACGACCGCGCGCGAGGTGTCGAAGTCGGAGGGCACGAAGAGCTGGAGAAAGAGCCCGTCCTGCAGCGTCGCGCGCGGATCGACCTCGTTCCACTGCCGCACCTCGGCCACGCTCACGCCGAAGAAGCGCGCGATCTCGGTCAGCCGATCACCGCGCGTCACCCGGTAGAAGACACGGCGGCGCCCCTCGTACCCGAAGCTGCGCTCGGGCACGACCACGACCGGCGGCTCGGGGAAGCTCGACTCGCGCGGCGCCACCGCCGGGACCATCAGGTCGAACCCCGGGCGCACGAGATCGCCCTCGCCGAGCGCGTTGAGCTCCCGGAGCGCAGCCTCGGTCGTGCGGAACCGGTGGGCGACGGCCGCGAGATCTTCGCCCTGGCGCACGACGTACGGCGCGTGCGCCGATGGCCCGGGGCGCACGCGCGCCCACCGCTCCGCGAAGGTCGCCCCACGGCCGCCCGGCACGCGAACGGCGAAGAGCGCGCGGCCCGGGGGCGTGCGGTCGCGGCGCAACGCGGGGTTCAAGCGGCGCAGCTCGTCCACGCTCGATTCGCTCGCGCGCGCGACCTGCGCGAGCGTCGTGCCGCCCGGCACCTCGACCTCGTCCCAGCCGAGGGGAGCTTCGCCCCGCAGATCACCGAGGCCGAAGCGCTCGAGGTTCCGGCCGACGATCGCGCAGGCCATGACCTTCGCGACGTAGAGGTTGGTCTCGTACGGCAGCGCCGCCTCGAGGCGGGAGAGGCGCCAGAAGTCGTTCGTCCCGTACTTGCGCATGCTCCGCAGCAGCGCCCCGTAGCCCATGTTGTAGGCGGCAAACGCGAGCTCCCACGTCCCGAAGCGCGCGTGAAGCGCGCCCAGGTAGCGCGCGCCCGCGCGCGTCGACTCCTCCGGGTCCATGCGCATGTCGAGCCAGTGCGACTGGGCCAGGCCGTACTCGCTCCCGGTGCGCGCGACGAACTGCCAGAGGCCGACGGCACCAGCGTCCGAGCGCGCGCGCGGGTCGAAGCCGCTCTCGATCATCGCGAGGTAGAGGATGTCCTCGGGCATCCCCTCGGCGCGGAGGGCCGCGCGGATCAGGGGCCCATAGCGCTCGACGCGCGCCAACCAGCCGCGGATGAGCGCGCGGCCCCGCGGGTCGTCGCGGAAGAACTCGAGGTAGCGGATCACCCGCTCGTCCCAACGCACCGGGATGTCGGGCAGCGTGAGCCCCTCGAGCCAAGAGAGGTCGCGCGCCGCACCGGTCGCGACCTCGGGGAGCGCGTCGGGGACGGCGCTCGTGAGCGAGTCGGGCAGGTGGCCGAGGCCGCGCTCACGCTGCGTGAGATCGACGAGCGGCTCCGCGTGGGGCGGAAAGATCTCGAGCTCCGCGAGGCGCAGCGCCCGCAGCTCCTCGGACTCCTCGAGCTCCGCCTGCGCGGAGGCACGCGCACCGAAAGCCGACGCGCCCACGAGGGGCACGCCTGCGAGCCACAGCGCACACACGAGTGTCCTCAGCCGACGCACGGACCTCGCTTCTAGCCTCCGCGGGTGCGGGAAGAAAAAAAGCCGCAGAGGACGCACGGACGCGCAAGCCGATGCCGCGTGCGCCCGACCACGAACGACCTGATCCACGCCAGCGCGGTCCGGGCGACCAAGAATCCAGGGCGGATCTCGAGGAGAACCGGCGCGGCTGGAGGGATGCCCCGGCGGCGAAACGCAGGGGGCCCAAGACGAGGCGCAGGAACAGCCCGTGCTAGCCTCGGGGGCCGTCGCAACCTGTGCCAC
>JBKDQC010000081.1:0-9694 GCA_046342295.1 Deltaproteobacteria bacterium | reverse complement strand
TCGCCCAGAGCGGCTCGTCGATCTGCCACATCACCGACGCTGCGAGCAGCGAGCCGGCCACGGGGCGAACGAAGGTGCCGCCTGCGTCGAGCGCGTGATCGACCGCCGGGATCTTGTCGCCTGCGATCTCGAGAGCCGTCGCGACTCCGAAGCAGACGAGCGCGGGCGTGGAGCCGAGGAACGCGTAGCCCTCTCCGAGCGAGAGGACTCCGAGACGAGAGAGCGCGCCTGCCAAGAGGAGCGGCAGAAACGCCCGCAGCCCCGCGGAGGCGGCGAGCGAGACCGCGAGCGCGAGCGTCGGAACCCAAGAGAGCGCGAGTGTCGCGTCGTCCCAGCTGACCTGCGAGGTGAGCGCCTGCATCTTCGTCTCCTTGGGCCCGCGCAGCAATCACCTGGACGGGTGGGCGTCGCCCCGCCGTGACGATCGAAGGGGAGTGTTGGGTGTCTCGGGGAGAGCGGCCGTTGTTGGAGAGGATGCACCGGCGAAACGGATGGCGTCGCCCGAAGTGCTCAGCCCCCCAGCATGCGGCGCAGCGCTGCGACGATCACGGGCCGCCACGACACCCAGTTGTGACCGCCCACGAACGCCTCGGCGGTGTGCGTGACGCCCCGGGCCTCGAGATGTGCGTGGAAACGCTCGCTCCCCTCTCGGACGAAGTCCCGGTCCTGGGTGCCCCACGCCAGGTGCAAGCGCGCGCCCACGTCCGCGTCGCTCTCCCAGACGACCCACGGGTCGTCGGCGCGCACACGGGAGAGGGGCTCGGGGGGCCCGAACACGTGCCAGGTCGGGATGACGATGTTGATCCACGGATCGCGCAGGAACTCCAAGCGGCGCGCCGTGTCGTAGCTCGGCCCGCTGATCGCGGTCACGCTCGCCCAAGTCCCGCGGCGATGGAGCGCGAAGCGGAGCGAGCCCTCCGCCCCCATCGACACGCCCATCACGTGGCAGCCCTCGGGACACGGCGCGGTATGAAAGCGGCGCGCTACACGCGGGAGGACCTCGTCCACCACGTAGTCCTCGTAGCGGCGGCTGCCGTCGTACCAGTTCGCCCAGAACCCGAGGTCCCCCTCGGGCGCGACGATCACCGCGCGCGGCACGCTGCCGTCGGCCCAGCCGCGCACGAGGTCGCCTGCGATGCCCGAGCGATCGAGGCTGTCGGGACCATCTCCGCCGCCGTGGAGGAAGATCACGAGCGGCAGCGCCTCGTCGGCGCGCAGGTCCGCGGGCGCGAGGATCGCGACCTCCATCCACGCGCCACGCATCGCGGCGGAGGGCAAGCGCTCGTAGGCCATCACGCGCGGGAACGAAGCACAGCCGGTGCCGAGGCAGGCGAGCGCCGAGACGAGCCATGCCAGGCGGGCGAGATGCGCACGGCCGCCCATGCTCAGGCGCGCTGCTCCCGGCTGGCCCGCGCGCGCCGCGACCGGCGGAGGAGGAGCCACACGAGCCCTGTGGTCGAGCCGACCGCGAGCCCCGAGCCCGGCTGGCCAGTCCTCGGCGCGACCGCGCAGCCCTGGAACGTGATCTCGGCGATCGGATCGAAACAGACCTCGTCTCGGGCCATCGTGACGTTGCCGACCCCATCGACCACGGCGAGCCGCACGCACACCGGGGAGCCGGCCTGGGCGCCCTCGAGAAAGAGGCGCAGCGTGATCTCTCCTGCGGCGAAATTCCGGACCCTGTCGACCAAGACCGGAGCCTCGAGCCCGTCCGCCCGCGTCAGGAACAGCAGGTATTCGAGCGAGCCGCCCGGGCCGTCGTCCGCCGCAGCTTGCGTGAAGATCCCGACGCGGAAGCCGCCGTCCGGGAGCTCGCAGCCCGGGCCGACCTCCTCGGAGCTCCACGTCACCGACTGGCTGCCGAGCGAAGGCGGCGCGGTGTCCTGGCTGCGCCCGGTGCAGAACCTCAGCGAGAGCCCCGACTCCAGGCCCCGTGCCTCCCCCTCGTACTGGGTGCTCGGCTCGAGAGGCTCCTCTGGCACGAAGAACAGGTCGTCGCCGAGCACCTCGAAGCGCCCCGGGACAGGCACGGGCGAGTCGCAGGGCGCGCCGCACGCGCCGCAGCGCGACAGCGTCAGCAGCTCCTCGGGGACGTCCCCTGGCCCATCGGGCCCGAAGTATCCCTCGCGGTAGCGCACCATCACCCACGCGTCGGTCGTCACACCAGGAGCTCCCACGGCGGGCGTGACCTCGATGGGCCCCCACGCGGGCTCCTCGCACTCGGCGCGGGCCGGGCGCGCCGCGACACCGCTCGCGAGGGCGAGCGCCACCAGCACGGGCGCGATCCACCGGAGCGGACGAACGCAGCGAACGAGCGACATCCCGTGGAGTATAGGGCACGGACCGCACGACGCGCAGGGCCGTGCCTGCTCCTCGGGGTCGTGTGCGGGCGCGCCCGGCGTGATATTCGAGTGCCGTGCTGCGCACCGAGACGATCGCCGGGCTCCTCCTCGCGGCCTTCGCCCTGTCTTCGAGCGAGAAGTCTTCGAGCGAGAAGTCTTCGAGCGAGGATCCCCTCGAGGGCGCGGCTCTCTCGGAGGAGCTCCACGCCGCCGCGCGTGCGCGCCTCGCGTCGCTCGGCCTCACGCAGGACGCCGAGCAGGCCCACGAGCGCAAGCCTCGCGCGCTCCACGCGCTCGCGAGCGCGGCGGCCGAGCCGGCCCTCGAGCGGCTCCCGCAGAACGCGCGGGCCGCGGCGCTGCTCGCGCCCCTTGCCAGCGCGAGCGCTCGCGCGCACGCGGGCGCCCTGCCCATTCCGCGGCGCGGATACCGGGCGCCTCAGGGATTGCGGGATCATCTCCGCCGGCTCGCCGCGACCGAACACCGAAGCGCGCGCGCCGACGAGGAGAGAGCGCGCATGGAGGCACGTCCGTGGCGAGGGTGATCCGGGCCCGGGCGCAGGT
This sequence comes from Deltaproteobacteria bacterium, assembly GCA_046342295.1. GTDB lineage: Bacteria > Myxococcota_A > Polyangia > Polyangiales > Sandaracinaceae > JAFLCL01. The sequence goes on along the minus strand of JBKDQC010000081.1, from coordinate 6,791 downwards.
GGCGAAGGCAGAGCTGGTCTCGGCCGAGGAGCGCGCCAAGGTGATCCTGGCACGCGCGGAGGAGGCCGCGAAGCGCATCGAGCGCGAGGCCGAGGTCGCCGCCGAGGCGTCGCGACGAAGCGCGGAGGAGCGTGGCCACGCCGAGGGGCTGGCGCGTGTGGCCGCGCTCGAGACCGCCGCGATCGCGGCACGCGCAAGGAGCATCGACGAGGCGGAGCGCACGCTCGTGGGCCTCGTCACGAAGATCGCCGAGCGCGTCCTCCACGCGGCCTTGACCGACGCGCCGGAGCGCGTGGTGCCGGCCGTCCGCGCCGAGCTCGCGCGCGTCAAGCGTGCGAAGCGGGTCGAGCTGCGCGTTCATCCAGCAGACGCCGAGGCCCTTCGGGCGGCGCTCGCCCGCGGCGAGACCGTCGAGCCCGCCGCGCCGGACGTGGGGCCCGACGACAGCGTGCAGCGCGGTGGCTGCTGGATCTCGAGCGACCTCGGCACCATCGACGCACGCCTCGAGATCCAGCTCGCGGCCTTCGATCGCGCACTGCGCGAGGCCCCGTGACCGATCAGCCCGACGCTCCGGATGGACCCGCGCGCGATCACCCTTCCGGCTCGCACGGGCTGGCCGCGTGGCGAACGCCCGCCCTGCTCTTTCTCGCGACCCTCTTCACGACCGCCTACGTCGGCGCGGAGATGCACGGGCTCGACCCCCTCGCCGCGTTCGATCGCGGACTCCTCCCCGGCCTTGAGGCGCTCGGCGCGGGCGGCGATTTCGCGCTCCCGCTCATGGCCATCCTGCTCGCGCACGAGCTCGGTCACTACGTCGCGGGGCGCATCCACCGCGTCGACATCTCGCCGCCTTATTTCATCCCGATGCCGGTGGCCCTGCTCGGCACGATGGGCGCCGTGATCCGTATGCGAGGCCGGATCGAGAGGCGCGACGCCCTCCTCGACGTCGGAGCCTCGGGACCGCTCGCTGGGCTCGCGCTGACCTTGCCGATCCTCGTCTACGGCATCGCGACGTCCGAGGTCGAGCCGCTCCCGGCCTCGGGGAGCTTCCTCATCGAGGGCCGCTCGCTGCTCTACGTCGCGCTTCTCTTCGCGCTCAAGGGGCCGATCCCGGAGGGCCACGACATCATGCTGAGCCCCACGGCGTTCGCCGCGTGGGCGGGGCTCCTCGTCACCATGATCAACCTCGTGCCAGTCGGTCAGCTCGACGGCGGACACATCGCGTTCGCGCTCTTCGGGGAGCGACAGAACCGCTACGGCCGCCTCGTGCGCCTCGCACTGCCGGGTATCGCGCTCTTGACGGGCGCGTACTTCGGTGTGCCCGCGCTGGCTGCCCAGCGGCCGTGGAGCGAGGTCGCGACCGAGTGGATGAGCGGCCTTCACTGGATGGTCTGGTTCGCGGTGCTCACCGTGCTCGGGCGGATGACCGGGCACGACCATCCGCCGACCGACGACGCGACGCTCTCTCCAAAGAGGCGGGTCGTCGCCACCGCGACCTTGCTCGTGTTCGTGCTCCTCTTCATGCCCTCCTGGGTCCGCCCCGGCTGATTGCTGCCCGAACGCCGCGGAAAACTCGCGGGCCCACCGCACGCTCGGTAGGTTCGCTGCATGCGTGGGCTCTCTGCCCCCGGTCTCTTGCTGCTCCTCTCGGCGCTCGCGCTCTCGCACGCCCTCGGCCCGAGGTCTGCGCGCGCGTGGACCGCCGCGACGGTGCGCTCCGGGAGCGCCGAGGTGGAGGTCTTGCCCGACGGCCGCGCACACGTGTCGATGGACGTGCGGGTGCGCGTCGATGGCGGCTGGCTCGAGGGGCTGGAGATCGAGGGCCTCGACGAGGACGCGGCGCTCGACCCCGAGCGTCCGTTGACGTTTCGCGACGCCAACGGGATCGCGCTGCCCGTGGAGGTCAGCGCGCGCGAAGGCGGCCGCGTCTCGCTGCGCTTCGCTCGGCGCCTCGCCCCTCGGCGCGGTGAGTACGACGTCGCGCTCGCTTGGACCACGGCCCTCGCGCGGACCCGCGCGCTCGACGAGGGCGCGCTCGAGGCACGCTGGGTCTTCCCCGCGTGGCACTACGGCCTCGACGCGGTCGAGATCCGCTGGGTGGTGCCGCCGGGGAGCGCCCCTCAGCCCGAGGACGAGCTCACCGCGCCCATCGAGATCGAATCCAGCGCCCGCGAGGCCGGCCGCGCCGTCATCACCTACCGGCGCGCGCCCCTTCCTCGCACGAGCGAGTGGGAGACGGTCGTGCGCATCCCGCGCGGAGCGTGGCCGCACGCGACGCACGCCGAGGCCGCGCAGGCGGCCTCACCCTCGGGGCCACCGAGCACGGCGGGCGCGCCGATCGAGCGCCCGGCGCGGGCCGCGGCACCCGCGCACGAGGATCGCGCGTGCTGGCTGGGGCTCACGCTCACGCTGGTGTTCGCCGCGCTGCTCAAGCGCGCCGACCTCGACGCACGGGCGAGACGCACCCGCCGTCTCGGACGCGCTCTCCTCGGGACGCCGCGCTGGTTGCACACGCTCGCCGGCCTCGCCGTGACGGGTCTGGGGGTCGGCACGTACGCCCTGGACTGGACCCCGCTGGCCTCGCTCGTCGGAGCGGCGCTCCTCGTGGCCATGTCCTGGCAGCACGGCACGCAGGACGCCCCACGTCCGCGCCTTCTGTCGCTGTCGGCAGTGTCGTCGCGCGAGGTCGCGCTCGCCCGGCGCGATCGCGTGCGCGACTGGCTCGCTCCCTCGGCTTGGGTCGATCCCGGACACCTCGGCGGGCTCACCGCGCTCGTCGTCACCGCGGTCGCGCTCGGCTCTGATTCCGTCGCGCGCGTCCTCGCCGCGCTCTGCGTGGCCGTGGTGGCTTCTGGCTCACGCGCGCGCCTCGGGCCCCCGCCCTCGCGAGCTGTGCGCGTGCTCTCGTACGCGATGGAGCAGCTCCGCCTCGACCACGCAGCGCCCTTCGTCTCCGTGAGGCTGCTCGGACGCGGCGCCCACGACCCGTTCGACGTTCGCCTCCACGTCTCGCTGTCCGAGGGGTGTCCGCGCGTCCTCGACGATCTCCGCGTCGAGCTCGTCGCCGAAGGACCCGAAGGCGGCGCGCTCGGACTCCGGCTCGCGGCGCGCGAAGACACCCCCGCAGACGTCGCGCTGCGCGCGTGGGCGGCGAGCGAGGGTCGAGCGGTGCACGACGTCGCCAGACGCCGCGCGGTGCTCGTCCCGTGCGCGGCGCGCGATGCAGGTCCGACCCTCGAGCGCACCGTGCGTGGAGTGCTCGCGCTCGCGCCGTACGAGGACACCACGTGGGGCGAGCCGCAGGCGACGCTCCAAGCCGCCGAGTGACAGGCGGTGCAGATCACATCGCGCCCATCACGAGCCCCCCTTGGGCAAGCGGGCGGGGGAGCCGGATGCGCGCACCGGCGGATCCGGGCTGAGCCGCACCCGAGTGACAGCACGGCGATTTGGCCGAGCGTCGAGACGCGCGGTCAGACGCGCTGCTTGAGGTATGCCCGGAGATCGCCTGCCCCCTTCACGGCGCGCGCGACGTCCTCTTCCTTGAGCTCGAGCCGCTCCACGATCGCTTCGTGCACCGAGTCGTAGAGCCACGTGATGCTCTCGTCATCGTGTGCGCAGCCGCGCGCATCGTGACCCTCGAACTGGAGCTTCGGCAGGGCGTCCACCGCCCGGTCGAGCACGATCATCAGCTCCGCGAGGTGCACGCGCGTTGCCCCGAGTTGCTCCGACATCGCCTCGTACACCTCGGGGTCGTCCTCGCGGTGCGCCTTCACGACCTCCGGCGACGCCTTCTCGATGCGCTCGACCACGAGGCGCAGCACGATCACGTCGTCGGCGAACCCGAGGGTTCCCTTCGCGCCAGGGATCGCGTTCGTTCCGGAGAGCACGTGGAGCAACGCCCCGCATGCGAGCACCCGGCTCTCGTCGTCGAGGTCCGGATCCTCGGCGAGCCGCAGCATCGCTTTGCAGTCCTGGGGAAGACTGAGCATCCCCTCACGGAGGGCAGCCGAGAACCGATCGAGCGTCATGGTCGGTCACAGAGTGGCACGTCCTCGTCGTGCCTCGCACGCAAGCTCGCGCGCGCTCTCACAGCATCGCAAGATCGAGGCCTCTGGATCAAGCGCGCAGAAACGACGAAGCCCTCCGAAGAGGGCCTCGACGAGAATGGGCGTCGCGCGGACGCTCCAGCCAGCTCAGCCGGGGGGCACGAGGTCGCGCCCCGCGGGGCATGCGACCTCGACACCCGTCGGACCATCGGTGGTCCGGATGATCTTGAACTCGACGCGGCGGTTCTGCTCCCACGCCTCTGCCGTGTGGCGCGGGTCGAGCGGGCAACGCTCGCCGTAGCCAGCGCTCCGCATCCGGTCGCGCGCGACGCCGCGCTGAACGAGCGCCTCGAGCACCGCCGCGGCGCGGTCGGTCGTGAGGCGGATGTTGTAATCGTCGCTCGAGCGCTCGTCGGCGTGGCCCTGGATCTCGATGAAGAGGATCTGCGGGTTGTTGATGAGCGTCGTCGCGACCGCATCCACGATCGGATAGCTGCGCTCCATGATGACGGCGCTGTCCGTCTCGAAGTAGATCTTCTCGAGGATGATGATGCCCTCGTCGGTCACGATGACCGAGCCGCGGTCGGGGCAGCCGTCTTCGTCCTCGGTGCCGTTGTAGGTCTCGGGATCGTTGGGGCAGCTGTCGTCCCGGTCGAGGATGCGGTCCGCGTCGTTGTCCGGATCCGGGCAGCCATCCTCGTCCTGGAAGCCGTCGCGGTCTTCGGGATCGTTCGGGCAGAGATCATCGACGTCGAGGATGCCGTCCTGATCGTTGTCCGGGTCGGGACAGCCGTCCTCGTCCTGGAAGCCGTCCCGATCCTCCGGATCGTCAGGACACTGGTCGTCGGCATCGAGAATGCCGTCACCGTCGCGATCGCCCTCGTTGCCCTCGGGGCAGCCATCCTCGTCGCTGTCCCCGTCGCGATCCTCGGGCACGAGCGGACACTCGTCGTCCACGTCGAGGATGCCATCGCGGTCGTTGTCGGGGTCGGGGCAGCCGTCCTCGTCGCCGAAGTTGTCGAAGTCCTCGGGCTCGTTGGGACACTGGTCGGTGTCGTCGCGGTAGCCGTCGCCGTCGCGGTCTCCGATCGACGGCTCGAAGATGAAGCCGACCATGCCGCGCACGTCGGCGCTGAGGAGCCCGCGGATCGGGATCGCGCCGCCGCCCGAGAGCACGAGGTAGCTGTTGCGCTCGACGAAGATCTTCAGACCGCCCATCGCTTCGAGCGAGTTGCCGCCCGTCGCGCCGATCGACTGGAAGATGCTCGCGCCGTAGATCTCGGCCGTCAGCTCGATCGGCGAGTCGCCCAGCCGGAACCCGCCCGCGAGGCCGTACGTCAGCATCGGGCCGTAGCGCACCTCGGACCCGCCCACGTTCACGCAGTCGCGCATTCCGTTCATCGGGTTGGTCGCGCAGGACGCGTTCATGACCCCCATCGCGAGCTCGGACCGGCCGCCGACCGGAATCGTGGGCGTGCCCCCGAACATCAACCGCGCTCCGACCTGGAGGCCGAAGCGAACGTAGCGGTCCGGGCGGTACTCGGCGAGCACCATGGGCCAGAGCCCGACCGTGTTGTCGCCGATGAACTCGTTCGAGCCGCCGGTGGGGAAGTCGACCTGCAGCCCGACGCCGAGCCCGAAGCCGCCGTTGCGTTCGGCGCGGAGGATACGGAGCTTGCTGTGCACGATCAGGTTGCCGAAGCCCTGGTAGCCCACGCCCGAGCCCGCCCGGCCAGCGCTGTAGTCGTTGAGGATCCCGGGAATCGTGAGGTTCGGGCCGCTCGAGAAGCCGACCGGGATCTGAATGCCGACCTCGAGGAGGTTGGCCAGACCGAGGTTCGCGTGCAGGGTGCCGCTGAACACGTAGTCCATCGCGCGGCCGCAGAAGATGCCGCTCGGGCAGCGCTGGCCCGTGAGGTTGCCCGCCGCCACGGTCGTGTCGTTCCGGAATCCGTCGTACGGGATCAGGCCGAATCCACCGTTGACGATGAGACCGAACGAGAAGTCGAGGTGGCCCAGGATGTCGGTGCCGTTGACCGACAGGTAGCCCTTCGAGTCCATCGCGGGGCGGAAGAGCTGGAGGTCCATCCCGACCGGCCCGGTCAAGCCACCCCCGACGAGCTGCGCGGACGCCGCCTCCGGTGCGCCGGCAGACAAGAACGCCGCCGCGACCAGCGACAAGACGAAGAGAGCGCGTTGGGACACGCGACGCATGGAATCTCCTGGAGAATGGGGCTCCCGCGACGACGCGCAGGTGACCGGAGTTCGCGACAGCCGAGCACGGCCCTCCGCACGGCGCTCAGGCCCTGCCAAGGGAGGGCGCGATTATCTCCGAGCCTCCTGCCCTGTCAAACGCGGCCCGGCCGCTCGAGGCGAGCAAGCGCGCGCGGCGGCGCCCCTCATCTCGGGTCACCTCAGTTGGCAGCCGACCCGACCGCTCCCCCGAAGATGGGCAGGAGCGAGACGAGATCGTTGTCGTCGAAACGAAGCATGGCGCCGAGGAAGAAGTCGACCGTCCGCTCGTTGAGCACGTCGTCCGCGCCGCCGAGGATGAAGAGCGTCGGCAGGATCTCGTAAGCGAGACGGAACCGGAGCCGCGGCAGCTGCGAGTCCGAGAACCTGAAGATCTCGGCGCTCACCTCGAGCGAGTCGTCGAAGAAGTCGAGATCCAGCCCGAGACCACCCGAGGACTCGAGGATGCCGAAACGGAACGTGGCGAAGTACACCCGCTGCGCGAGCATCACC
>JBKDQC010000080.1:0-3834 GCA_046342295.1 Deltaproteobacteria bacterium | reverse complement strand
GCGGCCAGCGCGAGGACGAGCGTGCGCGCGGGCGCGTTGGGTGGGGTGAGCTGCATTGACGGGCCTCCTGGCAGCACGCTACTACGGGACGGCGACATGTCGGACCCCCGCAAGATCAGCGTCTATTTCCCCGGCCCGATGATTCGCGAGCTGCGCCGTGAGTCGATCCGGCTCGAGCGCACCGTCTCCTGGCTCGTGCAGCGCTGCGTGCGCATCGGGCTCGAGGAGCTGAAGAAGATGCCCTCCATCAACGACCCCGATTCCGTCGACCTCTCGGACGATGGCCTCGACGACCTCGACGAGGACACCAAGACCCACGAGTCGAAAGCCGGCGCCCCCGCGGGTCGCGCCAAAGGCTGAGGCTCCGGCCGCCCGGCGAGCATGCAGTACGACAAGACCGGCTTCAGCGCCGCCCTCGACGGAACCCTGCTCTTCTGGGGGCTTCGCGGTCCGCGCGAGCCCGGCGTCACGGCCGATGCGCCGACGCCCGACATCGCCCTCTGCGACGGCATCGGCTGCGACGGCTTCGCCTGGAAATACCTCCAGCCGCATCTCGCGCGCACGCACCGCGTCCTCCACTGGCACTACCGTGGACATGGTCGGAGCGGATTGCCGAGCGACCCGGCGCGCATCGACGTCCCGGCCCACGCGCGCGACCTCCTCTCGTTGCTCGACGCGCACGCCGTCGAGCGGGCCGTGCTCGTCGGACATTCGATGGGTACGCAGGTCGCGCTCGAGGCCTACCGCCTCGCGCCCGAGCGGGTTCAGGCGCTGGTGCTCGTCTGCGGCAGCTACGGGCGCGTGACCGCGACGTTCCATGGCTCCGACATGCTCAAGCAGGTCCTGCCCGGCATCCTCGAGCTCGTCGAGCGCAACCGCGGCCTCGCGCGTGCTCTCTGGGGCCGCATCCCCGCGAAGATCGCCTACCGGCTCGCGAAGCTCTCTGGTGAGGTCGACGTGGCCGCGCTGCGTGAGGAGGACTTCGCGTGGTACGTCGAGCACGTCTCGGCGCTCGAGCCCTCCCTGTTTCTCTCGATGCTCAAGCTCGCTGGTGAGCATAGCGCCGAGGACCTGCTCGCGACGATCGAGGTGCCCACGCTCGTCGTCGCCGCGGAGAAGGACACGTTCACGCCGCCCGCCCTCGCCAAGCACATGGCGGAGGCCATCCCGGACGCGGAGCTCCTGTACCTCGAAGGTGCGAGCCACGCGGCGCCCGTCGAGCGTCAGGGCGCCATCGCCGAGCGCATCGACCGTTTCCTCGCCGAGCGCGTGCCGGCGGAGAGCGGCTCAGTGCGAGAGAGCGCCGAGTGATGAGCGGGCGGCTCCGCCTCGCGCCTCCCGCCTCGCGCTGATCAGCGCCCCGCGCACTCGGGCCAGGCGGCGGGCCAGTCGCGGCAGAACTGGCAGTACGTCGCGCGCTCGGCCTCCGGCGTCGCCGCGCACTCCTCGCAGAGCGGATCGTCGCAGCACGCGGCGCCCTCGCAGAGGACGCGGGCGGGCATCGTGTCCCCGGTCGCGAGTTGTTCGGTCCAGTCGACGAGGGCGACGCCTTCGACCGTCCGCTCCTGCAGGATCGGGTAGATGCCTGCGCAGTGAACCGAGCCTCCTGGGACGTACGAGGTGAAGTTGCTCGTCTCTCGCGCGATGCGATCGTGGCTCGCACGCATCGCCGGCGGCCAGTCGGCGGCCATGCCGCCCATCGCCGTGTAGAAGAAGACCTGATCCTGATCGTAGTTCGTGTTGGTCTGCGCGAGGCGCATGGCGGGGAAGCGCTGGCCGATGCGGATGTACAGATCGGCCAGGCTCAGCTCGCTCAGCGGCACGTCGAGGCCCGGGACGAAGCCGGGGAGATTCGGCTGCGCGTTCCAGTTCGGCAAAGAGTCGTCGAGGAACGAGTCGGTGATGATCCCCGCGCCAGAGTCTGCGAACACCGACACGCGTGCGCCCGTGTAGTGGTTGGCCACGTAGGCCGAGTGGAGCACCGCGCCGTACGCGCCGGCGCTGCATCCAGACACGAAGACGTGGCTCGGGTTCGTGAAGCGCGCGTAGGTCCAGTCGAGCGCCGCGCTCGCGTTGACGAAGCCGCGATGCTCGACCGCGAGATCTTCGCCGTACGCGGTGCGCGTGTTGCCCCAATGGATGTCCCCCGTGCAGTAGGGGACGTGGACGATCGTCCAGTCCCGGAACGGGTTGGCCGGGTCGTCGCTCAGGTAGCCGCCCTGGCCGTTGGCCTGGACCCACGCCGTGAACTGCTCGAGCGTTCCAACATCGTCCGAGAAGAGGTCGAGCGCGCCCGCGGCGCCGCAGGTGAGCTCGTCCCAGCACGCGCCCCCTCCTTGGAAGTCGACCACCACGCGATCGCTGCGACCGCCGCGCACGAAGAAGCGGTACGGCGTTCCGCGCGAGCAGACCGTGTCGCCGGCCGGCTCGATCGCGGCCCAGACACCCGCTGCCGGCGGGCCTGGCAGGCCGTCGGTCGGAGGCGGGGGAGGGCGATCGCAGCCCGCGAGCGCGCCGAAGGCCAGGAGAGACCAGGTGAGCGGGTGGGGGCCGCCGGTGAGGCTCGACATCGGTCGAGGATACGCCGACCCGCGACCCGGGGATCGTTCCGGTTTGTTCGGGGTGACGTCGCGTGCTTTCGTTCGGGGGCATGACGGCGCACGACGACGGTGCCGCGCTCGGGTCCGCCCCGGCGCGCGCGGACGAGCGACGCGAGGACGCGTCGGGCGCACCGTTCGTTCCCCCGAGCTTCGACGAAGTCTACGAGGCGCACGTCGATTCCCTCTGGCGCGCGGCGCGGGGCATGGGCGTCTCGCCGTCGGCGGTCGACGACGTGCTCCAGGATCTCTTCCTCGTCGTGCACCGGCGGCTCCCGGACTTCGAGGGGCGCGCGTCCCTGCGAACGTGGCTCACGCGCATCCTCGTGCGCGTCGTCTCCGAGCACCGCCGCCGCTTCCGGCGCAAGGAGAGCGGCCACGACGAGCTCGTCGAGGACATGCTCGAGACGCACCAGCCGACGCCCGCGGACGAGGCGGCCCGCAACGAGGCGGTGGCGTTGCTCTCACAGATCCTCGGCGCCATGGACGAAGACCAGCGCGTCGTCTTCGTGCTCGCGGAGGTCGAGCAGTTGCCCGTGCCAGAGATCGCGGCCTCGCTCGAGACGAATGTGAACACCGTCTACTCGCGCTTGCGCTTGGCTCGCAAGGACTACGAGAAGCATCTCGCGCGGATCCGCGCGAAGGACGAGTGGAGAGGGCGATGAGCGAGCACGAGCCCGATGACGGTCCGCCGATCGACCGCACCCTGATCGACGAGGCGCGTCCGGCGCTGGGTCCGAGCGACGCGCAGCGCGCCCGCCTCAAGCGCGCGGTGGTGGCGGCGGCCGTCGGCTCGGCGGCTGCAGGGACGGCCGCGGTCGCGAGCGGCACGGGCGCGAGCGCGACGACGGCGGGCGCCGGCCTCGGGGCGAAGATCGCCCTCGTGGTCTTCGCCGTCGCCGCGGTGGGCGGCGGTGCGTGGCTGGCCGCACGCGAGGGGGCGGGCGTGCCCCAGACGACGGTGGACGTGGCGCCGGTCGACGCGCCGCCGGTGGGCCTGCCGCCGCCGACCGCAGCGGTGCCCGAGGCCGAGGAGGCGCCGCCCGCGACGACCGAGCCCACCGTCGTCCCAGCCGACGCGGGACCGGAGACCGAGGTGCGCGCCGAGCCGCCGCCGGACCCGCGGGCCGGGCGGCGGGTGGGCCACGCTCCCGCCTCGCTCGAGGGCGGGTCCGCGCGTCTACGCGGGGGGCCCGCGGCGTCGCGGCGTGGGGGGGCTCGGGCGGCGCGCGCGGTG
>JBKDQC010000079.1:0-9506 GCA_046342295.1 Deltaproteobacteria bacterium | reverse complement strand
CGAGTGTCCGGAACGGGCTGCCCGCCACGCCGTTGACGAGGACGAGGCTGCGAAAGAGACGCGGCGCACGGCGGAACATCTCGAGCGCGACCTGAACGCCCATGGACCAACCGAAGGCCCCGCACGCCTCGATCCCCTCGGCCCGGAGCACGGCGAGGCCATCGAGCGCGTGAACCCCGACCGCGAGCGAGTCCCGATCACGGGGCAGGGGCGACTGGTACATGCCTCGGTAATCCCAGCTCACGAAGCGGTGGGAGCCTGCGAAGAACCGGAGCTGGTGGGACCACGCGCGCCAGCTTCCGCCCAGCCCGTTCACGAGCACGATCGGCGGCCCGCGCCCGATCACGTGGTAGGCGATCTCGGCTCCGTCGAAGGAACGTGCCCGCTTCTCCTCGACCTGTCGCTCGAGGTCACGCACGCGCGACTCCGCAGAGAAATCGAGAGACCGCAGTGAACGAGTTCTCGCGCGCGCGCACCGCTTCACTCTACGCAGGGATCGCGGAGCGGCCAACCTGCCTGCGAGCACGGCGGGGCGAGCTTGTGAACGGCGCCGCGCCAGGGCACCGTTCTCACCACGACGATGGGCGCACCCCTCCTCGACCCGCGTGTCCTCGAGCGTCTCGCCGAACAGGCCCGAGAGATCGGTGAGCACGGGCTGGTCGCGGAGCTGATCGAGTGCGCGCTCGCGTCCGTTGGCTCTCTCGCGGAGGAGATCGACGCGGCGGCCGAAGTCGAAGACTTCGCGCGCTTGCGCTCGCGCGCACACCGCATGAAGGGCGTGCTCTGGCAGATCGGGGCGCTCCGCATGGGCGAGAAGGCGGCGAGGGTCGAGGCCCTCGCGGGAGCCGGTGACCGGTCCGCCGTCGAAGCGAGCCGGGAGATGAACCTGTTGCGCGAGCAGACGCTCGAGGCGCTGCGGGCTCACCTGCGCTCCCTCGCGTGAACCGGGCGCTCGTCCACGATCGCGGAGGTGGCCTCGCAGGATCGCTGCGCAGCTCCGAGGGGTCATGCAGGTCTCGTTGCGCCAGCTCGAGCACGAGGCTATCCGACGCACCGATGCGACTCCTTCTGCGCCTCGTGGCTCCAGCGTGGGTGGCGGTGGCCGCCTGTACGCCTGCGTTCGTGCGCGCTCCGACGGTGCCTCCCGCGGGCGAGAGCTTCGGACAGGCGTCCCTCGTGCCGGGCGGCATGAACGACGACGGGCCCGAGCCACTCATGCTCTACCCGGGCGACGTCATCACGCTCGTGCTGCAGTCTGCGGAGCGAGAGGAACAGCCCGGTCTCCTCGTCGACGAGCGAGGTGTCGTCCACGTACCGCTCGCGGGCGATGTGCCGGTCGGCGGGATGCCGCTCACACGGGCGGAGCAAGCCCTCGAAGGCGCGCTCCGCCAGTACGACCGGACCGTGCGCGTCAGCATCGTCCTCACGGACCCGGCGGGCCACGGCGCCACCGTCGTCGGCGCGGTCTCGGAACCAGGTCGCTACGGCGTCACGCCAGGAATGCGCCTCGCGGATTTGCTCGCCGTCGCGGGCGGGCCCCAGCGCAGCGAGGAGGAGGCCGTCGGCTTCTCGGGAGCGGACCTCGGCGGAGCCCGGCTGGTGCGTGCGGGGGAGGCCCTGCCGGTGTCGCTCACGCTCGCGCTGGGTGGGGACCCCCGCCACAACGTGCGCGTGCGTCCTGGCGATGTCCTCTACGTACCGGCCGACCTCCAGCGCCTCGTGTCCGTGCTCGGGCAGGTGCGGGACTCTCAGGTCATGCAGCACCGGCCTGGCATGCGGATCACGCAGGCCCTCGCGCTCGCAGGCGGCGTGACGCGCGACGGGAACTGGGGCGACGTGAGGGTGATCCGCGGGGACTCGGAGCACCCGCGCGTGTACCAGGCCAGCGTGGCCGACATCGTCGATGGGCGCGCGCCGGACGTGGTGCTCGCCCCAGGCGACATCGTCTACGTGGCGAGCGCCGGGCACGCGGATCTCCGCGATGTGATGACGTCGATCGCGGGCGTGCTCTCGCTGGGCACGACCGGCGCGCTGATCGGTGTGACGGCAGCGGCGACCGCATCGCCCTGAGGGCTCCGTTCGGACACGAGGACGAGCGCATCCGCGGCGCGAGGCAGATGCAGCGCCGCGCGCAGCACGATTGGAGAGGGACCCATGGTGTTCGCCTGCTACGTGATCGGAGACGAGTCGCTCGCCGTGCAGTGCGCCGAGTTGCTGCTCTCCAACGGGAACTCGGTGCGCGGCGTCATCACGCGCGACGACGGCGTCGGGGCCTGGGCTCGCAAGCGCGGGCTCCGTGTGATCGCGCCGCCTTTGACCAAGTCGGAGGGGAAGACTCTGCGCGAACGAATCCTCGAGGATCCCGAGCCCTTCGAGTGGCTCTTCTCGATCGCGAACCTGTCGATCCTGCCCGCGGACGTCCTCGCCCTCCCGACGCGCGGGAGCATCAACTTCCACGACGGCCCTCTGCCCCGCTACGCGGGGCTCAACGCGCCGTCGTGGGCCATCCTCCACGGCGAGACCGAGCACGGCATCTCGTGGCACCTGATCGAAGGGGGCGTCGACGAAGGGGATGTGCTCGAGTCGGAGCGCTTCCCACTCGGAGAGCACGACACGTCCGTCGTCGCGAACACGCGGTGCTGGGAGGCGGCGATCGAGTCGTTCGGTCGGCTCGTTCCTCGGCTCGTCGACGGATCCTTCACGCGGAGCAAGCAAGACCTCTCGCAGCGCACCTACTTCGGGCGCTTCGAGCGCCCCGCGGCGGGCGCGACCCTGGACTGGAACCGGCCGGCGCGCGAGATCTCGGCGCTCGTGCGCGCGCTCGACTTCGGCGCCAGGTACACGAACCCGATGGGGGTCGCCAAGAGCTTCGTCGGGAACGCAGGCCCGGGCGCGGGGGTGCTCCTCCTGCCCGAAGCGCGCGACGGCGCCTCCGAGGTCCCGGAGGCCCCGGGCACGATCATCGCGGTCGGTGACGATGGGTCCCTCGAGATCGCGACCGGCCGGGGGTCTCTCCGCTTCGCGCGCGCGCTCTGTCGCGAGGGCACGCTGCGCACCCCCGAGCAGCTCGCGGAGATGGGCGTGGTGCGGGGCGCGGTCCTGCCGAGCCCCGACGCGGCGCGCAAGAAGGAGCTCGGGGAGCTCGATGCGACGCTCGCGAAACACGAGCCGTTCTGGGGGCCGCGGCTCACGCGCCTCGTGCCGGTCGAGATCGCCGCGATCGACCGGACCTCGAGCCGCGCCACCGTCCACGTTCGCGCGCCGCTCGGTATCCCCGCCGGCGCGGGCGCCGCCGACTGGCTCGCTGCGACGACCGCGTGGCTCTCGCGCATCACGGGCCAGCCTCTCTTCGACGTGGGCTACCGCACCCCTGCGCTGACGGCGCGGGTCGGCGGCGACACCGAGTTCGTCGCCGAGGTCGTGCCGCTCCGCGTCGAGGTCGACGAGGGCGCGACCTTCGCCCAGCACCGCGCGAAGCTCGCCGCCGAGAGGGCTCGACTCGACCCCAAGGAGACCTACCGCCGCGACCTCTACCTGCGCGTCCCCGGAGCCTCCCGCCCCCGCTGGGACGTGGTCGTCGAGGAGGTCGACGACGTCGCGGACGTGCGGCCCCACCCCGGCACCCCGCTGACGCTCGCGTTCGCCCCGTCGCGCGGCGCCGCCGTGCTCGTCTGCGACACCGCGCGCATCGCATCCGGAGAGATCGAGCGCATGGTGGCCCGACTGGGCGTGCTGTTCGCGGCAGCCGTCGCCTCGCCATCGACGGAGCTTGCGCGTCTGCCTCTCCTCACCGCAGACGAACGCGATCGGATGCTGCGTCAGTGGAACGCCACGACGACGGAGATCACGCCTCGGTGCGTGCACCAGCTCTTCGAGCAGCAAACAGACCGCACGCCCTCGGCCACGGCGGTCGCCTTCGAGCGCGAGCAGCTCAGCTATCGGGAGCTCGACGAGCGCGCGAACCGCCTGGCGAACCATCTCGTCGCGCTCGGCGTGCGGCCCGACACGCCGGTCGCGCTGCACCTCGGGCGCGGGCCGGACCTCGTCGTCGGAGCGCTCGCCATCCAGAAGGCGGGTGGTGCGTACGTCCCGATCGATCCGAGCTACCCGGCGGAGCGCATCGCCCTCTACCTCGAGGACAGCAAGAGCGCGCTCGTCGTCACCGACGCGCGCTTGGCCCAAGGGCTCCCGCCGGGGATCGCCGCGAAGCCGGTCCGGATCGACACCGACGCGGACGCGATCGCCGCGCGCCCCTCGACGCGGCCGAACGTCGGGGTCGGGCCCTCGAACCTCGCCTACGTGATCTACACCTCGGGCTCGACTGGCAGGCCCAAGGGCGTGATGGTCGAGCACAGGAACGTCGCGAACTTCTTCCTCGGGATGGACCCGTGCGTGCCCCACCAGCCACCGGGCACGTGGCTGGCGGTCACGAGCTTGAGCTTCGACATCAGCGTGCTCGAGCTCTTCTACACGCTGGCGCGCGGCTTCACGGTCGTGCTCTCGAGCGATGAAGACCGCACGCTCGTCTCCAGCGGCGCGAGCGGCGCGAGCCAGCGCCCGATCGGCTTCTCGCTCTTCTACTTCGCGAGCGACGAGGGAGAGAAGAACGCGGGCAAGTACCGCCTGCTCCTCGAGGGCGCGCGGTTCGCGGACACCCACGGCTTCGAGGCGGTGTGGACGCCGGAGCGCCATTTCGGGGCCTTCGGGGGGCTCTATCCGAACCCGTCCGTCGCGAGCGCGGCCGTGGCGGCCGTCACGCAGCACGTGAAGATCCGGGCCGGCTCCTGCGTGATTCCGCTCCATCATCCCGCGCGCGTGGCGGAGGAGTGGGGCCTCGTCGACAACCTCTCGAACGGACGCGTCGGAATCTCCTTCGCGAGCGGCTGGCACCCGAATGACTTCGTGTTCCGTCCGGAGAACTTCGCGAACGCCAAACAAGCGCTGATCCGAGACGTCGAGATCGTGCGGCGCCTCTGGCGCGGCGAGACGATCGAATTCGATGGGCCCAAGGGCAAGGTGCCTGTGCGGACGCTGCCGCGACCGATCCAGCGGGAGCTCCCGGTCTGGCTGACGGCCGCCGGCAACCCCGAGACGTTCGCTGCCGCGGCACGCGCGAGGGCGGGTCTCCTCACGCACCTGCTCGGCCAGTCGATCGCGGAGGCGAAGGAAAAGATCGCGGTTTACCGCAAGACCTGGAAGGAGTGCGGACACGAGGGCGAGGGTCACGTCACGCTGATGCTCCACACCTTCGTCGGCACCGACGAGCACACGGTGAAGGAGACGGCCCGCCAGCCGATGAAGGATTACCTCCGCACCGCGATGAACCTCATCGCCCAGCACGCGTGGAGCTTCCCGGCCTTCAAGCAGCACGCGAAAGAGGGCGCGAGCTTCGACGACAACTTCGCGAGCCTCTCGCCCGAGGACGCCGACGCCCTGCTCGATCATGCGTTCGAGCGCTACTACGAGACCGCGGGGCTCTTCGGGACGCCGGAGTCGGCGCTGCGGATGGTCGAGCGCTGCAAGGAGATCGGCGTCGACGAGATCGGCTGCCTCATCGACTACGGCATCGACTCGGACACGGTGCTCGAGCACCTCGAGCACCTGAACCGTCTCCGAGAAGCAGCGCAGCCGCGCGCGAAGGTCGAGGCGGACGACTACTCGCTCAGCGCTCAGATCGAGCGCTGGGGAGTGACCCACCTCCAGTGCACTCCGTCGATGGCCCGCATGCTCCTCATGAACGAGGAAGCGCGGCTCGCGCTCGGGAGGGTGAAGCACCTCTTCCTCGGTGGCGAAGCGCTCCCGGGCTCGCTCGTCGCGGAGCTCGGGACAGTGACGCGCGCCACCGTGACCAACATGTATGGGCCCACCGAGACGACCATCTGGTCGTCGTACGAAGCGGCACGGCCCGTGGAAGGCACGGTGGGCATCGGACGCCCGATGGCCAACCAGACGATGTACGTGCTCGACGCCCACCGCGAGCCCGTACCTCTCGGCGCCCCAGGAGAGCTCTACATCGGAGGTCTCGGCGTCGCGCGCGGCTACTTCGAGCGACACGAGCTCACGACCGAGCGCTTCGTCCCCGACCCGTTTGCCGTGGGTGCGTGGGGTGACGAGGCGGCGCGCATGTATCGCACCGGCGATCTCGTCCGCTGGTCGCCGGAGGGGCGGATCGAGTTCCTCGGGCGCGTCGATCACCAGGTGAAGATCCGCGGATACCGCATCGAGCTGGGTGAGATCGAGGCGCGGATGGCGGGCTTCGCGGGGGTGCGTGAGGCGGTCGTGATCGCGCGAGAGGACACGCCCGGCGACAAGCGCCTCGTCGGTTACTACACGGTGCACTCGGACGCGAGCGTCGAGCCCCGCGCGCTCGCGGCGGCGCTCGGCGCCGGACTGCCGGAATTCATGGTGCCCGCGCACCTGGTCGAGCTCGCGAAGCTCCCGCTCACACCAAACGCGAAGGTCGACCGCAAGGCCTTGCCGCGGCCCGACGCGACGCAAGGCCGCCTCGGGCGAGCCACAGAGCACGTGGAGGCCTCGAGCGAGCTCGAGAGACAGATCGCCGAAGTCAGGAAGCGCATCCTCGGCCTCGCGAAGGTCGGCACCCACGACAACTTCTTCGAGCTCGGCGGTCACTCGCTCCTCGCCGTCCAGGCCCACCGAGAGCTCAAGGCAGCCACCGGCAAGCAGCTCACGATCACGGACATCTTCCGCTTCCCGACGATCGCGGGGCTGTCGCGCTTCCTCGGCGGAGAGGACGGCGGCGGTGCCGACCGCGCGCTCGAGGAGAGCGCCGACCGCGCGGCCGCGAGACGCGCCGCGATGCAGCAGCGGGCGAGCGCGCGCAGACGTTGAGTTCGCGGGTGGGTCCGTCCAGCCCCTCCCGCGCGAGGCCGCGGCCCCCCTGGGCCCTTCACGATCCACGCCCTGGCCTCCGCGCGAGGGGCCGTACATAGTCCGCGCCGTGGTGGGTGCACCCCGGCTTCCCTGATCGCGCATGACCAGCAAGAAGGACGCAGCAGCCGACTCCGACGACTCGTCGGCCCCCTCGCGGCCGGGTCGCCCGCTCGAGCCCCGGAGGGTGCTCGCCATCGTCGGCCGGGGGCGCTGGTGGCTCCTCGGCGGCGCTGCGTTCGGCCTCCTCCTCGGCGTCCTCGTCGCGAAGTTCGTCCTCAAGCACAGCTACGAGTCGAACACCTCGATCCGGTACGAGGGCACCGAGCCGCTCGACCCCGCTGTCCCCTCGGACCTTCGCCGGGATCTGCCTCCCCTCGTGGACTCGCTGCGGCGCGAGGCGGTCATCGGGGAGGTCAAGCGGCGCATGGGGCTGACCGAAGCGCCCGACGACGTGATCCACATGAGGTTCTCGCAGACCCTCGACGAGCAGGCGGGCCTGCTGTCCATCACGGCGACCGGCGACTCTGCCGAGGACGCGGCGACGTTCGCGAACACGCTGGTGGACATCTTCCTGGCCCACCAGGTGGAGCGGCGCAGCGCCGCGATCCACGAGGCGATGGTCGCCCTCGACGAGCGCATCGCGGCGGCCCAGCAGGAGCAGTCTCGCGCTCAGTCTGCGTACGACGCGTTTCGACAGGCGCATGGGGTCTCGACGGAGTTGAGCGACGACCAGACGGCAGCGAGGGCGGCCGCCGCGGACCTCCAGGCCCGCGCATCGCTCGCCGGCGCAGGGGTCTCGGGACTCGAGGCGCGGGTCGCTCGGCTCCGTGAGCAGCTCGGCGCAGCGAGCGCCGGGTCGAGCGCCGCGACCGACCCCGCGGAAGAGAGCTCGACCGGGGCGAGCGCCCGCACCGCCCTCGCCGAAGCGCGAAGACAGCTCGAGTCGGTGCGCGGGCGGCTCTCGCCCGATCATCCACGCTACCAATCCCTCGAACGACAGGTGACCGAGCTGGAGGCCCAGGTGCGAGCGGCTGGAGGCGGAAACGGCGGAGGAGGCGGCGGCTCGCGGACGATCCAGGATGCGCTGCGCACCGCGGAAGCAGAGCTCGAGTCCGCGCGCCGCGAGCAGGGCGAGCTCCAGGCCCTCGCGCAGCAGGCCCAACTCCGCGTGGTGTCCTTCTCGGCGATCGAGGGCGAGGCCACCGAGTTGCTCGCGGACGTGACCGTCAAGACGCAGCTCCTCAACGAGCTGAGAAACCGACGCGCGCGCCTCGACAACATGCAGAGCCAGGTCGAGACCGGGTTTCGGATCGTCGCGCGCGCCGTCCCCCCGGACACCGCCGTGCCCTCCAAGCGCAAGTACCAGGTCGCCATCGGCATGCCCGTGGCGTTCGTGTTGTTGGTGCTCGCAGGGCTGCTTCTGCGCGAGCTCCGGACGCTCAAGCTCTTCAGCGCAGCCGAGATCGCGTTCTGGGCCAACGCACCGGTCATCGGGACCACCACGTGGCCGCGCGATCCGAGAGCCCTCGCCGACCTCGTCGCCGGCCTCGATGACTTCGTGCCCGACGCGCGCGGCGTGATGCTCGTGGTCGGCGCGACGGAGAAGGAGACGCCTCTCGCGGTCGAGCTCGCGCGGAGCATGAACGCTGACTGGTCGCCGGGCTCCACGGCCATCGATCTCGGCCCGCGCCGACCCGATGGACGGAGCGCCGACCTGGGAGGCCGACGATCTCTGCCCGCGCAGTCCGGAGACTTCGAGAACGCTCCCACGAACGTCCGGGGCGACTTCCTCGCGCCGCCGACGCTCGTGCAGTCGGGTGCTCCCTACGGGGTCTTCTCGGACACCGACCTACAGAGCCGCCTCGTCGTCACCCCCTGGGACAGCGCTCTCGAGGGCGCAGGCCTCCGCCGCCAGGCACGGCTCGCCGATCGCGTCCTCGTGGTCGTTCCCTCGGGAGGGATCGGTCCTCGGGAAGTCCGCGAGGCACGAGCGCGCCTCGGGCGCGAGACTGGCGTCGGCTTCGTCGTCGTCGGCCTCCACGAGGCGCTCTCGGCGCTGCCCGATCGCTGCGGCCCGGTGGACGAGTTCTGGGCAGCCACCCGTCAGTCCTCCACGGCGGAGACCTGAGGTGCTCCTCCGCGCGCTCGCCCGCGCACGGGCTCGCCGAGGCGCCGGGCGGCGCAGGCGGGTGCTCGCCATCTCGTCAGGCGGGGGACACTGGGTCGAGCTGCTTCGTCTCCGAGCAGCCTTCGACGGCCACGAGCTCGTCTGGTGCACCGTGAGCGAGGCCTACCGAATCCAGGTGCCAGGCGAGCGTTTCCATACGGTCCGGGACGTGACCCGCTGGGACCGCCTCGGCCTGCTCGCGTGCGCCGGCGAAGTGCTGACCGTGCTTCTCCAGGTACGCCCCGACGTCGTCGTCTCGACCGGCGCGCTGCCTGGCTTCTTCGGCGTGCTGCTCGGCAAGGCGCTGGGGGCTCGAACGATCTGGCTCGACAGTCTCGCGAACGTGGAGGAGCGCTCCATTTCCGGTCGGCGCGTCGGGCCCCTCGCGGACCTCTGGCTGACGCAGTGGCGCGAGCTCGCGCGTCCGGAAGGCCCACTCTACCGC
>JBKDQC010000078.1:0-7572 GCA_046342295.1 Deltaproteobacteria bacterium | reverse complement strand
GGGCCGCGAGCGCGCGCGCCGAGGAGGGGCGACTCTCCGAAGCCAGCGCGGAGGAGAGCTCGCTCGAACAGGACGCCCGTGCCCGCGATCAGGCGCGGGCCATCCTCTCGGAGGACATCTTCCGAGACGTCGAGGCGAGACGCCGCGACGGGCTCGCGAACTTCGTGCAGCGCCTCTTCGAGTGGCTCCTCGAGCAGCTCGAGGACGACGCCGCGGAGGACTCGGGCAACCTGCCGACCGTCGCGTCGATGCCGCTGCCGGGACCTGCGTTCTTCCTTGCGCTCGGCGTCATGTTCGTGGCCGTGGTCGCGCTCTTCTTGTTCTTCACGCGCCGTGAGGAACAGCGGGCCGTCGCGCTCGCGCGAGGCGCCGCCGCGGACGCCGTGCCCGACCCGCGCGACCGAGCTCCGGACGACTGGCTCGCCGAAGCCGCGACGCTCGCGGCCCACCACCGCTACGGCGAGGCGCTTCGCGCGGTATACCTCGCGACGTTGGTCGCGCTCGACCGGAGGGCTTGGATCCGGTTCGAGCCCTCGTTGACCAACTGGCAGTATCTCCGCCAGATGCCGTCCGGCGGCGCGCGCGAAGATTTCCGCGCCCTCACGCGCACCTTCGACGTCAAAGTGTACGGCGAAGAGCGCGCCGGCGAGGCCGACTACCGCTCGAGCCGCGCCCTCGCCGAGCGAATCCTCGCAGCCTCCCGACCGAGCGCGCCGCCGTCCACCGACGCGCCCGAGAGCGACGCGGCCATCGTTGGCGGCGAGGGTGCGCGATGAACCGCGCGTCGACCGCGGTGATCGCAGCCTCGACGGTGCTCGCGCTCGGCGCGCTGCTGGCGATGTGCGGCCGAGTCACCGACCGCGGTCGCTTCGCCCTCTCCTACTCCACCTACGGCGCGGGGCCCGCAGGATCGCGGGCAGCGTTCGAGCTCGCGCGCGCCTCGGGATTCGAGGCGCGTCGCTGGAACGAGGACGTCGCCGAGCTTCCGAGCCCCGCCACGCTGGTCGCGATCGGCGGCTGCGACCACCTCCAGAGCCGCCCGATGTCGCGGCCCGAGCGCGAAGCCCTGCTGCGCTGGATCGAAGCGGGCGGGACGTGGATGGTGCTCGGCGCGACCGAGTTGCTCGAGGAAGATCACGGCTTCGGCGTCCGGCTCACCGCGATCGACCCCGATCGCTGCGCCGAGGACGACGGGCTCTACGGCATGGTGCTGCGCGCGGACCGGCGCACGCGGGAGCGCGAGCGCGCCGAGCGCGAGACCGCGCGCGACGCAGGTCCGGCGGAAGATGCCCCCGCCGCGCCAGAGGAGCCGGCGGAACGAGCTCCGGTCGACGACCCGTTGCGGGCGCTCGAGCGAACGCTCGCGGGCGCGGAAGAGGACGAGCGGCTCTGGGCCGTGATCGCAGGCGGACCGCTCACGGGGCTCGCTCCGCCCGGCTTTCGCCTCGCGGGCCTCATCGACGTCGACGACGCCGTCGAGCACGAGGTGCTGGCCGAGCTCGCCGGCAAGCACGCGATCGTGGTCGTCCCGCGGGGACGCGGCCGCATCGTCGTGGCGGCGAGCGGTAGCCCCTTCCAGAACCGCGACCTCCTCGAAGCCGAAGGGGCCCCGCTCTTCGCGCGTCTGCTGCGAGCCTACGCCCAGGGCCCGGTGCTCTTCGACGAGTACCACCTCGGCGCCGGCGAGGCGCGCTCGACGATGCGCTATCTCTTCCAGCGCGGCGCAGCGCCGCTCGCGCTGCACCTCGCGATCGTGCTCGCGATCGTGCTGCTGCGCTCGGGCCGCCGGTTCGGCGCGCCGCGCAAGGACGCACCTACGGAGGTCGTCACGACGGCGAGCTTCGTCGCTGCGATCGGAGCGCTGTTCGCGAGAGTCCGCGACCCTCGCGGTAGCCTCGAGATCCTCGTACGCCGGGCGCTCGGCCGGATCGCGGAGCACCACCACCTCGACGAGATCGATGCTGCGCGCCTCGAGAAATTGCTCCGCGGGCGCAGGCGCGAGCGGGCTGCCGATGCCGTGCGGGACATCGCGCGTCTCGCGGACGACGCGCGCGCGGTCTCCCTCGCCGAAGCCACGCGCGAGCTCGACGCGATGACCGAGCGCGCCGTCTCCGACGGCGCTTGATTGCTCGCCACCAGGAAGCCCATGCAAGAGATCACCGCTCCCCCGGACACCCAGGCCCTCTCGACGCTCCGCGCGCGCATGCTCGGCGAGATTCGCAAGGTGGTCGTCGGACAGGAGGACGCGCTCGAGGGCATGCTCGTCGCCCTGCTCGCGCAAGGCCACGTCCTGCTCGAGGGCGTCCCCGGAACCGCCAAGACGCTCATGGTCCGCGCGATGGCGGCGACGCTCGGGCTCTCCTTCCGACGCGTGCAGTTCATGCCGGATCTCATGCCCAGCGACGTCGTCGGCACCAACGTCTTCGACTTCAAGACGGGCGCCTTCAGCTTCACCAAGGGGCCCATCTTCACGGAGCTCTTGCTCACGGACGAGATCAACCGAGCCCCCGCCAAGACCCAGAGCGCCCTCCTCGAGGCCATGCAGGAGCGGCAAGTCTCGATCGACGGCAGGCGACACGAGCTCGGCGAAGACTTCACCGTGTTCGCGACGCAGAACCCCGTCGAGCAGGAGGGCACCTACCCGCTGCCCGAGGCCCAGCTCGATCGCTTCCTCCTGAAGATCCGCG
Source organism: Deltaproteobacteria bacterium (assembly GCA_046342295.1). Lineage (GTDB taxonomy): Bacteria > Myxococcota_A > Polyangia > Polyangiales > Sandaracinaceae > JAFLCL01. Next base: position 4,885 of record JBKDQC010000078.1, on the reverse strand, counting down.
TCGGATACCCGAGCCTCGAGGAAGAGGACCGCATCCTCGCGCAGACGAGCCACGGCGTCGGGACACTCGATGTGACCAGCCTCGAGCCGGTGATCAGCCGCGAGGACCTGCGCGCAGTCCGTGCGCTCGCCGGCCGGGTGGCCATCGAGCCCCGTGTGCGGGGCTACGTCCGCGACCTCTGCCGCGCGACACGAACGTCTCCTCTCGTGCTCCTCGGCGCGGGGCCGCGCGCGGGTGTGCACCTCCTCGTGGCCTCGCGGTGGGCCGCGGCGCTCGATGGCCGAACCTTCGTGACCCCCGACGACGTCAAGCGGGTCCTCCACACGGTGATCTGTCATCGCCTGGTCCTCGCACCGGAGGTCGAGCTCGACGGCATGAAGGCCGAAGAGGTGATCGACCGGATCGGAACGACGGTCGAGGTCCCGCGATGAGCGAGTCGCGCTTCGTCCCCGGGCGACGGCTCGCGTGGGCTGCCGCCGCGGGCGCGCCGTTCGCGCTCGGAGGCGAGCTGGGCCTCGCGGGGGTCGCCGCATGGGACGCAGCCCTGATCCTCGGCGCGGCGCTCGAGAGCGCGTCGCTCGGTCGCCGCGTCCCGAGCGCCGAGCGCAGCGTGGAGGCGCGCCTCGTCGTCGGCCTGCCGAACGAGGTGGTCGTCCAGCTCCACAACCCGACGCGCGCGCTCCTGCGGGTGGTCGTGCGAGACGACGTGCCCGAGGGCTGGCTCGCGCAGCCCGACGAGCTCGCGATCGAGCTCCCTCCGCACACCCGACGCGAGGTCCGCTACCGCGTCACGCCCCCCAAACGCGGCGCCTACGAGTTCGGCGACCTCCACCTGCGCATCGAGGGGGCGCTGGGGCTCGGCGCGCGCATCGTCGACGTGCCGGCGGCGCGCGCTGCGCGCGTGTATCCGAACGTGCTCGGGCCGCGGCGCTACGAGATGGCCTCGAAGCTCGGCGACCTGCGCAACATCGGGTTCCGCAACGTGCGCAAGAGCGGGGGAGGCGGGGAATTCGACCAGCTCCGCGAGTACGTGTCGGGAGATCCGTTCCGCGACCTCGACTGGAAGTCGAGCGCCAAACGCCTGCGCCCCGTGACCCGCGTGCTCCGCGAAGAGCGAAGCCAGAACGTGCTGCTCGCGATCGATGCGGGCCGGCTCATGAAGATCCGCGCGGGCTCGGCGCACACGCCGCAGGGAGCCGAGCTCCCGGACGCCGAGCCGGAGGTCCCGGTGACCAAGCTCGACCACGCGATCAACGCCGCGCTCCTCCTCGCTTGGGTCGCGCTGCGACACGGAGACCGGGTCGGGCTCGTGGTCTTCGCGGAAGAGGTCAAGACCTTCGTCCCCGCCAACCGAGGACCCGCGCAATACCGCGCGCTGCTCGAGGCGCTCTACGACGTCGAGGCGACGATGGCGTACGTCGACTTTCGCCGCTTCGTCGAGTTCATCAAGGTGCGGGTGCCGCGCCGCTCTCTCGTCGTGATGTTCTCCGATTTGCTCGACGACACGCACGCGATGCCGCTCGCGGAGCACCTCGCGATGCTCCGGGGCAAGCACTTGCCCGTGTGCGTGACGATGGAGGACGCCGTCGCCGAGCGCTTGGCCTCGTGTCCGGCGCGCACCGACGACGACGCCTACCAGCGCGCCGCCGCGGCCGATCTGCTGGCCGACCGCGCCGCCGTGAAGGCCCATCTCCGCAAGAGCGGCGTGCGGCTCGTCGAAGGACCGGCCGGCGAGCTCGCGGTCGGCGCGGTCAACCGCTACCTCGAGATCAAGGCGCGCAACCTCCTCTGACGCGCTGCATCGGCTCGAGGGTCCATGCGCGTGCCGCGTGCTGTCATGTACCGGGCAGGGCGAGGCGGTTGCGCTCCTCGCGCACGAGGGTGAACCAGAAGTCGAGGTTTCGATCGCCGCGGCGGTCTTCCGTGGCAGCGCGCCCGATCGACACGTGGCGTGAGACGCCGCGCATGAAGTCGCGGGTGCGGTGGTAGACGAGCCGCTGCAAGCCCACGGAATTGGGGACGACCCGAGGCCAGCCCTCGGGCAGCGCCCAGCCCTCGGGCACGAGGAAATAGTCGATGACGACCGGCCCGCGCGCGTACCACTCCTTCTGGACCGCGCTCTTGTCGGGGGGCACGTGCGCGCCGTCGGTCTCGTACGCGACGAAGTAGCCGGGGCGGATGAAGAACGCGTTCGAGTGGTTGTAGCCGCCGGCGAGCCCCGCGTGATCGGGCCGCGCCGACTTCGCGAAGCGCTTCTGGAAGTGCTTGAAGTACGTGGGGACCGGCACGGTGTTGCGGCCGGGGTGGTGCACGGCCCTCTGCGCAGGGACGTCGTCGGGCACGAAGTGCGTGAGGCGGAGGGGAGGCGCGTCCGCGGCCATGTCGAAGAGCAAGGCCTGCGCGCGCCTCGGGAGAGAGTTCGCCTCGAGGATGCGGACGTCGTCGGAGAGCGCGTCGAGGTACGAGGCCACCTCGGAGATGCGAGCGCGCTGGGAGATGAGCTCGCGCAGGGTCATGCACGCTCGAGCCTACACAGGATCGCTCAGCGTGAACGCGCGGGTCACTCGACCGAACCGGGCGAGCGGCCGCGCCGCTTTCTTGTGCTGGCGACCGCTGGACTGTTAACCACGGGATCGTCGGCGCCAGTGGCTCGAAGCGGATGCGAGCGGGCGCCGCGGAGGTGTCGCATGCGTTCTCTCTCGCGTGTGCTCGTGCTCGCATGCGTTGGGCTCGCCCTGACGCTCGGGCTCTTCGTCGGAGCCGCCGCGCTCGACGCCCAATCTCGGCCGCGCGCGCGGGCCGTCGCCAACGCGCAAACCGCCATCGCGCTCGGAGAGTTCGCGTCGGTCGGGGGACAGGCCGGCTCCGACAACGAGCTCGAGCTCGCGATCCGCTCGGCGCTCACGACCCTCCCGAGCGTCACGGTCTCGCCCGACCGTGCGCGCGCGCGTTTCGTCGTGACGGGATCGGTCGTGGAGCTGACGCACCACGTGCTCGCGCAGGGCGAGCGCGAGGTGCGCTGCCGCGTCTCGATCGTGGTCTCGGACGCGCGGGGGGGCGCGGTGCGCGCGATGCTCGAAGGCCGCGCCGGCGTACGAGGCGGCGGCACGGAGCAGTCGATGCGCCGGAGCGCCATGCGCGGCGCGGTCGCGAGCGCGCTCCGGACGATCGCGCAGGTTCGTTGACGCCGCCGCACGAATCGAGGGCGCGCGCGTTCGGGCTGCGGGCCGCGCGCGGAGCGCCCGCATCGGCGCGAGCGCGACCGAGCGCGCGCTTCATCCCGCGCGCAGCCGCCGGGTGATGGCGAAGGCCATCTCGAGCGCCTGCCGATAATTGAGGCGCGGATCGCAGGCGGTGGCGTAGGCGCCGTCGAGGTCGTCCTCGCCCAGGCCGTCTGCGCCGCCGATGCACTCCGTGACGTCCTCCCCGGTCATCTCGAAGTGCACGCCCCCGAAGACCGTTCCTCGCGTCGCGTGCGCATCCATCGTCTCCTCGAGCTCGCCCAGGATCGCGCCGAAGTCCCGCGTCTTGCGACCCGAGCGCGTCGTCATGCCGTTGCCGTGCATCGGATCGCAGATCCAGAGACAGCGTCGCCCCGCATCGCGCATCGCGGCGAGCAAGGGCTCGAGACGCGAGGCCACGTTCCCGCGGCCCATCCGCGTGATGAACACGAGCTTTCCGGCCTCGTCGCGCGGGTTGAGCGCGCGAGAGAGCGCGAGCACGTCCTCGGGGCTCGTCTTGGGCCCGAGCTTCACCCCAACCGGGTTCGACACGCCGCGGAAGAGCTCGATGTGCGCGCCATCGAGGCGACGGGTGCGCTCTCCGATCCAAGGGAAGTGCGTCGTGAGGCAGTAGTGGCCCTCGCGCCGCGGGACCGTGCGGGTCTGGGCGGCTTCGTACTCGAGGTGCAGCCCTTCGTGGCTCGAGAAGATCTCGACGCGCGTCAGCTCCTCGAGACGGCTCTCGCCGATCGACTCCATGAAGCGGATGGCGTCGAGCAACTGCTGCATCGTGCGGCGGTACTCCGCGGCGACCTCCCCCGACAGGCGTGCGCCCGAGGCGAACGAGAGATCCCACTGGTGCGCGCGGTGGACGTCCGCGAAGCCACTGGCAGCCAGCGAGCGGACGAAATTCATCGTCACCGCGGCGTGCATGTAGCCGTGGACCATGAGCTCCGGATCGGGCGTGCGGGCCGCGGCGGCGAACTCCGCGCGGTTCACCAGGTCGCCGAAGTAGTTCGGGAGGGTCACGGCGCGGCCATCGACCATCCGTGTCTCGTTCGGCTGCGAGCGAGGCTTGGCGTACTGACCGGCGAGGCGCCCGATGCGCACGATGGGCCGCTGCGCGCCGTGCACGAGCACGAGAGACATCTGGAGGAGGATCTTCAGCTTGCTGGCGATCACCTCCGAACGGCAGTCCGCGAAGGTCTCGGCGCAGTCGCCGCCTTGGAGCACGAAGCGACGGCCCTCCTCGGCCTCGGCGAGCTGGGCGCGGAGGCGCTCGATCTCCCAGGAAGTCACGATCGGCGGCATCGCGCGCAAGCGCGCGGTCGCGGCCTCGAGCGCGACGCCGTCCGGGTAGACGAGGGCCTGCTCCATCGGCCGCTCGCGAAACGAGTACGGATGCCAAGGGTTCACCACGAGGGCGTAGCAACGATCCGCCCGCGAAGCCCGTGGGTGACCACCGGCGCAGCCCTGCGCTGCCCGTTCGCCGGGCTCGTCCAACGGGCGGCCGCGCACTACCCTCCTCGCGCATGTCCGCCAACCCGCTCCTCTCCATCGGAACAGAGATCCCGTTCGACCGCATCGAAGCCGCGCACGTCCGGCCGGCGATCGAGGCCCTGCTCGCCGGCGCGCGCGAGGCCGTGCGCGAGATCGGCGCGTCG
>JBKDQC010000077.1:0-47698 GCA_046342295.1 Deltaproteobacteria bacterium | reverse complement strand
GCTTCAAGCGCGACGGCGTGTTCGCGATGGAGCTCGGCGGACCTGAGGTCGGCCGCGGCTGCGGTGGCCGCGGGATCATCCATGGATTCGAGACCCTCGAGAAGCTCGGCTTCCACGACTGGGGCTTCGTCTATGTGCTGCTCGACTTCCTCGGCGACGTCGTCTGCGGCGGCTTCGGCCTGCCGATCGCGCGAGACATGTGCCAGAAGGTCATCGTCGTCGGCTCGAACGATCTGCAATCTCTCTACGTCGCGAACAACGTCTGCGCGGCCACGCAATACTTCCGGAAGCTCGGTGGGCACGTCGGTGTCGCCGGTATCGTGATCAACAAGGACGACGGCACGGGCGAGGCGCGGGCCTTCGCCGAGAAGGTCGGCATTCCTGTGCTCGCCGCGATCCCGGCCGACGACGACATCCGACGCAAGAGCGCGAAGTACGAGATCATCGGGCGTCCCGGCAGCCCGTGGGCGTCGCTCTTCGACGAGCTCGCCGAGAACGTCGCGTCCGCCGCGCCGCTCGGTCCGAGCCCGCTCGACCAGGAGGCCCTGCTGGGGCTCTTCCATGGGGACGCGGTCGGCCGCGACGTCGTGCTCGAGTCGGCGACGATCGAGGATCTCTGCGGTCCCCAGCCCCCGGCCCGTCGCTCGCTCGAGATCTTCTACGACGGAGTGGCCTGAGGTGGCGGCGCCGGTCGAGCGCGAGCCACGCGCGCCCTTCTCGACGGCCGCTGCGCCCGAGGCCCCGCTCGAGGGCGCGCGCTGCGATCAGAAGGCGCAGCTCCGGGCCGCGGCGAGCGCGGCGGGCAACGAGGCCATCGCGCGCTTCGCGGAGGATTATCCGGTCGGTCCCCACGATCAGCCTCAGAGCATGTGTCCGGCGTTCGGGTCGCTGCGGGTCGGGCTGCGCATGCGGCGCACCGCGACGCTCCTCTCGGGCTCGGCTTGCTGTGTCTACGGGCTGACGTTCACGTCGCACTTCTACGGCGCCCGCCGGACGGTCGGATACGTCCCCTTCAACTCCGAGTCGCTGGTCACGGGGAAGCTCTTCGAGGATCTCCGCGAAGCGGTCCATGCGCTCGCCAAGCCCGACGAGCTCGACACGGTCGTCGTCATCAACCTCTGTGTGCCGTCCGCGTCGGGCGTGCCGCTCAGGCTTCTGCCGAAGTCGATCGATGGGGTGCGCATCGTCGGGATCGACGTGCCTGGCTTCGGAGTCCCGACGCACGCCGAGGCGAAAGACGTCCTGGCTGCCGCGATGCTCGCCTACGCACGCACGGAGGCTGAGCTCGGCCCGGTGCAGGCGCCGCGCACGGGCCCCTCGAAGGTTCCGACCGTGACCCTCCTCGGAGAGATGTTTCCGGTCGATCCGATCTCGATCGGTCGGATGCTGCAACCGCTGGGGCTCGCGGCGGGCCCGACCGTGCCGACGCGTGAGTGGCGTGAGCTCTACGCGGCGCTCGACTGCGCCGTGGTGGGTGCGGTGCATCCCTTCTATACGGCGTCCGTGCGTGAGCTCGAGGCGGCGGGCCGCACCGTGGTTGGCTCCGCGCCCGTCGGATGCGAGGGTACCGCGCGGTGGCTCGAGTCCATCGGGAGCGCCTGCGGCCTCTCGCGGGATCGCATCGACGCCGCCAAGAACGCGGTCGTGCCGGCCATCGCCCAGGCGCTGGCTGCGAACCGCATCGAGGCGCGGATCACGCTGTCGGGCTACGAGGGCTCCGAGCTCCTCGTGGCGCGCCTCCTCGTCGAGAGCGGCGCCGATGTCCGCTACGTGGGCACGGCCTGTCCGCTCACCCGCTTCGCGGAGGAGGACTGTCGCTGGCTCGAGAGCCGAGGCGCGCGGGTGAAGTTCCGCGCCTCGCTCGAGGACGATCTCCGCGCGATGGAGGACCACGACCCCGAGCTCGTCGTGGGGACGACGCCCGTCGTCCAGGCGGCCAAGGAGCGCGCGATCCCGTCGCTGTACTTCACCAACCTCATCTCGGCGCGTCCGCTGATGGGCCCCGCCGGCGCTGGCTCTCTTGCGCAGGTGATCCAGGCCGCCCTCGCGTCGCGAGGGCGCTTCGAGGAGATGCGATCGTTCTTCGAGGGAGTCGGGACGGGGCACGCCGCCGGGATCTGGGAGGACGTCCCGCGCGCCCACGAGGCCTTCCGTGAGAAGCGCTTGGTCCAGCTCCGCAGGCGGGATGTCGATCACAAGCCCGTGGGGACCTTCTGATGTTGATCCTCGATCACGACAGAGCCGGTGGATACTGGGGCGCCGTGTACGTCTTCACGGCGGTCAAGGGTCTTCAGGTGATCATCGATGGTCCGGTGGGCTGTGAGAACCTGCCAGTCACGTCCGTGCTGCACTACACCGACGGACTGCCACCCCACGAGCTCCCCGTCGTCGTCACCGGGCTCTCCGAGGAAGAGCTCGGCAAGCGAGGCACCGAAGAGGCCATGAAGCGGGCCCATCGCACCCTCGATCCCGCGCTCCCCAGCGTGGTCGTGACCGGCTCGATCGCCGAGATGATCGGTGGCGGCGTGACCCCCGAAGGCACGGGCATCCAACGCTTTCTTCCTCGGACGATCGACGAGGATCAGTGGCAGGCCGCCGACCGTGCGCTGCTCTACCTCTGGCGAGAATTCGGGCCCAAGAAGGGCGCGAAGAAGGCCGCTGTCTCGGCGGAGGCGCGTTCCAGGCCCCGCGTGAACGTGATCGGCCCGAGCTACGGCATGTTCAACACCTGGTCGGATCTCGCCGAGATCCGCCGACTCGTCGAGGGCATCGGCGCGGACGTTCACATGGTCTTCCCGATGGGGACGCACCTTGAGGACATCCCCAAGCTGGCCGAGGCCGACGCGAGCGTGGTGCTCTACCGCGAGTTTGGTCGGCTCCTCTGCGAGGAGCTCGGCCACCCTTACCTCCAGGCGCCTCTGGGTCTTCACAGCACGACCCGCTTCCTCCGCGCGCTCGGAGCGGCGCTCGGGCTCGATCCGGAGCCGTTCATCGAACGTGAGAAGCATACGACCCTCAAGCCGCTCTGGGATCTCTGGCGCTCGGTGACGCAGGACTTCTTCGGGACGGCGTCGTTCGGCGTCGTGGCGAACGAGACGTACGCCCGCGGGCTCCGGACGTTCCTCGAGGAAGAGCTCGGTCTACCCTGCCACTTCGCCGTGGCGCGCAAGCCCGGAGGCAAGACCGACAATGCCGAGGTCCGACAGCTCGTGCGGACCCGGACTCCGTTGATCTTGTTCGGGAGCTACAACGAGCGCATGTACCTCGCCGAGGCGGGTGGCCGCGGCGTCTACGTCCCGGCGTCGTTTCCGGGGACGGCGATCCGGCGACACACCGGCACTCCATTCATGGGCTACTCCGGGGCCAGTTACCTGGTCCAGGAGGTGTGCAATGCCCTCTTCGACGCGCTCTTCCAGATTCTCCCGCTCGGGACGGAACTGGACCGCATCGAGCCCACCCCTTCCCGGGTGGCAGAACAGCTCCCGTGGGACGAGGACGCCGAGCACGCGCTCGATGCGGCCGTCACCGCGCGACCGGTCCTGACACGCATCTCCGCTGCCAAGCAGATGCGCGACGGAGCCGAGAGAGCCGCCCGAGCGGCAGGAGCCACCCGTGTGCAGCGGGAGCACGTTGCTCTCGTCGCACTGAGCCGGGAAGTCGCGCGACCGTCGTAGCGCGATTGACCGTCGTACCCAGCCGCGCGGGATGGCGCGGAGTGATGGAGAAAGCAGGAGGTCCAGAACGATATGGCAAGCAACGAGAAACCCGCCTCACCCACGGGACTGACCGACACCGAGGCGCAAGAGGTTCATGGTTGGATGGTACGCAGCTTCATCGCGTACATCCTCTTCGCCATCGTCGCCCACTCGCTGATGTGGATGTGGAAGCCGTGGATCGGCCCCGCCTCCGAACGGCAGTCGTCGATGACCGATCACACCACGCAGCTCGTCTACAGCTGAGGAGAGAACATGGGTCCTGCATACAAGATCTGGCTACATGTCGACTGGCGACAGGCGATGATCGGCCTTCACGTCTTTCTGGCGGCGTTGGCTTTGCTCATCCACTTCATTCTGCTCAGCACGGACCGCTACAACTGGCTGGATGGTCCGCGAGGCGCGCAGACGTCGCAGAACAGCGCACTTCCGCCGGCCTCCTGAGAACACGCGCGTCACTCGCGTGGACGGTGCCAGACGACGAGACCCGCCGGATCCCGGCGGGTCTCGTCGTCTGCCCAGATCCGAATGACCGATCTCGCCGTTGCGCAGGTCGCCTGTCAGGAAGATTCGTCGGAGGTCAGGCCGTAGCGGTGGAGCTTCGAGTAGAGCCCTTGCCGGCTCAGCCCGAGGAGCTGTGCCGCGGCGGCCCGGTTGTCGTTGCTCACGTCGAGGGCGGCCTCGATGCAGAGCTTCTCGATGACCTCACTCGACTCGCGGACGATGTCCTTGAGCTGCATCCGGCCGACGAGCTCGCGCAGCTGGTCCACGGACTTGGTCTGGAACGGCGGGCTGGCGGCGGCGGTGCGTACGGAGAGCCGCCGCATCACGAAGCCGATGCAGCGTTGGGCCCCGTCGTCGCAGGCGACGGCGGTCACGGCGATCTCGTGGGCGGTTCCGAATTCCCCGCGCAGCACGGTTCCGAAATTCCGAACCAGACCGTGCTCTTTCAGGTTCGTCAGCACGATGTTGATGTCGGTCCGACTGCGGCCGAGCCACCGGTCGATGGGCTGACCCATCAATTGGGTCTCGCCGGGTTGGGAGACCATCTCGCAGAAGGCGGCGTTGGCCGCGAGAATGCGCCTCTCGTGGTCGGTGACGACGAAGCCGTCAGGCATCCTCTCGATCGCCCGCAAGAGCCTCGAATCGTGGGCCGTCGGGCCTGGTGTCCCGTCCCGCGAGACGCGCACCAGGAAGTGCAGCGTTCCGGCGTGCCGAAACGAGGACAGAGACAGCTCGTAGGCCTCGGGCCCCGGCAGCGTGATCGAGCGCGAGCCTCCGGACTCGGCTGCACCGAGCAGGGTGAGGAGCCGGTCGTGATGCTCGCGTCCGAACAGATCTTCGAAGGACGCGCCCACGAGCGACGCCGGAGTGCGGTCGAGCACCTTGGCTGCCGCAGGGTTGGTCTCGACGACCGTACGATCCTCGCCCCGCACGACGAGCACACCCTCCGAGCTCACGTGGAAGAGCACACGATAGCGCACGTCGGCCTGGCGCAGGCGCTGGTATTCGAGGTCCAGGGCCTGTTGGGTGCTCACGATTTGCTGCTGGAGCGCGGCGACCATTCGAAGATCGCGCCCTGCCGCCACGACCTTGTCGTCTTCGCCTACGGCTCCGACGAACCTCATCGGGATCTGACCCAGTCCCTCCACATCCATGTTGATCTCGCGCGGCGTCATCCCCTTGCGCGATCGGGCCTCACGGAGCAGGTGCTCCACCTTCGGGACGCTGTCGGGGAGAACGACATCGCGCCACCGCTTGCCCGCGAGACCGCTCCACCCCGGCTCGTTCTCGAGCGCCCTTCCTGGACTGACACTGAGCAACTGGCCGCTCGCATCGACGGTGAGCGTGACGTCGGAGACTGCCGCCAGCAGGCGACCCGCGACCGCCCCGGCGTGGTCGGCGGGTCCGGGCCGACGTTGGTTTGACTTCGCTTTCATTTCCCGGTCACCGCCCTCGGTGTGCCTGCGATGTCTGCCTCGTTGGCACGCCAGCCCACGCATGCTTCACGGGCGGCCGGCCGAGGCGTGACGACGCACCCATGGGGCATGCGCTCACGGAGGCTGTTTCGCTCGGGCGAGGACGATGGTGCTGCGAGTCCCATGACACGCTGGTTCACAAGTCCGGCGCCGAAAACACTGAGCCTTCCAGCATGCTCACTGCCGCGCGCGCGTCCGAGCACGGGGTCGCTCGAATGCGGGCAGCATACCCGAAGATGTCGACCGCGCCACCGATCATGAACAGGAGTCCTTGCCGCGCAGAGGCCACCTGCACGCGGGCGACGTCGTCTGCGGTCCAGACCATGCGGTCCTCCGACGACACGGTCATCCCGACCATCACAAACGGCTCACGCGCCACGATCTCGACGACCTCCTCGACCGAGAGCGCCGCCTCGACGTGGGCGCTCCAGCCTGCGTGCCGGAGCACCTCTCCGAGCACATGGATCGAGAGCGTGTGTTGCTCGCCTGGCGCCGCGAACAGCAGGACTGCGCCCCGGCACGAGGGCGGCGCGGGCCTCTCCCGTCCGAGGGCACAGACCAGCTGCTGGAGTGTCGAGACCGCGATGGTCACCTCGAGCCAGGAGCGTCGATCTTCCGCCCAATCCTTGCCGACCAAGCGCGCGACCGGCGCCACGACGTCGAGCAGGACAGCTGTCTCCGACCAGCCTTCTCGGTGGAGCTGTTGCGTCGCAGTCCGGAGGGCGTGGAGAGACCCGGCCGAGGCGAGATCGGCCCAGCGGTCCAAATCGACCCCGCGCGCGCCGTCGGCGGCGCCTGGAGAAGAGCGCTCGAGCAAGAGGGTCTCCTCTTCGCGACCGGCGAGGGCGAGCATCGGGATGATGCGCGCTTCGATCATCGCGCGCGTCACTGCGCTCGGCCCGTGCTCGTCCGATTGCGCGACGCTTGCCCACATGCCTTCAGTCACGGTTCCTCGCGTTTCGTCGTCGGGGTACGCCCGGGCAGGGCCCAGCGCCAGAGCGCGGCCTCGGACAGCGGCATGCAGAGAAAGAGGTGCTCGAGGACCGCGAGCGCGAGCAGGGTGGCGAGCAGTGTGGCGGCGACCTCGGCATGAGGGGACTCACCCGTCCGGACAGCGCGGTCGACGAGCAGCGCCAAGACGCACGAAGACCCCGCGAGGGCGATGGGCATCAAGGGGTTGGACCGCCGCCGGCCGAAATAGGTCACGAGATGCCGCAGCTTCTCGGGCACGAACTCCACCGTGACGTTGCGGACCCCGAGGAAGAGGTTGAGCTTCGAGGACAGCCGCATCGTCCAGAGGACGGCGAAGGTCCCGGCAGCCACGTGGTTGGGGCTCGCCCACGTCGCGGCGGTCAGGAGAGCCAGCGTCGAAGCCAGAGCCACCTCGTGGTGGATGAGGGTCGCCGTGGCGGCGACGAAGCGCGTCCAGCCGTGCGCTTCCGCGGGGCAAGGACCCTTGTTCGGGCCCGTCACGATGCCGAGGAGGAACGCGAGCTCGTGCCATGCCCAGAGCATGAGCGAGGCCGCGAATCCGACGTAGGCTCCGAGCACGGTCGCCTCGCGGCTCGACCAGAGCGCCGCGAACGCAGCGGCTGCGCCGAGAACCGAGGCCGCGGCAAGAATCCCGCGGTGCCTTCGCTCCGGCTGCCACACGAGCCCGAGCACGAGGCCCGTGCTCAGCCACCATGCGAGCAGCACCACCAATCCCGCGATCACTTGCGACGGGACGCTCACGCCGTGTCCTTCGTTTGGTGCGAAGAGCTCAAAGCGTCCTCGTGTCCGTGAAGCTCGTCTCGATCAGCTCGAGACACCCGAGGTCCCCGGTGAGCTGCACGAGCCGGCGGCGCCACCAACTGGCCCGAACCACCCTCGCCGTGCGTCGCTCGACCACGACCTCGCCGAAGGGCGCCGTCAGCGGTCCGCCGTCGATCTCGACGCGGTCACCGCTCCCGACCTCGTAGCCGTCGTCCAGCTCGACATGAACGGACAGGTCCTCCGGTCGATGCGAGACCGTCACCGTGCAGCCGAGTACGATGGCGCGGGAGCCGGGCACGTCAGCGCCTCTCCTCGGAGCGGATGGCCGCGTTCAGCAGGGCGGCGAACGCGTCGTAATTGGTGCCGCCGAACGACCGGAGCTCCACGTGGCGTCCGCTGCGAGGATCGGTGAGGACCAGTCGGCCGTCGGCCTCCTCGGACAGTCGAAAAGGCTCCTGGGGAGGCACCGACTCGAGGCGTCGAGTGCGGAACATCCCCCTCAGCACCCCACGGATGAAGCCGTTGGAGCCCGGCTCGATGATCGCGATCTCCCGACCGTCCTCGGGATCGAGCGCGGCGACCGAGCCATCGTCGCGATCCTCGAAGCGGAGGTCGGCAGCCCGCCGAGGCGGCTCGCGGCTCGCCCGATCGGTCACGGCCATTCGTCGCCCCGCGCCTGCGATCAGGATGGTGAAGATCATGAGGACGAGCGCGCCGAGGAGCGCGGGCCGGGGAACCCTCTGTTCGTGGTGGTGGGCCATGTTTCGTCCTTCGTGATGGCGGTCGGTTCAGACGCGATCCTCAATGGCTCTCGAGCGCCATGCCGGGACCGACGGCCGTCTCGGCGTGCGCGGCCTGGACGCGCCCGAGGCGAACGTCCTGGGCGTGCCGGCTGCTCCAGGCGACGACCGCCGCGCGGAGCCTTTCGGCAACCCGCTCGGAGTCCGGGAGGCAGCGAAGCGCGGGGCGCACCTCGAAGCGCGGTCCGGAGCAGACGTGGGGCCAGAGGAGCCAGCTCCGTGCGCCGCCTCGCTCGTCGACGCGCATCACGACGTCTCCGATGCCGTCCTCCGCGAGCACGAGATCCGCCGAGGTGATCCGGCGGAACGGGACATTCCAGGTCATCGAGAGCGCGGGACCGATGCGCATGACGATGCGGTGCGTCGTGATCGTGTAGATCGCCGAGCGCGCATGCAGCCAGGCCATCAACGCGAGGATGGCGAGCGCGGCGCCGAAGAGGACGGCCATGGTCGCGAGGGCCGCGAGCGCGGCGCCTGGGTCCTCCTGGCTGGAGTACGCGACGACTCCGCGCGCGAGGAGCATCACGGCGAGGTAGCCCGCCACCCAGCGAATCTTGAAGACCTGGCGCGCCAGCGGGCGCCAAGCGGGGCTGCCCTGCCAGACGATCGACTCGCCGGGAGGCAACGCTCGAGGCAAGCCGGGAATCGGCTCGTGCTCGTCGTCGTGCGCGCTCATACGAGGGGCTCCGCGCGCCGCGCGTCGGCGTAGAGGTAGCCGCCCGCGTAGAAGGCCTGGATTCGCTCCTCTTCGAGGACGGTGATCGAGTCGGGGCGGCGCGTCGTCGGGACGCTCACGAGCTGGTGGCTGTAGATCGCCGTCGTTCGCACGGCGCGGTCGATCCCATCGACCAGGACGACGGTGATGGGGACGAGACGCCGGCTCGGCTGCGGCGCGGTCGTCTTGTCGTCCGACGCCTTGCCGTCAGGCGACTTGTCGTCGGCGCTCGGGCCCGCGAGCTCGATCTCGAGGTAGCGCACCTGCATCTCCGCGCGGTCGACCCAGAGGTCCACCACCTTGCCGCCGGCTTCGCCGTCCGCGAGGAGCAACGAGAAACCGCGGGGGTCGGGACCCGCGCTGATCTTGTAGTCGGCGGCCACCCTGAGCGGGACGATCGCCTCGTGTCCTTCGCGCGTCAGCTCCGGCTCGTCGTGGCGCTGTGCGTAGGAGGCTGGCCCGACCTCGGAGAGGAGCGGGTCTCCTTCGGGGACGAGCGGCGTGCCCTTCGCGGTCGAGCTCCGCTTCGCCTGGATAGGACGCGTGTCGCGCGCGAAGTCAGGCGCGCTGTAGGTGCCGCCCTCTGGCTTGTAGAAGAGCTTCGGAGTCGGGAAGAGGAAGTTGCTCTGTGCGCCGATGCGCTGCGGTGTGTCGGACTCGAGGGGATAGCCCTCGCGCCTGTCTTCCATGCGCAGCCAGTAGACGAGGCCCGCGAAGAACACCCAGAAGACGTAGAGCGTGATCTGGGCGAGGTCGATGTATTGGGTGAATTCGACTGACATGGTGGCTCCGCGGGGATGGTCAACCAGGAAGATCCGCCAACCCGAACCGCAACGGCTTCTCTCGCGCGCCTGCACGCACGAGAGGGCCGATGGCGACGAGGGTCGCGAACAGACATGCGATCTCGATGTGATAGACGAAGGAGTATCCGACCGAGGGGGAGGTCAGGCCGGGCCCGAGCGCTCCGCTCGTGGCGAGGCTCGACACCAGGTCTCGAGTCACACCGCCCAGCACGAGGCCCGTGCCGGCTGCGGTCGCCTGGACGGCTCCCCACGCGCCGATGACCAGGCCGCTCCGGCCGTCGGCGAAGCTCATCGACGCGGTGAGGGAGCCCACGGCGAACCAACCGCTCCCGAACCCGATGGTCACCGTGGCCGCCCAGAACATCGGCAGCGAGCCAATCGGGCCCGCGAACACGACCCCCGTGACGCCGACGACGCCCGCGAGCGCCCCGAGGGCAGCGAGCTTGTAGGGGTCGGTGCCAGCCGCGAGCTTGCGACTCGCGACGAAGAGGCCGAGCAGCGTGCCACCGGCCATGAGCGCCGTGAGCACCGTCGTCGCCGAGACGGAGAGGGAGAGCATCTCGCCGCCATAGGGCTCGAGCAGAATGTCCTGCATGCCGAAGCCGGCGGCGCCGAGCGCGACCGAGACGAGGAGCCGACGCGTCGTCGCGTCCGCGAGGAGGGAGCGCATGGTGACGGAGAACGGGGCGTCCGGTTCGGCGTGGGCGCGCCGCGTGCGACCTTCTTGTTTCCAGAGCGCGAGCACGTTGAGAGCCAGGACCGATACGGCAGCGCCCTGGGTCACCTGGACGAGCTTCGTGTACGTGAAGGAATGGAGCAGGCCGCCGAAGGCCAGCGAGGCGCCGACCATCCCCACGAGGAGCATGACGTAGAGGAGCGCCACCACCCGGGGCCGGGTCTCCTCGGGGGCGAGATCGGTCGCGAGCGCGATGGCTGCGGTCTGGGCGGTGTGGAGACCTGCCCCGATGCAGAGGAACGCCGCGCCGACGGCGAGCTCACCCGCGAGGGGGACGTCGTAGTGCCCGCGCCCGGAGAGCACGAGCATGGCGAAGGGCAGCACGGCCAGCCCACCGAACTGGATGAGTGTGCCCATCCAGATGAAAGGAACGCGGCGCCAGCCGATGGCCGAACGGTGATGATCCGAGCGATGTCCGATGAGCGCACGCAAGGGAGCGAACAGCACGGGCATGGCGATGGCGCCGGCCACGAGCCAGGCGGGAATCCCGAGCTCGACGATCATCACGCGGTTGAGCGTTCCGTTGAGCAGCACCACGACGAGCCCCACCGAGACCTGGAAGAGGGCCAGCCGGAGCAGGCGCGGCAGTGGCAACTCCGGGCTGGCCGCATCGGCGAACGGGAGCATGCCCGTGCCGAGCTTCTTCCAGAAACGCAGAGCTCTCGCGTTCGCGGTCATCCGCGCACGAGCTCTAGGGCTTGAGAAGTGTAGAAGCCGCTCGCGACGCGCTCGGTACGGCCGATGCGGAACCCGGCCAGCCCTGGGCTCGCGATGATGGCGGCGTGGAGGTTGCTCTCGGCGAGCGGCACGATGTCGGGGGCGCGATCGCCGCGCGGGAAGGCCCGTCCCAGAGCATGCATCGCGGCGAGCGCGGGTGTCCGCGGCGCGTACGTGAAGACGATGCCACGCCGCACGCGCGGCGCGAGCTGCGCGAGCGTGTCGACCGCGTCGGCGAGCGAGTAGTGGATCAGGGAGTCCATCGCGACGATCCAGTCGAAGGTGCCGAAGCCCGGATCACGCATGTCCCCCACGCACAGCTCCACGCGAGGCTCACTCTGCGGGAGGCGCTCTCGGCCGAGCGCGACGAGCGTCGGGGAGACGTCGACGCCCACGACATGGGCGCCTCGTCGGGCGACGAACTCGGAGAGCGAGCCAGTCCCGCACCCGGCGTCGAGGACGCGCTGCCCGTGGAGCTCGTCCGGCAGGTACCCGAGCAGGACGTCGCGCATCCTCGTCCGGCCGGCCCGGACGGTGGCGCGGATCCGGCTCACCGGGCCCTCCGCGGTGAGCGCCGCCCACGCCGCGTGCGCAGTGCGATCGAAGTCGTGTTCGATCTCGTCTCTTCGCTGCTGGTAGGTCGTCGTCATGGGTTCACTCGTACCCGAGGAGCTCGAAGATCTCGCGGTCCGGAAGCGATTGGGCGCTCAGGCCGTCGACGCCCTCCCAGAGCCGATCGGCGAGCGCGAGGAATTCGCGCTGTACCGAGTCGACCTCCGGAGAGCTCTCCATCTCGAACAGCGTCGATTTCTTCAGACGGCTCCGCCGCACGACGTCGAGATCCCGTACGTGTGCGATGCGGGCCAATCCCGTGCGGTCGTTGTAGCGGTCGATTTGATCCGTGTCGGTGGACCGGTTCGCGATGACGCCCCCGACGCGCACGGCGTAGTTCTTCGCCTTCGCGTTGATGGCCGTCACGATGCGGTTCATCGCGAAGATCGAGTCGAAGTCGTTGGCCGTGACGATCAACGCGCGCTGGGCATGCTGGAGCGGGGCTGCGAAACCGCCGCACACGACATCGCCGAGGACGTCGAAGAGCACGACGTCGACGTCCTCGAAGAGGTGGTGTTCTTTCAACAACTTCACGGTCTGCCCGACCACGTAGCCGCCGCAACCGGTACCCGCCGGAGGGCCGCCTGCCTCGATGCAGAGCACGCCACCGTAGCCCTCCACGATGAAGTCTTCCTGACGGAGCTCCTCGGTGTGGAAGTCGACCGACTGGAGGACATCGATGACCGTGGGCTGGAGGCGCTTGGTCAGGGTGAACGTCGAATCGTGCTTTGGATCACATCCGATCTGGAGGACCCTCTTGCCGAGCCGCGTGAACGCGACGGACAGGTTGGATGTCGTCGTGCTCTTGCCGATCCCGCCTTTGCCATAGACGGCGAAGACCTTGGCGCTCCCCGTCACGCGGAGGTCGGTCTCGTGGTGCTGGACGCTGCCTTCGCCATCGCCGGCGCCTGACCGCTTCGAGATCTGAACGAGATCCATGGACATTCTCCTTGTCGGTGCGGTCAGGCCACGTTCGCGGCGATCCCCTCGAGGCGATCCTCGAGGTCGTCGCCCGCGGCGCGTAGCGCTGCGAGCGTCTCGGGGTCGGGCGACCAATAGCGGCGCTCCGAGGCCTCGATCAGGCGATTGGCCAGCTTCAGCGATGCGCGCGGGTTGAGCTCGGCGAGCCGCTCTCGCATTGCGGTGTCGAGCACGTACGTGCGTGTCAGCTCGCGGTAGACCCAGGGCTGGACCTGCTGGGTCGTCGCCGACCATCCCAGGGTGTTCGTGACCTGGGCCTCGATCAGGCGGACGCCTTCGGCTCCGTGCTCGAGCATCGCGTCGGCCCACTTCGGGTTGAGCGAACGCGTCCGGCTCTCGAGCGCCACCTGCTCGGCCAGCGTCCGCACCTTCGCTTCGGACTGGGTCTGGTCGCCGATGTAGACGGGCAATCCGCGTGCGCTTCCGCGCGCACGCGCCGCCGCGCGGCTGATGCCGCCGAGGGTGTCGAAATACTGATCCAGCGTCGTCACGCCGACCTCGACGGACTCGAGGTTCTGGTAGGCGAGCTCGACCTCTCCGAGGAGCGCATCGAGCACCTCGCGCTGCGACGAGGCGACTCCGTCGGCCCGGTAGGCGAAGCACTTGCGGCGCGAATAGGTCTCGGCGAGCTGATCGTCGTCGTCCCAGGCGCCGCTCTCGACGAGATGGTTGACGTTCGCGCCGTAGGCGCCTTGGGCGTTGCTGAAGACCCGGAGCGCTGCCGTCGCGAGGTCGCCCCCGTGGCGCCGCTGGTACTCGAGCGCGTTCGTGCGTACGAAGTTGCACTCGAGCGGTTCGTCGGCGCTCGCGGCGAGGAAGGCAGCCTCGGCCAGCATGCGCGTCTGGAGCGGCAGGAGATCGCGGAAGATGCCCGACAGCGTGACGAGCACGTCGATCCGCGGACGCGCCAGCGCCTCGAGGGGAATCAGCTCCGCGCCAGCGAGGCGCCCATAGGAGTCGAACCGCGGACGTGCACCGAGAAGCGCGAGCACCTGACCGATGGGCCCACCGCCCGACTTCAGGTTGTCTGCGCCCCAGAGCACGACGGCCACCGACCGGGGCCACGCATGCCCGCTCTCGAGGTGATGGCGAAGGAGCCTGTCGACCTGTCGCGCTCCATCGACGAGCGCGAACGCGCTCGGCAACGAGAAGGGGTCGAAGCCGTGCAGGTTGCGTCCCGTGGGCAACACCTCGGGATTGCGCAAGAGATCGCCGCCCGGTGCGGGACGGATGTACCGGGCGTCGAGGGCGCGAAGCAGCGCCGGGATCTCATGGTCTTCGGAGAGGAGCCTCGCGGTGTCGGCGAGCTCTTCGAAGGTGGTCAGGTCGCCGGCCGACCTCTCCAGCGCTGCGCGGGCGGGCTCGAGACCCCGACCCGAAGCGAGCGCGTCGAGGACCGAAGGCGGCCAGACTGCGCCCCGCGCATCGAGCATCGCCTCGAGGTACTGGCGACGTGCTGGCACGGACATGGGCTGACCGAGCACGTGAAGGCCGCTCGGGATGAGAGATTGCTCGATCTCGAGGACACGCGCGCGCAAGCGCGAGATCTCCTTCTCGGGAACGTCCCACGGTGTTTCGACCGCGAGGTCGAGCGCGGTGGCCATCGCCTGCAAGGTGGGAACCATGCGCGACGCCTCCGGATCGCCGGGGGGGAGCGATTGCCACCGATCGAGGGAGGCGCGCAGGTCGAGGAGATCGCGGTAGAGGCCCG
This sequence comes from Deltaproteobacteria bacterium, assembly GCA_046342295.1. Taxonomy (GTDB): domain Bacteria; phylum Myxococcota_A; class Polyangia; order Polyangiales; family Sandaracinaceae; genus JAFLCL01. The sequence goes on along the minus strand of JBKDQC010000077.1, from coordinate 33,176 downwards.
AGCGAGCGATGGGCGGCGTGAGGTAGCTGACCAGCGTCGCCGCCGACCGCCTGCGCGCGAGGGCACCCTCCGAGGGGTTGTTCGACGCGTAGAGATAGACATTCGGCAGATCCCCGATCAGCCGATCCGGCCAGCAGCGGTCCGAGAGCCCGACTTGCTTGCCCGGCATGAATTCCAGGGCGCCGTGGGTACCGAAATGGACGACGACATGGGCGTCGAAGGAATCGCGGAGTGCGCGGTAGAAGGCCGCGAACGCATGGGTCGGCGCGGATCCGGCCGAAAAGAGGAGCCGCATGGGGTCCCCCTCCGTGCCAAATCCCGGCTGCACGCCCACCACGACGCGCCCGAACCTCGCTCCGAGCACGAAGATGGACCGGCCATCCGACAGCTGCTGTCCGGGCGCAGGCCCCCACTGCTTCTCGATCTCCGCGAGGTGTCGGGTGCGGCGGACGTGCTCGTCGGTGGGCACCCTGAGAAGCACGTTGGCGTCGGTGCCGTGCTGCGCAGCGTTGCCCTCGAGGATGGCCGCGCGGAGGGCGGCGACATCGGGCGGCACCTCCACATCGTAGCCGTCTTCGCGGAGGGCGCGGAGCACGCGGTGGAGCGATTCGAAGACCGACAGGAACGCCGCGGTGCCCGTCGCGCCGCCGTTCGGCGGGAAGTTGAAGAGGACGATCGCGACGTTGCGAACCTCACGAGGCGTGCGGCGCAGGGCGATCAGCTTCTCGACGCGGGCCGCGAGCATCCGGGCGCGATCGGGGATCGAGCGCATCGCGGACGAGCCAGCGTCTCGGGGCCCGGACGCGCGCGCGGCTCCCTCGACGTCGCGACCCCCGAAGACCATCGGACCGACGGCGCCGTCGAGCTCCGGGATCGAGACCATGAGCGTGGCTTCGAGCGGGGTGAGGCCCGTCGCCGAGCCCGCCCACGTCGCCACGCTCTGGAACTCGAGGGGCTGGGCCGCCAGGTAGGGGACATCGAGCTCTGCGAGGACTTCCTCGGCGGCGCGTGCGTCGTTGAAGGCGGGCCCTCCGACCAGCGAGAAGCCCGTGAGTGACACGAGCGCATCGATCGTCGGCGCGCCCCGGCTCGTGAAGAACCGCTCGATGGCGGGTCGGGCGTCGAGCCCGGCCGCGAACGCGGGGATCACCCGGAGTCCGAGACCCTCGAGCGCCGCGATGACGCCGTCGTAATGGGCGGCGTCGTCCGCGAGGATGTACGAGCGTAGGAGGAGCAGCCCGACGGTTCGTGGAGGGGCTCCCGTGCCGGAGCTGGGCGCGGCTGGACTGCCGATCTCCCGCAGGGTCTCGAGCGACTCGGTCACACGGCCCTCGAGCCGAGGATGGTAGAGACCGACCTCCGGATACTCGCGGGGGGCGGCCGCGTCGAGCGAGCCGCGCAGTTCGCGCCGCGGGCCGTCGGCATAGCGGGTGACGAGGAGCCGGACGAGGTTTGCCAGGTTCTCGTGCGACCCCGACAGCCAGTACGAGAGGATCATCAGATACGCGCGGAGATCCTGCGCTTTGCCGGGAACGAAACGCAGGAGCTTCGGGATCCGACGCAGCATGGCGAGCTGCCCCGCGCCCCCGTCCTTGGCTTTGTTCTGCGAGCCGCGCAGCTTCTTGAGGAGCGCGAGCGGGCCACGGTCCTCGCCGTCCATCCGGAAGCTGCCCATCCGCGTGAGGCGCATGACCTCGCCCGCCGACATCGCACAGACGAGCGCATCGCAGCGGTCCTGACACTCGGAGAGCGCGGGAAGGAGCACGCGGATGTGCTCGTCGATGAAGAGCATGTTCGCGAAGACGATGTCGGCGCGCGCGAGATCCTCGAGGCATGCGGCGCGCACGGCGGCGTCGTCGAAGCGGCTCGTCGCGTGCAGCCGGAGGTCGAGCCCCGGCAGCTCCTCTGCCAGCGACTCGCGCACGCGGTCGATCGCGCCCGACGCGTGGTGGTCGAGCGTGACGATGACGACGCGAATCGCGACGTCAGCGGGACGCGAAGTGCGCTTTGGCCACATAGAGGGTTTCCAGCGAGATGTGCGCAAACCCGCGTTCGCGGGCGAAGGCCTCCGTGTTCCGACGGGCCTTGCCGCGGACGAAGAAGGGGATCTTCTTGAGCTCGCGCTCGGCCTCGTCGCTCCAGACGACGGCAGCGGTCGCCGCAAGGGGTGTGTTCGAGGGCGGCGCGGAGGCGACGGCCCCGGAGGCAGGCGTGGCCGCGACGATCGCGGCGTGCGGAGCGGACGTCACGGCCGTGGCTGCGTTGGGCGACCCCGAGATGGGCGACCCCGAGGTGGGCGACCCCGAGGTGGCCGTGACGGACGCGGCCGTGAGGGGCGCGGCGTGCGTGATCCGGGGCGTCGCGGCATGCGTCGACGCGAGGTGCGACGGGGCGGCACCCTCGGCGAACTCGAAGTCATCGCGGAACATCGTCAGGAGATGTTCTTCGAGGCCCATCATCAGCGGATGAACCCAGGAGTCGAAGAGCACGTTGCTCCCCTCGAAGCCCATCTGCGGGGAATAGCGCGCTGGAAAATCCGAGACGTGCACGGGAGCGGAGATCACGGCGCAGGGAATCCCCAGACGTTTTCCGATGTGGCGCTCCATCTGTGTGCCGAGGAGGAGGTCGGGTGCGAGCTTCGCGATGTGCTCCTCGACGACCAAGTGGTCGTCGGTGATCAGCGCCTCGGGGCCGTAGGTCGCGGCGGCAGCGCGCACCTCTCTCGCGCGCTCGCGGCCATAGGTCCCGAGTCCCACCACCCTGAAGCCGAGCTCCTTGTCGGCAACGCGCGCTGCGGCGATGGCGTGCGTCGCATCGCCGAAGACGAACACCCTCTTGTTGGTCAGGTAGGTGGAGTCGACGGAGCGTGAGTACCAGGGCAGTCGCGACGGCGCCCCCTCGAGCGCGGACGCCGGATCCACACCTGCGAGCGCAGCCACTTCCTGGATGAACTCCCGGGTCGCCCCGACACCGATCGGCACCGTGGATACCAGCGGCTGGCCGTAGAGCTTCTGGAGGTACTTCGCCGCCGGCTCCGCGATCTCCGGATAGAGGACGACATTGAACGAGGCCTCACCGAGGCGCGCCAGGTCGGAGGGATGCGCGCCGAGCGGCGCGACGACGCGGACCTCGACGCCCAGACGAGCCAGGAGCGAGCGGATCTCGGCGATGTCATCCCGGTGCCGGAACCCGAGGGCCGTCGGTCCCAGCAAGTTGCAGGTCGCCTTCGGAGCCATCGGCGCCCCGGGAGCCCGGGGTCTCGCGCAGGCTCGCACCAGACGGGTGAAGGTCTCGGCGGCTCCCCAGTTCTCCTTGTGCCGGTACGAGGAGAGCTCGAGCGGAACCACGGGGATAGGCAGGCCCAGCGTCGCGCCGAGGCCGCCTGGGTCGTCCTGGATGAGCTCGGCCGTGCACGATGCGGCGACGAGCAAGACGTCGGGCTGTGCGCGCTCGTGGGCCTCGCGCGCGGCCCGCTTGAAGAGCTCGGCGGTGTCGCCGCCCAGATCACGCGCCTGGAAGGTCGTGTACGTCACCGGGGGGCGGGCGCCCCGACGCTCGATCATCGTGAACAGCAAGTCCGCGTAGGTGTCGCCCTGAGGGGCATGCAGGACGAGATGAACTCCACGCATCGCCGTCGCGATCCGCATCGCGCCGACGTGGGAAGGGCCCTCATAGGTCCAGACCGCGAGCTGCATGCGTCAGACCTCCAACCGGTCTCGCCGCGTGAGCGGGCGGACGAAGAGCTCGGCGAGATCGCTGGCCTGCTCGTAACCGTGGATGGGCGAGAAGACGAGCTCGATGGACCACTTCGTCGTCAGGCCTTCGACCTCGAGCGGGTTCGCGAGGCCCAGGCCGCACACGACCAGATCGGGCCTGGCGGCGCGACATCGATCGAGCTGTCGATCGACGTCCTGCCCCTCGCTCAAGGCGACGCCCTCCGGCAGCCAATCGAGCTCGCGCTCGAGATGCTCGCGGTGCAGGTATGGCGTACCGACCTCGAGCAGCTCCATGCCGAGCTCGCGCGCGAGAAAGCGCGCCATGGGCACCTCGAGCTGCGAGTCGGGGAAGAAGAAGACCCGCTTGCCTTCGAGCTGGACGCGCGGGCGCGCGAGGGCTGCGCGCGCGCGCTCCTCCGCGGAGGCGACGATCGCGGGCAGGTGCTCGCTCCTGCCAAAGGCCGCGGCGGCCGCTTCGAGCCACGCCCGTGTGCCCTCGACGCCGAGCGGATAGGGCGCCGAGAGCCGGGTCGCGCCCCGCGCCTCGAGCGCTTGTCCGGTGGCGCCGAGAAAGGGCTGCGCCAAGAGATACCGAGTCCCGGGACCGACCGGTGGGATCTCGGTCGAGCGTCGAGGGGGAAAGAACGCGACCGGGAGCCCGAGCGCGTCGAAGATACGGCGGAACTGGTCCTCGACGATGTCTGGGAGCGTGCCGACGACGAGCAGCGAGCGGGCGTCGTCGGACCCGACAGGCGCGAGGGGGACCATCGACGCCAGGCACGCATCCTCGCCCTGCGTGAAGGTCGTTTCGATGCCGCTGCCGGAGTAGCTGAGCACGCGCACGGAGGGTGCGTGGCGCTCCGTCAGCCGCGCCGCGGCGCGATGGAGATCGAGCTTGATGACCTCGGAAGGGCAGGAGCCGACGAGGAAGAGTGTCTGGATCTCGGGGCGGCGTGCGAGCAGTCGGTCGACGACGCGGTCGATTTCCTCGTTGGCGTCGGCGAGGCCCGCGAGATCTTTCTCCTCGAGAATCGCCGTCGCGAAGCGGGGCTCGGCGAAGATCATCACCCCTGCCGCCGATTGGAGCAGGTGTGCGCACGTCCTCGAGCCCACGACGAGGAAGAACGCGTCCTGCAGCTTGCGGTGGAGCCAGACGATCCCCGTCAGGCCGCAGAAGACCTCATGCTGTCCGCGCTCTCGCAGGACCGCGAGAGGCCGCCGGGCCGTGGGCTCGCGCGGGGTCATGGGCGCGCCTCCGCGAGCACCGCCACCCCGACGGCTTCTCGCCGGGCTGCGCGGAGCTTGAGGATGAACTGGCCTGCGTTCACCACGTAGGTGCCATACGCCGCGAGGGCCAGCACGAGCTGGCTCCGCGTGTCTCCGAGACCGCTCGTGAGCGCAGCCAGATACATCGTGTGCAGCGCGATCACGACCATGCTGAACACGTCCTCCCAGAAGAACGGTCGCGCGAAGAGGTAGACCCCGAAGACACGTTTCTCCCAGATCGCGCCGGTCACCATGATCGTGTAGAGGAGCAACGTCTTGACGACGATCGAGGCGGCGGCGAGCTGCGCGCCCTCTCCCGTCGCGAGGGTGCGCAGCACGAGCGCGAGACTCACGGCGAACGCGAGGAACTGGACGGGCGCGAGGACGCCCTGCACGAGCGTCCAACGTGTCTCGTCGCGTCGGCGGCGCTCCTCCGGCGTGTAGAGAAGCGGCGAGGTCCGCGCGTGGGTGGCAGGCGACACGGGCGCTCCATCGGCGCTCCGGGCGGTGGTGTCGGCCAGCATGTGAGGAGAATGGCGTGGGCGCCGAGAGGGTGTCAATCGGAATTGACGTTTTATGGTCTTCGGCGCTTTACACTCCTCGGAGGTGCGTGTTAGGAGAGAACCAAGCATGACGAGCTCTTCCCCGTCGCCCGCGGGGGCGGTCGCCCTCCGCTCGCCGAGCCGGACCGTGTCCGGGGCAGCGACGACCTTGCCGCGGAGCTGGCCCGAGCCGCGCGCGGTCCTTCAACTGCTCAAGCCGCTGACGTGGTTCGCGCCGATGTGGGCGCTTGCCTGCGGGGTGGTTTCCTCGGGTGTGTCCTTGGGCGACCGATGGCCGTGGATCGTCGGCGCGATCGTCCTGGCCGGTCCGCTCGTCTGCGGAACGAGCCAGGCCGCCAACGACTACTTCGACCGGCACGTCGATGCGATCAACGAGCCCGAGCGTCCCATCCCGTCGGGGCGCGTCCCGGGCCGCTGGGGCCTGGGGATCGCGCTCGCGTGGAGCGCCCTCTCCGTCGTGGCGGGACTGGCCCTGGGGCGCTGGGTCTTCGTCGCGACGCTCGTCGGGCTCGCGCTCGCGTGGGCCTACAGCGCGCCGCCGCTTCGGTTGAAGCTCGACGGCTGGTGGGGCAACGCGGCGGTCGGCCTCTGCTACGAGGGCCTGCCGTGGTTCACCGGCGCGGCCGCGACGGCCCGGGCGTTGCCGGACGCGCGCATCGTGGCGCTGGCGCTGCTCTACAGCGCCGGAGCGTTCGGGATCATGGTCCTCAACGACTTCAAGTCGGTCGAGGGCGACCGTGCGCTTGGTGTGCGTAGCCTGCCGGCGCGGTACGGAGTCCGGCGCGCCGCCATCCTGGCATGCGTCGTCATGGTCGCTCCGCAGCTTGCCGTGCTCGGGCTCCTCCATCTCGAGGGGCGGAGCCTGGAACTCGGCGTCGTCGCCGCGCTCGTCGTTCTCCAGCTTGCGATGATGCCGGTCCTCCTGTCGGACCCGAAGAAGAGAGCGCCCCTCTACAACGCGACGGGGACGACCTTCTACGTGCTCGGGATGATGGCCAGCGCGGTCGCGATGCGGAGCGAGCTACTCGCCGGGTCGTAGGCAGCCCCGTACTTCGAGGTGGGTCCATGAGCGCACAAGCAGAGATGCATCGGTACGACGTGGTGGTCGTTGGCGGTGGCCCGGCGGGCGCCACGGCGGCCAACGATCTCGCGCGCGACGGAAAGTCCGTCGCCCTCCTCGACAAGCGGGGACGCATCAAGCCGTGTGGTGGCGCCGTGCCTCCCCGCCTGATCCGCGACTTCGACGTTCCCGACCATCTCCTGGCAGCCCGGATCCGAGGCGCCCGGATGATCGCGCCGAGCCGCCGGCAGATCCACATGCCGGTCGAGGGCGGGTTCGTGGGAATGGTCGATCGAGATGTCTTCGACGAGTTCCTTCGTGAGCGCGCGCGAGAGGGCGGGGCCGAGCGCGTCACGGGAACGTTCGAAGCGGTGTCGCGAGACGACGGTGACGTGTTCGTGCACTACGCGGATGTCGGCGGGCAGCGTCGATCGCTCCGCGCGCGCCTGGTGGTGGGTGCCGACGGCGCGCTCTCGAAGGTCGCGAAGCAGGAGGTGACCTCCGAGCGTCCCGAGCTCGTGTTCGCCTACCACGAGATCCTTCGAACGCCGCCGTCGGGCGCCTTCGACGGGACCCGGTGCGACGTGGTCTACGACGGCAAGACCTCGCCGGACTTCTACGGCTGGGTCTTTCCGCACGGGCCGACCGTGAGCGTCGGCTCGGGCAGCGCGGACAAGGGCTTCAAGCTGAAAGACTCCGTGGCGCGTCTCCGCGAGAGCTCGAGCCTCGGCGAGGCCGAGGTCGTGCGGCGGGAGGGAGCGCCGATCCCGATGCGGCCGCTCCGAAGGTGGGACAACGGGCGTGACGTGGTTCTCGCCGGCGACGCGGCCGGGGTGGTCGCGCCCGCGTCGGGCGAGGGGATCTATTACGCGATGCTCGGGGGCCGCCTCGCGGCGGATGCCGCGCTCGAGCTGCTCGGATCCAACGATCCCCGCGCGCTCGGGCAAGCGCGTCGCCGCTTCATGCGCGATCACGGACGTGTCTTCTTCATCCTCGGGGTGATGCAGTACTTCTGGTACCAGAGCGACCGCCGTCGGGAGCGCTTCGTGAGCATGTGCGCCGATCCTGACGTCCAGTCGCTGACGTGGCAGGCGTACATGAACAAGGAGCTCGTGCGCGCGCGCCCCACCGCCCACGCGCGGATCTTCTTCAAGGACATGGCGCACCTCCTCGGGCTCGTCTCGCCCACGTCCTCCTGAGCGCGCCCGTCTCGATGGCCCGTCTCATCGACGTCGCGCTCGTCGTCCTCGCGCTCGAAGCCGTGATCCTCGGCGGTTCCTACCGCAAGCGGGGTGGGCCGATCGCGCCGCGCGACATCGTGGGCCAGCTGCTGGCGGGTGCGCTCTTGCTCGCGGCCGTGCGCAGCTCGGTCGCAGGTGGGCCGCCGGCGCTGACGCTGGGCCTCCTGGCGATGTCCTTCCCCGCGCACCTCTACGACCTCTGGCGCCGCGCGCAGTCGTCGAGCGCGGGGCGCGCGGAACAGGGGGATCCCCCCACGCGATGACGCCCGTCCGCCTCGCGGCGGACGGGCGCTCTCAGAGCATGAGTCACTTGGATTGACTCATGCTCTGACGTTTCTCCGGCGGATCTGGGCTGAGCTGTACCCGAGTACATCGGCGAGAGCCTCTCTCCCGCCGATTCGAGCCCGTGGCACTCGCACCGATCCATCCGAGTGCCACGTGCTCTCACGGACTCGACGGACCGCAGAGCGCGTTCTCTGCGATCCTGCGGATCACGGCGCGGTGTCGACGGCGGTGGGCTCGGTGCCCGGCGGCGCGACCTCGGGGACAGCTGCCTCGCTCTCGGTGTCGACGCCGAGATCGGCGCCCTCGCCCTCGACAGGCGCGGGCCCGACTGGCGGCGGCGCTGGCGGGGCCGGCGGCGGCGTGCGCTCGGGCTGCTCGACCCATCGGGCGAAGACAGGATAGTCCCGCAGCATCGACTGCCCGAGCAGCGGTCGATAGGCGCCCTGGTGGCAGGTCATGCAGTTGGCGTTCGGCGCGTCGCCGGTCGGCCCGAGGCGGTGTGCGGGCAGCACCTCCTGGATCGAGTCGAGGTAGTTCGTGTTGATGTCCCGCACCATCCGGATGCCGTACCAGGCCGTCGTCCGCGTGACGGGGCTCTGAGACCAATCGCTCCACTGCCGCGAATTGTGGCAATAGGTGCAGTTGACCCCGAGTGAGCGCGAGAAGTGGACCATCAGGCCGTAGGTCCACTCCGTCTGCTTGATGGAGGACCGATGTCCTGGCCGCCAGTCGTCGGCCTGGACGCGGATCTCCGAGGGATCCTCCGCCAGGTACGTCTCGAACGCGTTGCCCGGGAGAGACGCAAGGCCCGCGGCCCAGGCCGGAGCGTTCTGTTGGGCCCTCGTGGCCGTCGCCCCGTGCTCGTCGGGAGGCGGCTGATCGAACCAGATGTACTCGGGCACCGGGTTGCCGCGGTGGCACGTGAAGCAGGTCACGCCCGTCCCGTTGACCCCGACGTGCTGGCTCCAGTCCTGGTTGATGTGCATCGTCATCTGGATCATCCGGCGCGCGACCACCTTCGGGTAGAGCTCGTCGGACGCCAGGTTCTCGGTGTTGTGGCAATAGGCGCAGCCCTGATCCGGCGCGACCCAGAGGGTCATCGCCGTCATCGTGCGTGTGAAGTCTGCGGTCGAGAGGTGTCCGAGCACGCGAACGTTCTGGTAGGTGTCGATCGCGCGCGCGCCCCCCTCGCGCGCCGGTGGCAGCGAGGGTGGCATGACGTTGCGGGCGCTCTGCGCCTCGAGGTCCGATCGGGACTGCGTGACCTGCATGGCCACACCGTCGAAACCGATCTGGCGTGTCTCGGATCGCTCGTAGGTCCATGCGACCGCGAAGCCCAGGAGCGCGAGGACTCCGGTGAGAACAGCGCGGGTGGTGAAATTGATGTTCACGGCGCCTCCGGCGAGGTGGTGGGTGACGCTTCGGCCGCTGGGGGCGAGGTCGGCGGTGGAGGGGGCGAGGGCGCGGTCGCCGGAGCCGTGGCCGCCGGCGCCGTGGCTGCCGGCGCGGTGGTTGCCGGCGCGGTGGTTGCCGGCGTGGTGGTTGCCGGAGCCCCGGACGGCGGAGCTCCAGGGCTCGTCCCTTCGGGTGTCGTTCCGAGCACGGCTTCAGCGGTGGAATCGCTCGGGAGCACCGCGGCCGGAGCGGCCGTCGGCTCCGCCGGCGGGGTGGCGGCGGGAAGGAGTGCGTCGTCGTAGCGCCGGATGGCGGACTCGACACCAAGCTCGCGCTGCGTGTCTCGACCGAGCTCGGAGATCCCTGGGACCGTCCGCGGGTCGGGCCGGACCTCGTAGGTCTCGGCGTAGGTCGGGGCGAAGTCGTGTTTGACCGCCCACTCGTACCAGTTGTCGACGGCGGTCCCTGTCAGGAGGATTCCGATGCCTCCCGTCAGCGGAGTGAGCGCCGCGAACCACCAGGCCCAACGGTGAATCGACTCGAACGTGGCATTGAAGCCCATCGTCCATCGCCAGAAGAGCGCGCCGCGCTCGGCGGCGGTGCCGCGGTCGATCACCTGGCTGACCTCTCGCTCACCGCCGAGGTGGCTGAGAGCCAACACGGTGGCGCCGTGCATCGCGAAGAGCAGCGTCGAGCCGTAGAGAAACACGATCGAGAGGCAGTGAAACGGGTTGTAGAAGAGGTTGCCGTAGCGGATCGAGAACGCCGCGGTCCAATCGAGGTGCGGGAAGATCCCGAACGGGACAGCCTCGCCCCAGGAGCCCATCAGGACCGGTCGGATGAAGCCCAGACAGAGGTAGAGCCAGATCGCGGCTCCGAAGCCCCACGCGACGTGGGTCCCCATGCCCAGCGCGCGCGCGCGGCGGTAGGTGCGTACCCACCAGAGCACGACCGAGATGGTGAGGAAGAAGCCCGCCATGAGCCACCACCCGCCGTCCGCGAGACGCGGGATCGAGAGACCGCCGGACGGCGCGGGCGGCTCGAGCGCCAGCCACGGCAACTGGCGTACGAACTCGACCGGATCCCAGCCGACGGAAGCCCACATGTTGAGACCGATGATCTCGAAGGCGATCAGCCCGCAGACCAGCGAGGCCAGTCCCGTGTATCCGAGGTACACGGGCCCGATCTGCGGATTGCCGAAGAAGCCGATCAGCCAGTTCATCCAGACGCGCCGCGTGCGCATCTGGCCGCCGATCAGCGGGGGCGGATTGTCGGGTGGTCCGACGACCTGGATCTGAGTGAAGATGTTTTGGTATCTGGCCATGTTCGGTCCCGGTCGAGTTCAGGTCGCGAGTTGGGTGCGGTCCGGTTCAGTTCCAGACGGGGAGGTTGAGCCACCAGCTCCACCACTCTGGCCAGCCTCGCGTCCAGAACGGGCCGCTGGCGATGATGCAGATCGCGCTCCAAATGCCGGCGTTCAGAGAGAGGAAGAGACCCAGTCGGTGGATGCCGAGCGCCCCGATGGAGTAACCGATGTGGTCTCGGAAGAACCCATCTTCGTACTCCGCGGTCTTCACCTTCTCGCCCTTCACGGGATTCACGGCGGAGAGGATCAGTCCGCCGTGGAGCGAGAGCGCGAGCGTCGTGGTGAAGAAGAACGACACCGCGATCATGTGCGCGGGGTTGTAGTGGAAGTGGAGATACTGGTAGCCGACGTTCGACACCCAATCGAGATGGGTGAAGATGCCGTAGGGGAAGCCGTGCCCCCACGCGCCCAGGAGGACGGGGCGGATGACGACCAGCGAGATGTAGGCGAACACCGCGACCCCGTAGGCGAACGGGATGTGGTAGCCCATGCCGAGCTTGCGGCTGATCTCCACCTGTCGCAGCAGCCACGACACGAAAGCCCCGATCGCGCAGATCGTCACCAACTGCCAGATCCCGCCCTCGTGCATGGGCGCGAACGCGAGCCCGTACTCGATGGGGGGCGGAGCCACGTTGATGAGCCACGGGTTCCAGGTCGGTCCGCGCGCGGCCTCCCAGAAGATCAACCCGGTTCCGAGCACCGAGAAGAAGATGGTCGTGACTCCGAAGAATCCGACGTAGAAGGGGCCGAACCAGAAGTCGAACAGGTCCCCGCCGATGAGCGTGCCTCCGCGCACTCGATAGCGTCTCTCGAAGCTCAACATCGACATGAACTCTCTCCTTCGGCTGGTGGAAGTGATCGGGACGAGACTCCGTGCGAGGGCTCGACGCTCGGGGACGGGGCCGGCGCGGTGTGCGCCGACCGGAGGGGGGGCTCCTTCGCCGGACCTGTCCTGTCCGCCGCGGGTGCCGCGGTCGCGAGGGCCTCGAGCAGGAGGCCCGAGACCTCTCCGGGCTTCTCCTCGTGCACGAGGTGCCCCGCGCCGGGGACGACGACGAGCCGGGCGTTCGGCAACCGCTCGGTGAGCCGGAGAGCCTGTTCGACCGGAACAGCCCGGTCCCGCGACCCCGCGACCACGAGCGTACGGACACGCAGGCGACCGAGGTCGCGGTGCACCGGAGCCACATCCCACGACGACAGCATGTCGAGGACGCCCTCGAGGTGCTCGGGGGATGCAGCGAGCCCGCGGTAGTGTCGGAGACCTTCGGCGTCGAGCGTCGAGCCCATCGTCCGCACGAGGTCAGCGACCTTCGCCTCGTTTCGGAGCAGCGCGAGCCTGCGGAGCCGGCGCGAACGTCGGAGTAGCCGGGCGGCCGACGACAAGACCGCGTGTTGTCCCATCGGGAGCGGCACGATCGCGGGGGCCAGGCCCACGAAGAGAGACGGATGGACGCTGTGGTCGAGCGTCATGCGTGCGATCACCGCTGCGCCGGCGGAGTGGCCCATGACCACGGAGGGAGTCAGGCCGAGCTGCTGGAGGAGAGCCTTCAGCGCGCCAGCCATGCCGGGCAACGAGCGGACGGGGGGGCCTTCCGGCCTGGAGAACGCGTGTCCCGGGAGGTCGGGAGCCACGACGGTGAACCGTTCGGCCAGAGTCGGCAGCAACGCCTGGAAGGAGGCGGCCGAGCTGCCCGTTCCGTGGAGCGCGAAGAGCACCGGCCCGGAGCCGTCGACGAGAACCCGCCAGCGGACGCCGCCGCACCGGACGTAGATCGAGGGCTGTTGCCTCATGGCCGCACCTCCGCGCTCGCGCGTGCGCGGATCCCATCGAGCGCCTGGGGCAGGTCGCCCGAGCCGGGATGCGGAAGTGCCAGGTACATGGCGCCGAGCGCCTCCGAGAGCGCACGGGCGGACTCACGCGGACGAGGCGAGGTGTCCACGAGCAGCGTCGGCACGTCGTGGCTCCGGATCACACGTGCGCGCTGTTCGGCGTCGTGGCGGGCGGCCTCGCGGTCGCTTCGGCCGTCGAGTGCGACGTTCGCGCGCCCGTCGGTCATGACGATGAGCAGCGCGGCGCGTCCGCGGCGTCGGGCGTCGATCACCGCCGCGTGCGCCTGTTCGAGGCCTGTCGCGAGAGGCGTCGTACCCCCTCCAGCCAGGCCCGCGAGACATCGCCTCGCTCTCGCGAGAGACCGCGTCGCGGGCACCACCAGCGAGGCCTCGGCGCGTCGGAACGCCACGAGCGCGACCTGATCGCGCCGCGCGTAGCAGTCGCGCAACATCCTCTCGATCGCGCCCTTGGCCTCCGCGAGGCGCTGCGCCGCAGAAGAGCCCGACACGTCCACGCAGAAGACGACGGTCGTCTCGGTGCGCTCGATCCGGCGCGTCACACGCAAATCGCTCGTGCGTACGCGTACGCGTGCATCGTCGCGACCGCGCAAGCGCTGCCATGGCGCGGCCGCGCGAAGCGTCTCGACTACGTTGATTCTCTGCCCCGGCTCGCCGCGCGCAGACTGCACGCCCGCGGGGCGCCCCGACGAGGCGGCCTTTCGCTTGGCGCCGCTGCGCCCCGAGGAGCCCAGGCTTCGCTGCGCGGGTCCGGGGCGGAGACGATCGAGGAGCCCCGAGCCGACCGCGCTCGCGGCGGCTTCCACGAGCAGCTCCGATGCGGTCTCGGCCTCCGGCGCAGTCTCGCGATCCGAGTCGGGTGCGCTCGAGTCCTCGTGGGGAGCCGGCGCGTCGTCCGGATCGCGCCCGGGCTCGGGGATCTGCCGCGCGCGCGGACCCAGAACGAGCCGCGCCGCGAGCGCGAGATCTTCCTCCGTCACGGAGGACCGGCTCTCGAGCGCTGCGTGCAGCCGCGCGACGTGCGCGGCGAGCATGGGCGCGCGGAGGGAGTCGATGCCGAGCGCCACCGCGGCCTCGGCGAGCGCGTCGATATCCGCAGCGGCGAGGCGGCAGTCGGACGAACGGCGCTGGGCCGCGAGGACGACCGGTCCGAGCGTCTCGGTGCTCATCGCGGCCTCGCCCGCGAGCAGGCGCGACAACGCCGCGGGCTCCGGCGCAGGGAGTGCGTCGAGGTCGAAGGCGAGCGCGCATCGATCGCGGAGCGCGTCAGGCGCGCGCTCGTCGTCGACGCCCTCGTCGAGCACGACGAGGGCGACGCGGGCCTCGACCCTCCGACTGAGCCCGTCGCGCTCGAGCAGCACCTCACCCTGATCGAGCGCCCGCGAGAGGGCGCTCACCACGGACGGCGCCATGCGCTCGGCGGCCGCGCACACGACGATCCCGCGATCGGCGCGCGAGAGGAGGCCGGACTCGAACACTGGGCGCCCGGCATGGAGCGACTCCGCGAGCGCGAGCCCGCCGAGCAGACGGTCTTCGGTGACGTGCGCCGGCAAGTGCACGAGCGGCGTCCCGGTCGGGAGCGCGCTCCGAAGCCACGCGAGGGCGAGATCGCGCGCGGGTCCCGGGCGGCCTCGGAGCAGCACGCCGCCGACGCTCCGCGGGTCCATCGCCAGGAGGGCGATGGATCGCACGAGCTCGGCCCATGCGGCGTGCAGGGTCATGACGGAAGGATCTCCGAGAGCACCCGGTCGATGCGCGCGGCGCTCCCCACCTCGTCGAGCGGTTGCCGACGCAGACGGTGACGGAGCGCGAGGTGCGCGACGCGCGCGAGGTGGCGGTCGTTTACTTCGCGGTCTCCATCGAAGGCCGCGGCGGCCCGTGCGGCGCGGAGCAGCGTGAGCTCGCCGCGGAGCCCGTCCGTCTCGAGGGCCTGGCAGAGCGCGCCGGCACGCTCGACCGCCGCCGACGGGATCTCGAGCTCTCGGACGAGCACGCGCGCTGCCGCGAGCCGATCGCGGAGCGAAGCTTCTCTCGCCGCGTAGCCGATCGAGAAGGCCCGCGGGTCCCGGTCGAAGGCCAGGCGACGCTTCACGATCTCGCTGCGTACCGCGAGATCCTTCGGGGTCGTGACCTCGAGGCAGAGCCCGAAGCGATCGAGCAACTGCGGGCGGAGCTCTCCTTCCTCCGGGTTGCCGCTGCCGAGCAGCACGAAGCGCGCGGGGTGGCGGACGCCCATGCCCTCTCGCTCCACGACGTTCTGTCCGGAGGCGGCGACGTCCAGCAAGAGATCGACGAGGTGATCGGGCAGGAGATTGACCTCGTCGATGTAGAGAAAGCCTCGGTGCGCCCGAGCGAGCAAGCCCGGCGTGAAGACACGCTCCCCACGGCTCAACGCCGCCTCGAGGTCGAGTGAGCCCACGAGCCGATCCTCGGTGGCGCCGAGGGGCAGATCGATCACCGGCACCGGGATCTCCTCGGTCGCGTGCTCCCGCGCGCCGCAGCCAGCGATGCACGTCCGCGCTTCGCTGGCAGGGTCGCAGTGGTAGGGACAGCCGACGACGACCGGCATGCGGGGCAGCAGGGCGGCCAGCGCCCGGACCGCGGTCGACTTCCCCGTGCCGCGATCACCGAAGATCAGCACTCCACCGAGCATCGGGTCGATGGTCGCGAGGGACAGCGCGAGCTGGAGCTCGTCTTGCCCAGTGATCGCTGTGAAGGGGAAGCTCTCCAAGGTCCCTGTCTCCTCTGCCACCTGCCGTGCAGGATCTCGAGATGGTCGAATCAGGCGGCGGCGGACACGAGGAGGTCGCGCTCGCCTTCTTCTCGGGTGGTCCCGTGCGCCGCCGACCCCGGCGCCGACGGAGCTGCCTGGCGAAGCTTTCGCTGCGCCTGCCAGAGCGCCCACGTGCCGACGGCGAGCCCGCCGAAGAACACCGCGCCCGGTCCAGGCTCGAGGAGCAGCCAGGGCTCGCGGAAGACGTTCCATTTCGCGAGGATCTCGAGGGGTGTCCAAACCACGATCATCGCGGGAATCGCATAGCGAACGGCGGGGCCCCACCCCGTCTGCTTGTGGAGGCGATAGAGGCAATAGAGACCGCCGGCGACGGAGCCGAACAGGATGCCGTGGGTCGTCCAGGAGTGAACGCCGAAGAGGCGCTCGTCATAGGCCCAGAGTAGAAGGAGATAAAAGGCCCACACGGTCGAGGCATACTGAAAGGCGGTGCGCGGGCCGTAGTTCCCGATGCGCCCGTGGGTGAGCGGGCCTCGCATCATCCGGATTCGCTCACGCGCCGCGAGAAACAGGGTGCAGCGCGAGGACTCGAGGAACATGAGATAGACGAGCACGAGGGCGAGGAGGCCCCAGGTGTGTTTGAGCAAGACGTATTCGCCGAAGACCGCGACGACCTCGCCGTCGACGACGGCGACGCCCTTTCCGACACCGAGCGTGCGCGCCGCGATCACGAGCCCGTACTCGACACCGCCAGTCCAGAGCAGGTTGCCGGCGAAGACACCCGCGATGGACTGCGCCGCGTCACTCTCGAGCCGTGTCGTCAGCAAGAGGAGCAGGAAGCCCGCGGCGCAGAGGCCGACCGCCGCCCACGCGAGGAACGGAGTGACCGGCGGGACGCGTAGCTCGAGCGTCTCGCCTCGCTCGACGCGCGCGAGGGCGGCCTCGAGCGGTGCGCGGGTCTCGGGCGTCCGAGCGCGCCGGACCGCGCCGCGCAGCTCTTCGGCCATCGGACGATCCATGTAGAGCCGGGCGACGACGCCGTCCTCCACGCGTGGGCTGGCCAGCCGATGTTCGGCCGCGTTGATGACGACCATGAAGAGGTGCGCGGCCGCGAGCATGAAGAGCACGAACAGGCCGGAGAGGACGGTCCGGAGCGCCGGAGAACGGCGAACCCGCGCCCAGCCCGAGCGGGCCTGACCTGGCTCTGCGCGCACGGCGCTCGGCCCTTGCGTCGGCGCCGGCAGGGTCGGGGCCGGCGGGCTCGGGGCCGGCGGGCTCGGGGCCGCGTCGCCCGCGGGCGTCGACCGGGCAGGCTCGGTTCCGTAGGGGATGTCGCGGGGGGGAGACATCAGGCCCTCACCGCGCCTTCTGCGACGAGGCTCGGCTCCTCGCCGGGGAAGCTCGTCCGCAGCGCGAGTGTCTGGGCTGCGAAGAAGCCGAGCGCCTCCAGTCCGAAGACGAGCGCGTAGGACGATCCCAGCTCGTCCGGTCCGAGGAGCGAGCGGCCCGCCTCCACCGCCACCGTACCGAGGAAGCCCCCTGCGCCGAACCCGAGCGCCTGGGCCGCACCGAAGACACCCATGCGCGTGCCTTCGTGCCGGCGCGCGCCTTGGTTCGCGAGCGTCATCATCGAGGCGATCGCCGCGATCGAGAACGCGCCGTTGGCCACGCCGAGCACGACGACGTTGGCGCTCAGCGGCCAGGTGCCGCCGAAGAGGCCATGACCGTCGCGCAAGCCGGCGATGAACAAGCCCATCATCGCGATCCCCGACGCCATGCAGCCGCCGACCACCCAGCCCCGGATGGACGCGAGCGGGGTGTTCTTGAAGCGGGAGGTCACGAGCGCGACGAGCAACATGCCGACGAACACACCGCCGTGCTGCGTGCCCGACAGGCTCGTCGTCTGCCCGGGCGTCCACTCGAAGACCGCACCCGCGAACGGCTCGAGGATGAGATCCTGCGCGCTGTAGGACAGCATCGAGACGAGCACGAAGATCGTGAAGCGACGCGCGTCCGGCTCGCTCCAGACCTGCTCGAGCGCGCGGGCGAAGCTCGGTCGCGCGGCGTGCGTCTCGGACGCGGAGCCTTCGCCTCTCGGCTCGAGGCCCCACATGGCGAGGGAGGTCACGATCAACGCGAGGGTCGAGACGACCGCGGAGATCGTCACGAGCGTAGTGAAGGAGAAGGGATCGAGCCAGCGACCGGTCGTGCCGGCGGTGATCGCGAAGCTCGCGATCATCATCATCCACACCACCGTCGAGGCAGCCGCGCGGCGAGCCGGAGCCACGTGCTGCGCCATGAGCACGAGCAACGAAGTGCCCGCCGCGCTCACCCCACCGCCGATGAGGAGGTACGAGAGCGCGGCGCATACGAGCCCCAGCACGAGGTGCTCGGACATCGCCGCGGTGGACAGCGCCGCGCCGACCCCTCCGACCGCGAGCGCCGCCATGCCGCCGAGCACCCACGGCGTGCGGCGACGCCCGACGTCGGAGCCGTATCCCATGCGTGGGCGCAGGGCCTGCATCGCGTGGTGGGCCGTGACGAGCGCACCGGGGACGAAGGCCGCGAGCGCGAGCTCGACGACCATCACCCGGTTCAAGGTCGACGTGGTCAGCACGACGATCGCGCCGAGGGAGGCCTGCACGAGCCCCAGGCGCACGATTCCGAGCCAGCTCAGCGATTGGACGTCCGAGGACATACGCCTCCAGGGTGGTCGGGTGACTATCCTGGAGGACACATAGGGGTGTCAAGTCGAATTGACACGCCTCCGAACGACCTCATACACACCCCGTTGACCATTCGAGGGACGAACTCGATACTCGCCCGCATGTCGAACTCCTCGAAAACGATCGGTCGTCGTGTATCGCTCCAGGTCCTGGGCAGCCTCGTCGCGCTCGGAGCCCTCCCCCTCGCCGCCTGTGGTTCCTCCGAAAGTGGCGGTGGCGGCGGTGGTGGCGGTGGCGGCGGTGGCGGCGGTGGAGGTGGCGGTCCGAGCTGCGACTCCACGGTGGACGCACAGTCCCAGCAGCTGCGCCAGGCGCTCCAGTACCGCCCCGCCTCGGAGGACTCGAGCCGTCACTGCTCGAACTGCGCGCAGTTCCAGGCCGGCGCGTTCGGCGAGTGCGGAGGGTGCTCGCTCTTCTCGGGACCCGTGCAGCCCAACGGGCACTGCCTGAGCTGGGCAGCGCTGGCGGCGGCCGCGCCCGGTGCGGCGCCTGCGGCTCCCGCGGCTCCGCAGTGACGACACTCCGATGACCACGGCCCTCCGCGAGGTTGGTGGCGGCGCGTGAGCGGCCCCCACGACGCGCCGGGCGACGAATCGCCGAGGCTGTTCGGGGAGTCCCCCAAGCAACCCGACGCGTCGCCCGGGCCACGTGACGGGTCGCGTGGGCCTCGCGGCGAGTCGCTGGACTCCGCGCCCCACGCGGGCCCGCGCTTCGACGAGCCGGTGCCGTACGGCGGCTATCGCTGGCACTACCTCGATGCGCTGACCGACGACGGCAGCCTCGGGATCGTGATCATCGCGATGGTGGGCAACCCCTTCTCGCCTGCCTACGCACGGGCCAGGTCGCGGGGCGCGGTCGCGGAGCCGTGGCGCTACACGTCGATGAACGTGGCTGTCTACGGGCGAGGCCGCCGGGAGAGCGCATGGGCGCTGGCCGAGCGACCGCAGCGTTCGGGGACGGCGCGTCCCGGTCGCCTGGAGCTGGGGCCGAGCGCGATGGAATGGGAGTCCGGGCGGCTCGTCGTCACCCTCGACGAACGCACGACACCGCTGGCCGGATTCCGTCGGCCCGTGCGCGGCCGCGTGGTCTTCCACCCCGACACGGTCTGCGCCGAGCCGCTCTTCCTCGACGCCGCGCGCGAGCACCGCTGGTGGCCGATCGCCCCGCGGGGCTGGGTCGAGGTCGATCTCGCCGAGCCCGGGCTGCGCTTCGCTGCCCACGGCTACCTCGACGCGAACCTCGGGCTCAGCCCACTCGATCGCTCCTTCGATCACTGGTGCTGGTCGCGGGGGCGTGTTCGCGACGGCGCCATCATCACGTACGACGCCACGTTGGCGGATGGCTCTCGAGCGCACCGGGCCCTGCGTGTGGCCCGAGACGGTGCGTGCTCGCCGCTCGAGGGCCTCGTCCGTTCGTCGATGGGCCTCACTTCGTGGGGCATCCCGCGGCACGTCGCGACGGACGGTGCGCGTCCGAGCCGGCTGCGGTCGCTCGAGGACGGCCCGTTCTACGCGCGCGAGGTCTGGCAGGCCGAGCTCGCGGGCGAGCGCACCGTGGTCGTCCACGAGACGCTGTCCGGGCGGCGGCTCCGCAGATCTTGGGTGAAGCTCTGCACCGGGTATCGGATGCGGGTCGACGGCTGAGGGGCGGACGTGCGCGTGCTCTTGCTCGGCGCGACGGGCTACGTCGGGCAGCGATTGACCTCGGCGCTGTCGCGCGCGGGACACGAGGTGACGTGCATCGTCCGAACGCTCGGGCCGGAGGCCGCCGACCCCCGCGCGCGACTCGCGGGCGTGCACGTCCGGCGAGGGGACGTCACCGAGGCCGGGTTCTGGAGGACCTTCTCGGTGGCGGAATTCGACGCGGTCGTCTCCGCGCTCGCGAGCCGCACGGGCACGCCCGAGGATGCCGCCCGGGTCGATCGAGATGCGCACCTCGCGTTGATCGAGGCCTCGCGCGCGACGGGGCCGCACGTCGTGCTCGTCTCGGCGATCTGCGTACAGCGGCCGAGGCTCGCGTTCCAGCACGCCAAGCTCTCGGTCGAGCGCACGCTCATCGAGTCGGGCCTACGCCACTCGATCGTGCGGCCCACGGCGTTCTTCAAGTCCCTTTCGGGTCAGCTCGGGAGGGTTCGCCGCGGTGAGCCGTTCCTCGTCTTCGGTGACGGTCGGCTCACGGCCTCCAAGCCCATCGGCGCCGAGGACCTCGCGGACTTCGTCGCGGGATGTCTCGAGCGGCCCGAGCGCTTCGACAAGGTCCTTCCGATCGGGGGCCCGGGTCCCGCGCTCACGCCGCGCGAGCAGGGGGAGCTGATCTTCGAGCTCTGCGAGCGGCGACCGAAGTTCCGGCACGTCCCGGTGGCTGCGCTCGACGGGGTGATCGGGGCACTGTCGTTCGCCGGGCTGTTCGCTCGCGGTCTGCGTGACACGGCCGAACTCGCGAAGATCGGGCGATACTATGCCACCGAGTCGATGCTGGTCTGGGACGAGACCCGAGGACGGTACGACGCGGACGCGACGCCTTCGCACGGTGAGGAGACGTTTCGCGAGCACATCCGAGCGGCGGTGCGCGGAGAGGTGCCCGACGAGCGGAGGGAACACGCCGTGTTCTGACGTGAAATCCCTCCGCGGATCCAGCGGAGGGACCTCTGGCCGACAGACGGGGGCCCCGTCGCCAGCTCCCGGCGCCGCGCGTGGTCCGGAGCGGAGATTTCATCGCGGAGGGGCTGGTCAGATCACCCGAGCGGTCTGATAACTCGCGTCGCGCTCGGTGGAGAGTCCCATCGACGGCGGAGGCCCGATGAGTGAGCTGATCCTGAAGCCTGGTACCTCGTGGTCCGAGACCTACGAGCGGTGCAACAAGGTCGCGCCCGAGGCCTTCGATCCGGATCGAATCCTCAACCTCGTCCGAGGAGACTGGCGTCGAATCGGGACGCCGGGACACCACGTCTCGCCCGTCGACGCGACGCGGATCCAGGGTCCGCCCCGCATCGAGCACGATGACGCGGTGCTCGCAGTCGGGGCCGCGACGGAACAGCATGCGCGTTGGCGCAAGGTCTCCCTCGACGAGCGCAAAGCCCGCGTGACGGCGGCGCTCGACGAGATGACCACGCACCGCGAGCTGCTCGCGCTGCTCCTCGTCTGGGAGATCGGCAAGCCCTGGCGGCTCGCGTGCAACGACGTCGATCGCTGCATCGACGGGGTGCGCTGGTACGTCGAGGAGATCGAGCGACAGCTCGCGGTTGGTTCGAGCGAGCAGCGGTCTCCGCTGCCGGGGCCGGTCTCGAACATCGCGAGCTGGAACTACCCGATGAGCGTCCAGGTCCACGCGGAGCTGGTGCAGGTGCTCGCGGGCAATGCCGTCGTCGCCAAGACGCCGAGCCAGGGCGGCTTCCACGCCCTGACGCTCGCGCATGCGTTCATGCACCGC
Source organism: Deltaproteobacteria bacterium (assembly GCA_046342295.1). Classification (GTDB taxonomy): domain Bacteria; phylum Myxococcota_A; class Polyangia; order Polyangiales; family Sandaracinaceae; genus JAFLCL01. The sequence continues at coordinate 11,550 of JBKDQC010000077.1, read as the reverse complement.
GCGGGTCTGCCCGTCACGCTGGTGTCGGGCGTGGGTAGCAAGCTCAGTGACTCGCTCATCCGCAGTTCTTCGCTCGGTGCGCTCGCGTTCGTCGGCGGGCGCGCGAATGGGCGGGCGGCGGCGACGGCTCTCGCAGATACGAACCGACGCCACATGCTCGAGCAGGAGGGTCTCAATGCCTGGGGCATCTGGGATTTCTCCCAGTGGAGCGCGCTCGAGAAACACCTGCGCAAGGGCTTCGAGTACGGCAAGCAGCGGTGCACCGCCTATCCGCGCTACATCGTCCAGCGCCGCCTCCTGCCTCGCTTCCTCGACATGTACCTGCCGATGGTGAAGAGCCTGCGCTTCGGCCACCCGCTCGCGGTCGAGAAGGCGGAAGATCCGCTGCCCGAGCTCGACTTCGGCCCCGTGATCTCGGCGAACAAGGCGGCCGACCTCCAGGCGCAGCTCGAAGAAGCGCTCGCAGGTCGGGCCCTTCCGGTCCACGTCGGTTCGATCGGTGATGGGCGCTTCCTCCAGGCGCAGGACACCTCGGCGTACGTGGCGCCCGCCGCCGTCCTCGAGCCCTCCGCGAGGTGGTCGCTGCACCACGCCGAGCCGTTTGGGCCGCTCGACTCCATCGTGTGCGTGGACACCGAGTCGGAGTTCCTCGCGGCGATGAACGTCAGCAATGGCGCGCTCGTGGCGAGCGTCGCGACAGACGACCACGAGTTCGGCCGCCGTGTCGCACCCCAGCTGCGCGCGTTCAAAGTGGGCATCAACAAGCCACGCAGCCGCGGGGACCGCGAAGAAGTCTTCGGCGGTATCGGGGAGAGCTGGAAGGGCTGCTTCGTCGGTGGCGACCTCCTCGTGCGGGCCGTGACGGTCGGGCCCCAGGGCGACGACGAGCGACTCTACGGAAACTTCCCGGACCACTCTCTTCTGCCCCCGCGCTGAAGGCCCGCGCTGGGGTGAGATTCTGGTGAAAACGGTCAGCCCGAAACGAACACGGGGCGCTGCGATGTCACTCGCAACGCCCCGTCTTCATTCACTCTGCGGAAGGCGGGACTTGAACCCGCACGCCCTTTCGAGCGCTGGAACCTGAAAGACGATCGCGAACCCGAAAACACTGCGAAATCGAGGCGCTCAAAACGTCATTTCGACCGAGGAGTTCCCAATCAATTCGTCGATAGTGGTGGGCTCGAAGTGGCCTCGATTCGAACCGTCACGAGACAAGGTTTCTATCGACGCGTCTGGTCGAGCCCCGCGACCCACGTCGCCGCCGAGCTCGGCATCACGAGCACCGCGCTCGCGAAGATCGCCCGCAAGCTCAACGTGCCAGTCCCACCCCCCGGCCACTGGGCGCGCGTGCGTGCGGGCCAGACGATCGTGATCCCACCGCTGCCGCCGCGCGTCGCCGATCAGACCACGCGCCACACCATCATCAGCCGCCCTCCACCGCGCGTGCGGGTCGCGGAGAGCGCGCGCGACGTCCTCGAAGACCTCCCCGTCCCCGCGGAAGAGCCCGTCGAGCTCGACCTCTCCGAGCACCACGACGCGCTCCTCGGCGACGCGTCCGCGCGCATCGCGAGGCTCGAGCAGGCCGCGAGGCTGAGCACGCTCGCCGACCTCCTCGAGCCCCGGATTCTCGCGCTGCCATCGACGGCTCCGCAGCGCGCGTGGCTGCGGTGGGCGCGGGAGACGATCGCGCGGGCGGAGGCGGATGTGCTGCGAGGCCTGGGGGACGGCGGCGAGCGGTAGCGGTGTCTTCGCCGGGACGTCCCCGCCCCGTCGGCCACGTCAGAGGTCTTGCTGCCGGGCACGCGGAGCCGTCGGCTTGTCCGCGTGCGTCGACCGGCAGACGCCACGCAACGTCGGAAGCGGGGGGCCGATAGGGGCGCCGTTCGGTCATCAGACCGCCATCCAGAGGCACCCCATGAAGCTCAGCCGCCCGCTCCTCTTCGGCCTCGCGTTCACCGTCGGCTGCGTCGGGACACGCACCCTGCCGCCGCGCACCATGCCCGAGCGGATCATGCCGACCACCACGACGGCCGGCAGGATGGCCGCGGCGCCCAACGACGTCCCCGTCGTCGTCGACGTCCTCGACGGACCCACGCGCGTGGGTCGGGTGACGGGCATGGTCGACGTCCCGCGAGTGACCTCGTACACGACGCACTCCTACGAGACACGCTACGAGTACAGTTGCCGCGGGTCGGTGTGCGGAAGTTTCCCCGTGACCTACGTCACCGATCGCACGAGCACATACAACTGGACCGAGCGCGTCCGTACGACCGAGCCGGTCTGCGCGACGACGCCGTGTGCTGCGCACCTGCCGCCCGGTGCACAGACGCTCGTCTTCCAGGGCTCGTCCGGCGAGAGCGACGCGACGATCGACGTCGTTGGTACGATGCTCGTGCGCCATGCGCTGACCCTCCGTGACCCAGGCACCGACATGTGGCCCGCGACCATCGCCGCCTGGCTCCTCGGCGGTATCGCCGCGGCCATCGGGCCCGCCATCGCGACCTACGAGCAGAGCACCCTCGGTACCGATCGCGAGCCCATCGGCTGGGGAATCACCGCGGCGGGTGGTGGTCTGATCCTGCTGGGCACGTTGCTGCTCGCGCTCAACCGAGAGACGCTCGTGACGCCCGGCTCGACGGGACAGTGGGCGATCGAGCTGTGACCGAGGGGGCCATGGCTTCTCGTCGCCACGGCCGGGAGCAATCGCATCAGGCCCATATCGCGCGTCTTCCTCCGGTTTCGCCATCCACTCGCGGGTTGGAGCGAAGAGAGGGACGCGGTGCGACCTCGATCTCGCGGGTGCGTGCTACCGTCCTCCCGTGACCGCGCGAAACCTTGCCGATCCGAGCTACGAGCCTTCCGACGAGGATCTGCGCGAGCTCCTCGCGCGGGCGGCTGTGGACGCTCGGGCCGGCCACATCCGCGCGGAGACGATGCTTCTCGAGCGAATCCGGGCCGAGCGCGTCCGTCTCGGCGTGTTGCCTGCGGAGACCGCACCGAAGGTCACATGAGGCCGGTCCTCCTCGTGATCGCGGGTCCGAACGGGGCAGGTAAGACGACCGTCACCGAGCGACTTCGCCGCGATCACTGGAGCGAAGGCGTCGAGTACCTCAACCCGGACGAGATCGCGCGAGACAGGTTCGGGAGCTGGGACGATCCTGGCGCCGTCGTCGCCGCGGCCGAGTGGACGAGCGCTCGACGTGAGACCCTGCTTCGCGAGCGTGCCGGCTTGGCCTTCGAAACAGTGTTCTCCGCGCCCGACAAGCTCGACTTCGTGAGCCGCGCAGTAGCGGCCGGGTACTTCGTGCGACTGTTCTTCGTCGGGACGTCGAGCCCGACCATCAACGCCGCGCGCGTCGCGCAGCGGGTCATGCTCGGCGGTCACACGGTCCCCATCGAGAAAATCGTCGCTCGCTACGCACGCTCGATGGCGAACCTGTCGGCGATCTTGCCGGTGGCGCACCGCGTCTACGTGTTCGACAACTCTGTGGACGACATCGAGGCGCGCCTCTGTGCGCGCACCGTCGATGGCCGCCTACGGAAGGTGCACGGACCGCTCCCGGGGTGGGTGACGGCCGCGCTCGAGGGACTGCCTCATCACCCCGACTTCGAGGATCTGCGGGCGTAGTGGGCTACGGCTTCTCGTCGCCACGGCCGGGCGTGATCGCCTCCTGCCTGTGTCGCTCGTCCTCCGGCGGGCTCTCCATCCACTCACGGCTTGGCGCGAAGATCCACCCGTCACACCCTGCCGCCTCCGGCCCGACGATCTTCGGCAGCGGCGGATCGCTCGCGTTGGCGTACGCGGCCGCGACGAGCGCGCAGATCGTCGCGTCCTTCTCGTCGCTGCCATCCACGAGCCCTTCGGGAAGCAGCGAACGCGCGCGCTCCACCACGACTCCCTTGCGCTTGAAGAGGGCAGGATAGGTCTCGATGACGACCCGCCGGCCGTCCCCCAGCTCGTCGTACGGCAGCACGCGGAAGCCCTCGTGGTCCCGCCACCTCCGTGTGAGGGCCATCGCGACCGTGGCGTTGTTCCCGAGCTTGTCGAACGACGCGGAGAGCGGCTTCTTGCCGTGCTCCTTCGCCACGTAGCGATCGCAGTCCCGGTAGGCGAGCGGGTTCTCGATCTCCCTGGGCCAGCCGATCTCGATCAGGGTCTGGCCAGAGACGAGCAGCTCGAACGCGCGCGGAAAGGAGAGCGGCGCGTCGATCGCGATGACGATGCGGCCAGCGAGTGCCTCGCTCGGCGCATCCGGCCACGCGACACGCGCGAGCGCTTCGACCCCGCCGGCGAAGATCTGCTTCACCGAGAAAGCGCGCGCCTGCCCGACGTGTCGCCAGGATCCATCTGCCTCCACAGCGATCGCGGCGACGGCCTGCTTGTGACCGAGCCAGCCCCCGACGTCCCATCCGATCGCCAGCGTCATCGGGTGAAGGTACTGGTTCTGCCGCCACGTTGGTGATGTGAGGCCAGTGCCCGTGCGCAGTACGCGGCAGCGGGACTGCTCATCTACGCAGTCTCGCTCGCTCACGCGAATCGCCCACGTCTGTCAGTCGTCTCGCACGCATCGCGTCTTGCTGATCGTGAGCTCGTTGCGCGACGCTTGCGTCGCCGGGAGGGTGCTCGATGCAAGCCGGGGTGTCTGCTTCTTCAACGACCGCGGCCAAGACGGAACCCGCCGTGCTCGGCCCCGCGCTCGCTTCCGCCATCGTGTCGCTGCGCGCGCGGCTCGGTGATCCGACCGCGCCGATCGCGATCCTCACGCCGTCGTCGGTGAACGGGACGCTCGCGCGTCGCGAGCTGTCGTTCGCGACGCCGTTCATCCGCGTCGAGATGTGGACGCCTGCCGAGCTCGAGGACGTGCTCGCGGAAGTGGGGCTGCGTCGCGCAGGAAAGGTGGTCGAGCCCGCGGGGTGGTCGCGCGCGACGGTCGCACGGATCGTGCGCGCGGACGCGCTGCCAGGCGGCTACGAAGAGGTGCTGCGTGAGCCCGGGTGGACGGCGGCGCTCGTGTCGGCGCTTCGTGTGCTCGAGGGTGGCCGGGTCACCGCCGCGGAGCTCTCGCGAGTCAGCCTGCCGGCTGGGCTCTCGGATGGTGGCACGCAGCCGCGCGCGTTCTTCGAGCTGATGTGGGAGACGGGGCTGCGCACGGGCACGCTCGCTCGCATCAGCGTGCCCGAGGACTACGAGCACGGGCGCGCGACGCTCTCGATCCGCAACGAGATCGACAAGGCGCGCTTCGGGCGCGAGCTGCCGCTCTCGGTGCGGGCGCGACAGATCCTCGACGAGGTCGCGCCGCGTCGTGGGCTCGTCTTCGGCGAGCACGATCTGCGCGCGCGGCTGCGTCGTGCTGCGCGCGAGGCGGGCTTCAGCGTCGAGCGCACGCGACGCCTGTCCAACCACGCGCTTCGTCATGCGCGCGCGACGCACCTCGCATCGCGGAGCGACAACCTGGTCGGCGTCGCGTTCCTGCTCGGCCACAAGCACCTGACGACGACGGCGATCTACGCCAAGCCCCGGCAGCGCGCGGCGCGCGAGGTGCTCGCGGCGGTCGCGCCGAGGGGCACTTCGAGCTCCGACGACGAGCCCGGCGAGGCGCTGATCGCCCTCCACGGAGCTCCCCCGCGCGATAGTGGTGGGATAGTGGTGTGGAGGGGGGGGCCGGAATTGAACACGGGGCGCTGCGATGTCACTCGCAACGCCCCGTCTTCATTCACTCTGCGGAAGGCGGGACTTGAACCCGCACGCCCTTTCGAGCGCTGGAACCTGAATCCAGTGCGTCTGCCAATTCCGCCACTTCCGCGCGGCAACGAGGGGCGAGCACATACGCCGGACGTCGTTGGGCGTCAAGGCCGTCGCACGATCGGAGCGACACTCCCGCGCCTCGCACCCGCGCGAAGCTCGGTGCGCTCGGCATCTGACCTGTGCCCGACACCGAGGGCCCTCGGATTTCCGCATTTCACCCGTGCTTGCCCCTCGGTTGGGTGAGCAGCGACGCGACGCGCTCGCGAAACCAGCGGTGGCTCGGGTCGTCCTTGCGCGTCGCTGCGAAGATGAGCCCGAAGCGTAGTGCGGGCGCGTCGAAGGGGAGCGCCGAGACCGCGACCTGCGTCTGGCTGGCGAAGCTCTCGGCGAAGGCCTTCGGCACGGTCGCGATCAACGACGTGCGCGCCACGATCGACAGCGCCGTCTGGAAGCTCGGCGTCCGCAGCACGACACGGCGCGTGTGTCCGAGCGCGGCGAGAACATCGTCGATGATCCCCCCTGGCAGGCCCCGCGGGGACACGAGGACGTGGCGGTCTGCGAGGTATCGCTGGAGGGTGAGTCTCGGAGCGCCCGATCGACGCACGCACACGAAGCCGTCGTGGAAGAGCGCGCGGTAGACGAGGCCAGCGCGCTCGTCGAAGCGCGCACCGAGGCCCAGATCTGCGCGACCGTGCTGGAGATCCTCCTCGAGCGCGTCGCCGGCGGCGTAGGTCACCAGGTCCACGCCGGGGGCCTCGCGCGCGAGGGTCTCGAGCAGCGCCGGCAAGATGACGAGCTCTGCGTAGTCCGCGCAGGCGAGTCGGAACGTCTTGCGCAGCGACGCGGGCGCAGGCCCCGCGGCCGCTCCGAACACGCGCTCGACCGCTCCGCGCGTCTCCTCGAGCGCACCGCTCAGCTCCCGCGCGCGCTCGGTCGGCACGAGCCGTCGACCGACCCTCACGAACAGCGGGTCATCGAACATCGCTCGCAAGCGACCGAGCGCGTGGCTGACGGCGCTCTGCGTCAGCCCGAGGTGTCGCGCGGCCTGCACGGTGCTCTCGGTCTCGAGGAGCGCATCGAGCACGCGGAGGGCGTTGAGATCCACCGCGGGCCAGCCAGATCTCGTGCCACCTTGCTTCTCGCGCGCCACGGGCTCGAGTGTACCAAGGCCGCCCGCGACCTGACGATCCGCTTCCACGTCGGCTCCCTCCGGTCGGAATCGCACGATGACGCAGAGCGAGGTCGCGTCGTCGCGAACCCGGGGCCCGACCGGTCCGCGACGCGCGTGGCCTCGTTCACCGGCGGCGGTTCACCACGGGGCTCATGGCGCTCGGGCGGCGATCGGCGGCGCACATGTTGTTGTCCGCGGGGCGCGCACCGAAGACGAGCGAGTCGCCCTCGACGCGTACGAGGTCGTAGTCGGCCTCGCAGAGGGCCTGCGGGTACTGCCCGAAGCCCGGGCAGCCGCTCGCGAAGACGTCCTGTGCCACACCCGTCGCGAAGTCGGCGGTACCGCAGCCCTCGAGTGAGTTCAGGAAGTCGCGGAGGCCATCGACCTCGGGACGGATCGTCTTGCGGGTGAACCCGAAGCGCGCCTCCCATGCGCCTGCCACGGCGTCGCTCGGACGCTCGAAGGTGTACGGCCCCTCGATGTGCACCGTCACCAGCGGGACCGTGCACGCGGCGTCGCCGTGCACCGTGTAGTCGACGGCCCAGTCTGCCGCCTCGATGTCGAAGTCGAGCCGGAAGTACTGCGTGGTTCCGTCCGCTTGCGGGCTTGGCGTGCAGTCGGAGACCCATCGGCCTGCGATGCTGGGCGCCGTCGGTGCCCTGGCGGCGGCGTCCGCGCTGCCTGCGGGCGTGGGCGTCGCGCTGCCGCAAGCGACGGTGAAGAGCGCCACGAGACACATCACGAAAGTGCGGGGGGTCATGTTCCTTCTCCTCGACCGCTGTCGATTGCGCGGTCACCACCCAACACTGCGTCGCGAATCGATCCTCGTCTCGCTCATGTGGCTCATGTCATCCATGAACGCTGTTCATCGTCGAGCCCGCCCGCGACCGCCGCCGCGGCCGCGATCGTCGGTCGCCGGCACCGCCGCGGCTCCGGGGCGTCGTCGCAGCCATCGCGCGGGGGGCGGTCGCGGCGAAGATCGCGTATCGTCGTGCTCGGGCGGGAGACTCGAGACACGGCCACCCATGATTCTTCGAACCGAGATCGTCGAGCAGACGATCGACCAGAGCCAGCGCGCACTCTTCGTCAAGGACGTGATCATGACGGCGGGCCCCCACCCGCTCGGCATGGTGCGCAAGCGCCTCGCGCACGGGGCGCTTCGTGGAGCGGTGATGCTCGTGCACGGCTTCGGCCAGAACCGCTACACGTGGCATTCGAGCCGCCGCTCGTTCGCGAACTTCCTCGCCGCCGAGGGCTGGGATGTCTTCAACGTCGATCTCCGCGGCCATGGGCGCTCGCGCAAGTTCGGGGCGCCGATGCCGCGCGTGCTCGACGAGTACATCCAGGAGGACGTGCCGGCGTTCGTCCGAGAGGCGCTCTCGCTCTCGGGACGAGAGCAGCTCTTCCTCGTCGGCCATTCGATGGGGGGCCTCATCAGCTACAGCGTCGCGGGCAGCGCGCTCCGTTCCTACGTGCGCGGTCTGGTCACCATCGGCTCGCCATACCGCTTCGGCCAGGGCTCGGCGCTCCTTCTCGCTCTCCGAGAGTTGGCAGCGCTCGTCGGCTTCACCGGCCTCTTCGATGCCAACCCTGCGCTGCCCGTGCGCATGATCGGGCGCCATCTGCACAAGCGGGCGGCCCTCTGGGACTCGAGCGCCCTTCCGATGCCGGTGCGTGGCTGGGTCCCCGGCGGCATGGAGCGCGACGTGCTCTCCGAGTACCTGAAGAAGTCGTTCGAGCACACGACCCTGGCGATCGCCCTCGACATCTTCAAGGCCGGCCGTGCCGAGGGCTGGAAGAGCCTCGATGGCATGACCGACTACGGCACGGCCTTCGAGATGCTCGACCGCCCCTTGCTCGTGGTCGCGGGCACCGAGGATCACCTCGCGCCGCCCGAGTCCGTTCGCCCCGCGTTCGAGGCCTCGCGCTCGAGCGACAAGACCTACCGAGCGTTCCCCTTCGGCCACATCGATTTGATCATGGGCCGCGAAGCGACCAGCACCGTCTGGCCGCTCGTGCGCGACTGGCTCGACAAGTACGAGCCGCGTCCAGCGCTCGCCCACTCCGTCTCGATGTGAGCCCGGGCCAGCGCGGGCCTCAAGATCAGAAGCTCGCCTCGAGCCCACCCTGCACGAGCAAGGGGCGCCCCGTCCTCGCGCCGAACGGACGGCGTGCCACGATCGGGGTGCTGTTCGTGAGGTTCTCGCCGCGCACGTAGAGGCGGATGCCCCGGAAGACCTCCACGCTCGCCATCGCGTCGATGTAGAGCTGCTCGTCGGTTCCTTCGCCGGGGAGAATCGGGCCGATCGACGCGGTGTCGCGCATCGGGCTCACGTACTGGAGCTGCGCGTTGACGCGCAACATCCGCCACTCGAAGCCCGCGCCGGCGGTGAGCTGGTGCTCGGGGATGTACGGGAGGTGATCGCCGATGGAGACCTCGCCGAGCTGCGGGCTCTCGGAGACGAACGCCGTGGCCATTCGCGTCCACGTGTAGGTGTAGTTGCCTCGCACGGGCACGCGCGCCTCGTCGATCGTGAAGGTGTGGGTGCCCTCGGCCTCCACGCCGAGGATCGTGGCGCGATCGCCGTTGAACATCCGGTCGACGAGGGCCTCGGGGCAACCTCCGGCCCCGGAGCACTCGCCGGTGATGTTCTCGTAGTCCGACAAGAAGAACGCGAGCTGTCCGTGCGAGGGCTGATCGACGCGCCCGTAGCGCGCGCCGATCTCGTAGTTCCACGAGAGCTCGGGGCGCGTGCCGTCGGGTTGCCCGGGCGCGACGGGCGAGTAGCCCTGGTGCACGCCTGCGAAGAGGGCGGCGTCGCGGACGACCTCGTAGGTCACGCCGAGCCCTGGCAAGACCTGAGCTTGCTCGGTGACCTGGAAGAGGCCGCTGCGGCGATCGAGGAACTCGCCGCGGATGGCCTCGAGGCGCAGGCCAGGAGTGACGGTGAGGCCGCGGAAGCGGAGCTGGTAGGCCGCGTGCGCGGAGAGCGCGAGCGACTGCGCGCGGTTCCACGTCAGCAGCCGCTCGGGCGTCGTGAGGAGCGCGCTGCTGTCGATCGTCAGCGAGCTGCCCGTGTGGCGGCGAGCGACCTCGTCGTAGTGCACGCGCAGGCCGACTTCGAGGACGTGCCGCACCTCGTCGGTCTGCGCCCGGATGCGGGCGCGCGTCTGGATGCCCTGGGAGACGAACGCGCGTTGGTTCCGAACGCGGAGCAGCGCTTGTCCCGAGATGGTGGCGGGCTCCACGCCCGTGAGCACGTCGTAGTACACGGCGTTCCGTCCGTCGGTCGGATCGGAGAGGACATCGAAGAGCCTCGTGCCGTCGACGAAGCCGTCGAGGCGCTGCCAGGTGCGATCGAAGTCGTGACGGTAGGCCGTGACGAGCAAGTCGACGGGGTCCGACAGGAGCTCGTAGCGGGCCATGATGCGCGTCCGCCACCAGTCCATGCGGTCGCTCCCAGTCGCGCCATAGCGACGGAACGGGTCGACGCGGAGGTCCGCGTCCGTGAGCCCGAGGTAGGTCTCGTTCGAGCGCTCGAGGCCGAGCCCCGCGACGAGCTCGAGCCGGTGGTAGATGTCGTCGGTGAGATCACCGTGCAGCTCACCCCGCGCGACGATGTCGGTTCGATCGAAGCCCGTCGACGGATCACCGGAAACGAAGTCGAGTCGGCGGAAACCGTCCGTGCGTAGGTGCACCGCCTCGACGAGAAAGCCTCCCCAATCGTTGGAATCGCCGTAGTGTCCGTGGAACCGGCCGAACCAGGTCGAGCCGAGCCCGAGATCGAGACCTCCTTGGTGGCGCGTCGGGATGGGGCGGTCGCGGAAATCGATGGCGCCGCCCACCGTGTGTGGGCCGTACGGGATCGCGGCGGGTCCCATGTACACGTCGACACCGGTCATCCGGGTCATCAGCGGGAAGTAGTACGCGGCAGGCGCGGAGTAGGGGGCCGGGCCGAGGAGGACGCCGTCTTCCATCAGCGTCACGCGACGCGAGCGTTCGGCGCTGGCGCCGCGGATGCCGATGTTGGGTCGAAGACCGAAGCCATCTTCCTGCCTCACGTACACGCCAGCCACGCTCGCGAGGATGGCTGTCGGATCATCGAAATTGAGCTGCTCGAGGACCTCCTCGTTCACGCTCTGCGTCGAGCCGCCGGTGTGGAAGATCTCCTCGGCGCGCCCCGTGACCGTCGTGTCGCCGACGCGATAACCCGATTCTTCGTCGGATGCCGAACGCGACTCGGACCCGGGGTCTACGTCCGACTCGGGCTCTCCTTCCGACTCGGGAACTCCTTCCGAGGGTGGGTCGGAGAGGGATCCTGGTTCACTCTGGGGTACGGGCTCTTGCCCGGGCGCCACGCCCGAGGCGCCTCCGGTGTCGGGCCCGCGCCTGGCGTCTGGGCTCTCGGCATCTCGGGGCTCCCCCTGCGCGCGCGCGGCGCTGGAAGTCTGAGAGAAGAACAGGAGCGCGAGCGCGCTCGCGAGTCGGATCTGTCGCGTGGCCATGGACCCATGGGCTCCGGGAGCCGCCGCGCGCGCGGCGGGTTGGGGGCGTCGCCCTCGCTGTCGTTCGAGGTCGCTCCGCGCGCGCTCGGTCGACGCGAGCTTCTCAGAGCATGAGGCACTTGGATTG
>JBKDQC010000076.1:0-2821 GCA_046342295.1 Deltaproteobacteria bacterium | reverse complement strand
GCCGAAAGGGCCATGACCGTTCTCGCGACCCTCAAGAAGCACGAACGTCAACCGCTCGCCTTCCTCGAAGACACCATTGTAGCTGCGCTCCACCGTCGCCCTTCACCCAAGCTCCTTCCCGCGACCCCGTGAACGCGTACGGTGCCGCCGATCGACGGCCTTAGTTGCGGGGGCGCGCTACCGCATTTCGTCAACGCGATCGGCGCAGGCCTCGCGGTGCGCCTCGTCCGCGCCGCGTAGCTGGCGAACGACATTCGCTGTGGATCAGTCGGGAAGTGCGAATGACCGGCGGTCTCTCGCCGCGCGAACGAGTCGCCTGCGCTGGGCTCCAGGAGGCGGGGATACTTCCGGCCAGTTCTCGAAGCGCGTCGCAAACTCTGTCCCAGGCTCGAGCCGGCTCGCACCCGCGGTGAGTTGCCCCTGCATGTCCATGTAGACCCCGGCGTCAGTGAGGACGACATTGCTCGCCTCGGGCCGGCCGCCTGCGATCAGCGGCACACCGAAGACACATACCTGACCCGGCGCAGGATTAGCGGGACCACGCTCGACGCCGGCATGGCTCAAGCCGGTGATCACTCCGGTCGATTGGATCTCGATGAGAAGATCGGAACGCAAGAGTGCTGGAGCGAACCCGACCTCGTCGTTCAGCCTTCGGCTGAAGTGCTCGTTGGAATCGGCGACGCGTTCGAGCACGCCAAAGCTTGTATCGAGGAAGTAGATACGGTTGTCGCGGTCGATAAGGAACACGTCCCCCATCAGAGTCATCGCGGTCGGACGCAGCTCACGGATCGGTAGCCACTGCCATTGCTCCAACATCCCCGCCAGCGAGCTGGCCGGAACAGGAGCGAGAAAGTCCTCGAAGCTCAGCGTGGGCGGCTGGCCTCCGCGGGAATCGCTCCCACCCGGCCGTTCGCCATTGTCTCGAGGCTGAGCGGCAGCGTTCTCCATTGGCGTGCTGGCGCGAGGTCCGCACGCGGCCACAATAACCAGCGTCAGGACGAAAACGGCCCCGATTCCCGCAATCCACCACATGTTCATGGCCGCCGAGCCTATCCCTGATCGACCTGGAGGCAACCGGAACCCGTGACGTGCGCCGGGGGCGAGCGCAGCCGAAGCGACACGCCGGCTGATACTCGGATCGTGATTAGGAGCCGAGAGTCGACGTAGACCGCCGAGGTAGCGCGACACGTCGACGGCGGACACCGTCGAGGTCGCTCGCGTGGCGGTCGGTGAAGGAGCACCGACGCGATGACCGTAGAGCGATCGAACGCGCGCGCCAAGCGCGATGCCGCGGAGTTCTCGGCGACCGATGACGGTCTAACAAAGGCGGAGCCAGATAGAAGGATCGCCGCAGCGATCGAAAGGTTCATCGGTCCCGTTCGTCGATCCGACGACGAGGAACGCGAACTGCGAGCGCTCGAGCTGGAGGAGCTTCAGCTCGCCCGCCTCGCCGTGCGGGTTCGGAAGTGCGGGACGTTCTGCGACGGCCGGAAGTGGCGCTGTGAGCGTGGTCGCGAAGTCTGAGGGGCATTCGATCGCGAGGACGGAGGGGCGCTCCCGATCAGAAGGGATGCTCGGTCTGCGAGCCGTCATCGCGCGCGAGGACCGACGCGCGGTAGCGGCGTAGCTCGACGCGGAGGGCTCGTGCGGCATGGTCGAGGCGACGCGCCGCGAAGATGGATGGGGGATCGTCGGGGGCGAGGTCGTCGATGCACGGATGCTCGTGCGCCAGGACGTCCGCGAGTACCTGGAGGGTCGCGTCGAGGATGACGAGCTCTGCGAGCTCACGCGCGCGAGAGAGCTGGCGTGGATCGGGACGCCTCACGCGAGCCTCTTCTTCGGTACTGGCTTGGGCTTCGCGGCATGTGCGAAGGCCTCGAAGTAGAGCTCCTCGTCGAGGAGCGCGATCTCGCGATCGAGAGCGACGGCCAGCAACTCGTCGCCGAGATTCATGAGCACGCGGTAGTTGCCGGCGGCGTGATCGACCAGCGTGTCCTTGAGCCCCTGCGTCATCAGCGCGGAATTGCCGGCGCTCTCGAGCAGGTGGTCGAGGCACGCGGCGAGCTCGTCGCGCGAGGCGTACTCCAGGACCAGGCGGCGTCGGATGCGACTGCCGAGCGGCATCAGCTCGGGCGCGCGGAAGCGCTCGGGCAAGCGTGCGTCACCGGCAAGCACGACGCAGAGGAGCTGACGCGAGTCGAGCTCCTTGCTCGCCAGGACGCGGATCTCGTTGAAGACCGTGGCCTGCGCCTCCTGCGCCTCGTCGATGATGAGCACGGGACGCATCAGCGTCTGCGCGATGTGCTCGCTCCATCGATGGCGCAGCGCCTTGAATCCGCCCCAGCGGTTGTGGGCCTGGAGCGAGACGCCGAAGAGGTCGCCGAGCTCGCGGTAGAAGTCGCTGGTGCGCGACTGCGGGTGCTCGACGACGCCCACGTTCACGTTCGGCAGGCGTCGCAGGCGGTGCGCCAGTAGCCGCAGCGCGACGCTCTTGCCCGTTCCCGGGTCGCCCGTGATCGCGACGAAGCCGCCGTCGGCGACGCCAAGCTCGACGCGACGCAGAAACGAATCGACGACGGGCGTGACGTGCAGCGCCTCGATCGGGACGTCGGGGCGGAAGGGGTGAAACTTGAGTCCGTACTGCGCCTGGAGCCTGGGGTTCATGAGGTCTCTCCTGCTGGGACCGTAGCCGGTATGAACGGGGTCTCCCGGTCGTGATCTGAACGCTTCTGTCGCCGCCGAGCACACTTTCGATGGTCTCGGAGCCGCGGTCGCGGTTCAAGCGAGGTCGTCGCGGGGCTCGAGCGAGCCGTCGTCGCCG
>JBKDQC010000075.1:0-4861 GCA_046342295.1 Deltaproteobacteria bacterium | reverse complement strand
TGGAGGTGAGCGTCTGCATCTCGTCGGACCCCCGAGCGCAGTCGGTCCCCGCCGCGCCGGCCGTCAGCGAGGCGGAGCCAGACGCCACCGGACAGCCCGCCGGCGTCGGACGCGCGTCCGACGCGTCGAGATCGGCATCACGGGTGTCGACTTCGGGCCCGTCAGGCCGATCAGCCGTGTCGCCGGGCACTCCGTCGGCACCGTCCGTGCTGAAGGACGCGTCGTCGACCTCCACGTCACCGTCGAGCACCGCGCCCTGCCCCGCCGCGCACCCGAGCGCGGCGAAGCAGAGGGACATCACCGGGGCAAGGCAGGTCCAGCGGGTCGCCGGCCGCGGGGTGACACGCTCGACGTCTCGAAGCGGCATCGGTCGTCCTTCTTTCGCTGGCCAGGCGCCAGGCCTGCGTCACGGAGCAGGGCTCGTGCCATCGACTCTCAGCACGCGGTCATTGGGCGGACGGGCTGGGTGTGGACAGCCGGCCGCAGTCTGCGTCCTGTCGGCCGCGCGGCATCACGATCGTTCGCACGTGGTAGCTTCGCGCGGGCATGACGAACCCGGCGGATTTCGAGGAAGCCGCGCCGACGGTCAGCGTTCGCGGCGATCTCACGGCTGCGCTCACACGACGGGACGCCAGGTTGCGCATCGGAGGCGAGTCGCGTGTCGAGCCGGTGGAGGGCCCGACGACGATCGGCTCGGCGCCAGGTGCGGACCTGCGCGTCACCGACAAGACAGTGTCGCGGCTTCATGCGCGACTCGAGCCCCGCGAGGACGGGATCTGGGTCGTCGATCTCGACAGTACGAACGGCACGTTCGTGGAGAACGTCCGCGTCGGTAGTGCGCTGCTCCACGACCACGCGCGCATCCGCTGCGGGCAGCTCGAGCTCGAGCTCCGATATGCGACGGACGAGACGGTCGTCCCCCTGTGGCCGAGCGATCGATTCGGCCCGCTCGTGGGTCGGAGCACCCCGATGCGAGAGCTCTTCGAGCGGCTCTCGAAGTTCGCGAAGAGCGAGGCGACTGCGCTCGTCACCGGCGAGACGGGGACCGGCAAGGACCTCGTCGCGCGCGCGATCCACGAGCACTCGTCGCGCGCTCGCGGGCCCTTCGTCGTGTTCGACTGTGCGGCAGTTCCCGAGGCGCTCTTCGAGTCGGAGCTCTTCGGCCACGCGCGAGGAGCTTTCACCGGCGCGGATCGCGCACGCGAAGGTGCCGTCCAGGCCGCCGCGGGAGGCACGCTGTTCCTCGACGAGATCGGCGAGCTACCGCTCTCTATGCAGCCGAAGCTCCTGCGCTTTCTGGAGTCGCGCACGGTACGACGCGTGGGCGAGTCCGACTACCGAGGCGTTGACGTTCGAGTGCTCGCGGCGACACATCGCGACCTCGCACGCATGGTCGCCGGAGGCTCCTTCCGCGAGGACCTCTACTTTCGGCTCGCGGTTCTCCCCGTCACCGTGCCGCCCCTGCGCGCGCGCCGCGGGGACATCGCGGCGCTCGCTCAGCACTTCCTCGGGGAGCGCGCTCTGGACGCCACGACGCTGCGCGAGATCGACGGGCGTCCGTGGTTGGGCAACGTCCGCGAGCTGCGTAGCTTCGTCGAGCGGGCCGTTGCGCTCGGCGCCGACGAGGCGCTCCGCATGATCCCGGGCACGCAGGCACCCGCGGGTCTGCCGCCGGTGCCGCTGGACGAGCCGTTCAAGGACGTCCGCGAGCGCTGGAACGATCACCTCGAGCGCGGCTATCTCGCTGGATGGATCGAACGGAAGGGACACAACGTCAGCGCGGTGGCCGATGCCATCGGGCTCGATCGCACGTACGTGCATCGGCTTCTGAAGAAGCACGGGCTCTCGCGCTGAGGCGACGGCTCGTACGTGCGCAAGAGCACCGATTCATTCGAATCGCCGCTCCAAGCAGCGTTTCCCAGGGGACGCGTGTTCCCTCGCCCCGACGAAGCGAATTCGTCGGGGTCCCACTCCCCCAGGAGCCCCGAATCGGCTTGATTCCTGGAGGAATCAAACGGATCGGTGCTCTAGGGGGCACGCACCGCCACAGACGCGCCAGACGCGACGGTCACCGTTCGAGAGTCGAGAGGCGTGGCTCCGTCGGCGCCGAGCACAGCAACGTGGTGCGGTCCCGTGCTCACCCGTAGACAGCGGCGCGGGCCCTCGACCAGGGCACCCTCATCGACCCGCACCGAGATCTCGGCCGCGATCATGAGACAGCCTTCGCCAGCACCGCCGGCGTTGTCGACGACGATCGGTGCCACGGGCTCCGGCCGCTGAGGCGTCGGTCGTCGGTGCGCACGCTCGATCCTCGAACGCTCGACGACAGGTGACGTGACGTTGACGGGTGGCTCTGCTCGATCGGGCGGTGGCTCGACTGCCGGAAGCGTCGGCGCCGCTGGCGCTGGCTCCAGCGGAGCGACCGGCAGAGCAGGAGGGGTCGAAGGCACGCGCTGCGGCGATCGGCCTTGCGATGTCGGTGGCTGAATGGCCCACCAGGTGCCGATCGATCCAAGGATCAGAAGAGCTGCCAGAGCGGCACCCGGGCCGAATCGGCGTGGGGTCTCGGTGGGCGTTGCGGATGCCCCCCCGCCCGGGCGAGCGAGACGCGTAGCGACGCTGGCCGGCTCCGGCTGGGGTGCGTTCTGGGTGGGAGTCGGGGCGTCCACCAGAAGTGGAGCCGCGTTCGCGCCCGACGCTGCGAGCGCGGTGAGCTGTGCGCGGCGTGCGCGGCCATCGGGGACGAGGGCGTCCATCCAATCCGAGAGAATGGACCGGTCGACCGGCTCGCCAACCGCACGGATGGCGGCGGTGAGCTCGCGCGCGAGCGCTCGCGCAGATGGCGTGCGCTCCTCCACGTTCCTCTGCAGAGCGCGGAGCGTGATCTCGTCGAACACCTTCGGAATCCCGGGTAGCACGCTGGACGGCGGAGGAATCGTCGCGCGCTGCACGGCGTGGATCGTCTCGGCCTGCGTATCGCGCCGGAACAGTCGCTTCTGAGCCAGCATCTCCCACAGGACCACCCCGAGGGCCCAGACGTCCGCGCGGCGGTCGAGACGACCGGCGATCATCTGCTCGGGCGCCATGTACGCGAACTTGCCCTTCACCTCCCCGGTATCGGTCTCGTGCACCTTGTCGCGTGCGCTTGCGATCCCGAAGTCGACGACCTTCACGGCGCCGTCGTACGTGACGAAGAGGTTCTGCGGCGAGATGTCGCGGTGGACGACGTGCAGCGGCTCACCGGCGACGTCCTTGAGCTCGTGCGCCGCGTGGAGTCCTTCGCTCGCTTCCGCGACGATCGTAGCGAACAGGGACGTCGTCCGAACGGCTGCGCGTTGCTGCGGATCGCGAAGAACGGCGCCCATCACACGCGCCAGCGTCTCGCCCGCCAGGTACTCCATCGCGATGAACGAGCCACCGTCCTGGCGTCCGAAGTCGTACACTTGGCAGACGTTCGGATGATCGATGCGCGCGGCGATCCGTGCCTCGTCGAGGAACATGTCGACGAACGCCTGCTGCTTCGCCAGGTGCGGATGGATGCGCTTCACGGCGCACAGATGGAAGAACCCGTCGGGTCCGGTGCTCCGCGCGAGGTAGACCGTCGCCATCCCCCCGCTGGCCAGCTCCACGGCGAGCTCGTAGCGGCCGAACCGCTCGATCGCGATCTGGGCCGACCGTTCGGTATCGGGCACGGTCGGTGTCGACAGCTCGCTCGTCATCCCTCGAAAGAGCCTCTCACATGTCGCGCCTCGTCCGCACCTGTCGCGAACCGTCCACGGATCTCCGGGGGCGTCGGCCATCGATCCACGGCCGTCGCGGCGCCATCGGCGGGACAGTCTCAGGCATGCTTCGTGATAGGGTCGCGACGTGCTTCTTCGCAGCGCACGGCGAGCAGCGGGCCCGTTCTCGTGGCTGGTGGTGGCGCTCGGGACCTGCTCGTGCGCACCCACCATAGCGTGCGGCTCGCGATGCGTCGTGGCATGCGGTCAGCCCGTGATCGCGAGCGGTTGCGTGCGCTGCCCCGAGGGAACGGTGGACGAGTCCACCTGCGCCGGCGATGTGGGACTCGACGCACTCGTTCGCGACCCGGACGCGGGCGTGGACGCGGCGAACACCGACGCGGCCGTCCGCGACACGCGCAGGCCCGACGGCTCCGCGGCAGACCTGTCGCACGACGCCCGCGTGCAGCTCGATGGTGACATCCCGGACGCGGTGGGAGTCGCCGCCGATGCAGAGTCGGGCGATGCCGCCAGTGTGGAGGATGCCGCCAGTGCGGATGATGGAGGCAGGGACACTGGCACGCGCGACGGTGGCCGCCGGGACGCGGGGGGGGGTGCGAGATGCGGGCTGACGTCGGCTACCTCGCCGTGGGGCTGGCAGCGCTGCTGAGCGCGTGCACGACGGAGGTGCTGTTTCGCTTGGGCCCGGTGCCTGCCTGCGAGGCCGATGGTGACGCTGGCGTTTCGTCAGAGCTCGATGCTGCTGGCCACCCACCGAGCCTCCTCTGGGCGATCACAGAAGGCGAGTGCAGCCCGCTGCCCGGCGTGGTCGTCGCGCAGGGGCTCGGCGACCAGCCGATCAGCGTCGACGCTGTCGTCCCGAGCGGCCCACAGTGCTTCTGGTCGATCAGCCTCGACGAACAGCAGTGCAGGATCGTGGCAGTCGCCAGCGAGACGCGGCGTCTCCCGCGCGAGCGCGAGCCGATCGAGCTGAACCTGTCGTGCGTGCCCGATCGCGACCTCATCATCTGGGATCGAGTGGTCGAACGAATTGCGGGCTGTGCTCCGGGCTGCAGTCCGTCGCGCTGCGAGTGCGCCGATCATCCCAGCTGCGAGATCGACGACGCGGTGCTCGGCGGAGC
>JBKDQC010000074.1:0-8898 GCA_046342295.1 Deltaproteobacteria bacterium | reverse complement strand
GGATGCTCCTGGCTGAGTCTAGATCGTCCTCCACGTCGAAGACCACGAGCAAGGCGTGCTTCACGAGCGCGAGCTGCGTGAGGGTCGCTGACAGATCGGCGGCCGAGAGGGTCGCGAATGGGATCACGAGGACCTGGGCGTCTCGAGGGACATCGCGGGCCCCGCGTAGGAGCTCGGCCAGCGCGGCGGTGCGCTCGACCGCGGCACCGAATCCCTCGGGGGCGATGGGCCCGACGACTGCGACGTCTGCCCGCCGCGCTCCGCGGGCCAGCGCGAGCGCGACCGACGACTCGTGCGGCAAGAGCACCGCATGGGCGCCCTCGACCGTGCCCGGCCATGCGTCGCCCAGGCCGGTCCACAACGCGAGCCGCAAGCCCACGTTCGCGTCTCGGGCCCTCTCGAGCGCGAGGGGATCGAGCGCGAGGACGACGTCCGCGGTGTCGAGGTCGGAGGCGCGCGCTCTCTCGGCATCGATGGGGATCGCGATCGGCTTGCCCGTGGCCCCGGTCTCGAGGCGATCCGCGAGGGCGCCCGCGATCGCCCGAGTGCCGGCGTCGGTGCGTGTGGTGAGCACGACGACCTGCTCGCGCCGCTCACGCATCGGAGCGCTCCGTACGGGGGCCTTCGTCGGCAACGAGCCCCGTCGCGGGGCTCTCCGTGGGCGGCGCGCTCTCCTCGCGCTCGCGCGCCGTCGTGGCGAGGTCGTTCGCATCGGGCGAGGCCGCGTCGGCCGCGTGCGGAGCAGGCGCGGACGCCGCAGGCGCGGACGCCGCAGGCGCCCCGGGTGCAACCGCGTCGTGCGAAGGCGAATCACGGCCGAGGTCGTCAGGGCTCTCGCGGTACCGCACCTCGAGCATGGACACACCGGGCGCGGCCGCGTCGAGCAGAGGCGCATCGCCGCCGAGGTAGAAGTGGCTCTTGCGGTACCAGCCGAGGCCCCGCATGACGAAGATCTTCACCACGGCGGCCGTGGGCACGGCGAGCAGGACGCCGAGGAACCCGAAGACCTCCCCTCCGATCATCAGCGCGACGAGCACCCACACGGCCGGCAGCCCGACCTTGTCTCCGACGACGCGCGGCACGATGACGAACCCCTCGAGGAACTGGCAGACCCCGTAAGCGACCACGACGAGCACCGGCTTGAGCCAGCCGTCCCAATCGACGACGCACATGAGCAGACCCATGGCGAGCGCGCTGCCGCTGCCGACGTACGGGATGAACGCGAGGAGGCCCGCGATGAGGGCGATCGGGACCGCGAGGCGGACGCCCACGAGCGAGTAGGCGATGCCGTAGAGCACGGCCATCGCGATCATCACGAGCAGCTGACCGCGCACGAACTGTCCGAGCATCTGGTCGATCTCGGAGGCGACCTCGACGACCTGTGGGCGGATCCGCAGCGGCACGAGCTCCCGCGCGCCCTGCACCATTCGGTCGAAGTCGTAGAGGAGGTAGAACGCGAGGACGGGTACGATCAGCGCGCTCGCCATGACCCCGAGGGCGGAGGCCGTGCCGCCGAGGACTCCCCGGAGCACGGCCTCGACCGGCTGAGCCGCGTGCGATGCGATGGTGGCGGGATCCATCTCGAGCTGCTCGAGCGCTTCGTCGAGGCTGTGCGGGACCGGCACGTCGTAGCGTGCGAGCACGGGCTCGAGCTGGCGGACGAGGTCGGAGAGCTCGTCGGGCAGGTCCGAGACGAATTGCGAGACCTCGCGGATCACGCCTGGCAGGACGAGCAGCGAGAAGAGGGTTACCGCCAGCGCGAGGAACGTGAGGACGATGGTGATCCCGACGCCGCGCGGGATGCGGCGGGCCTCGAAGCGGTCGACGACCGGGTCCAAGAGGTAGGCGATGCCCAGCGCGGTGAAGATCGGCGTGAGCACGCCGCGGAGCTCGTAGAGGCCGATGCCGATGGCCAGCAGACCCAGGAGCAGGAAGAGGCCGCGCGAGAGGAGCGGGCGGTTGGCGACGGCGAGCTCGGACGGCGCGCTCCGAAGCGAGCTCCACGAGGAGCTCTGCGAGTTCCCGCCTCCGCGGCCCGAGGAGTCTTGGCCCGACATGCCCGCGTTCTAACACGGAGGACCTTTCCTTCTTCCCGAGCCGTGCAGCTTCCCGATACCCTCTCACACCCATGCTCCGCCTCGACTTCTACGTTCAGCATCTGGTGCGCCAGAACGCGCGCGAGCTCGCGCTCGGGTCCAACGAGGTCGTTCGTTTCCGCTTCTCGGACGGTACGGACCGCGCCTCCGCGCAGCCGATCGACCACATGCAGGTCGTGCAGCTCGTGCAGGAGGCCTTGCCGCCTGCCGCGGCCGATGAGCTCCGTCGGGCGCGCTCGACCTCCTTCACGCACGTGACGGACGGCGGTGTCGTCGTGAACGTCGAGGTCTCGACGCCCTCGCCACAGCAGTGGCGCGTGCGGGTGACGCCCGACGACGGCGGACCGGCGGTGGAGGTGGTGAGCCCGAAGGCGCCGGCACGCCCTGAGCCTGCCAAGGTGGAGCCGATCGCGCTCAAGCCCGAGCCCGCGGCGGCGGTCAAGCCCGAGCCGGCGAGGCCCGCGCCAGCCACGCCGCTCGGCCGGCCCGCAGGTCCCGCTCCCGCCGCGCCTGCCCCCGCGCCTGCCGCGGCCGCCGCGCCCTCGCCCCCGCCCGTCGTCGCACCGCCGAGAGAGGACAAGAAGTACGCCGTCGAGGAGGCCGGACAGAAGGTCGAAGCCGTCGCCGGCGAGCCGAGGCTGAACCACTACCTGCGGATGATGATCGCGGTGAGCGCCAGCGATCTCCACCTCTCCTCCGACGTGCTGCCCATGGTCCGCCGCCACGGCGAGATGCAGTACCTCTTCCGCCGCGGCCCGATCGGCGACCGCGAGCTGCGCGAGCTCCTCTTCGAGATCCTGCCTGACCGGAACAAGGCCGAGTTCCAGGAGACCAACGACACCGACTTCGCCCACACGATCGAGGGCCTGGCGCGGTTCCGCATGAACTACTTCATGGACCGCAAGGGAATCGGCATGGTTGCGCGCCAGATCCCGTTCGCGATCCTCAGCCCCGAGAAGCTCGGCATTCCGCCCAAGGTCCTCGACCTCTGTTACCTCTCGATGGGGCTCGTGCTCGTCACCGGCCCGACGGGCTCGGGCAAGTCGACCACGCTCGCGACGCTGATCGACGTCATCAACGAACGCCGCTCGGACCACATCATCACGATCGAGGACCCGATCGAGTTCGTGCACCCGAACAAGAACTGCCTCGTGAACCAGCGCGAGGTCCACGTGCACACCAAGGGCTTCAAGTCGGCACTCCGCGCGGCCCTGCGCGAGGACCCCGACATCGTGCTCGTCGGCGAGATGCGCGACCTCGAGACGATCGCGATCGCGATCGAGACCGCGGAGACCGGCCACCTCGTCTTCGGGACGCTCCACACGACGAGCGCGCCGAGCACCGTGGACCGCATCATCGACCAGTTCCCCGCCGATCGACAGGAGCAGATCCGGACGATGCTCAGCGAATCCATCCGCGGCGTCGTCTCGCAGATGCTGTGCAAGAAGAAGGGAGGCGGCCGCGTCGCTGCGTACGAGATCATGATCGCGAACTCCGCGGTCGCGAACCTCATCCGTGAAGGCAAGACCTTCCAGCTCAAGAGCGTCATGCAGACCGGGCGCGCGCTCGGGATGCAGACGATGAACGACCACCTCCTCGAGCTCGTGAAGAGCAACCTGGTCGAGCCCGAGGAGGCCTACATGAAGAGCAACGACAAGATCCAGATCAAGGAAGCCTTCGAGAAGAACGGGATCCGGCTCAATCTTCCCTGACCGCCGCTCGCGGGCGTCGAGCCCCGCCGCCAGCTCCGGGACGCTCTCTCGGCCCGCGAGCCCGCGCGCTTCGTCGCCGTGCACGGGGCGTCCGTGCTCTTGCCACCAACACGGGTGCCTCGACCTGCATGGCTCGGACGCCCTGGAGTGCGTGCGGTAGTCTCTCGACTCGACCACGAGCGCCGGCCCGACGCCGTTGCTCGACCACGAGCCAGGGGTCCCCTTGCCGCAACCGCATCGCCTCCACTGGATCATCCTCGCGCAGCTCGCTGGGCTCGGCTGCGCGGACCGCAGCTCCGCGCCGACGCCCGCCGTGCCGACCCCCGCCGTCCCTGCGGCGACCGTCCCTATGGCGAGCCCCTCCACGACCGCGGCGGTCGTCCCCGCTCCAGCGACGTTCCCGCCGCCTCAGCACGTCGGCGATCCGTGTAGCGCCGCGGTTCCTTGTCCGCCGCCGCTGCAGTGCCAGTTGAGCTTCGATGGTGCCCACTTCTCCGAGACCGGCGTGTGCACGAACGGCCCCGTCGTGTACGAGGGCCGCCCGCTGGTCGTCGACGGTATGCCCCGAACGGCGACGCTCATCGACGGCGGCAGCGCGGCGCCGATGTCCGACCCCCTGGTCCCGCGGCTCTTGCTGGCCGCGCGGGAGGAGCATGCGAGCATCGCGGCGTTCGGGCGGACGCTGCTCGCGCTGCTGCACCTCGGCGCGCCGACAGACCTGCTCCGCGCGACCCAGGAGGCGCTCGCCGACGAGATCCGGCATGCCGAGGATCTGCTCGCAGCGGCGGTGCGGCATGGAGCGGCCCCCGTGACCTTCGGCCCCTTGCCGGAGGCGACGGCGGAGTTCCGCGGTGACGTCGCCGCCGGGCTCCTCGAAGAGGTGCTCACGGGGGGGTGCATCGGAGAAACGCTCGCGGCGTTCCGGGCGGAGGCGCGCGCAGCCGCCCACCCCTCGATCCGCGCTCTGTGCCTTCGTATCGCCGACGACGAGGCCCGCCACGCGGCCCTCGCCTTCGCGACGGTACGCTTCCTCGTCGCGCGCCGCGCCGACCTCGTCCCGACGGTCGATGCCAGGTTCGCGCGCTTCCGTGCGGAGGCGAACGCCTCGGAGCTCGCTTGCGTTGCCCCCGTGTGGGACGCGGCGCTGCACTGACGTGCGCAGCGTGATGCGCCGGCGTCTGTCTGCGAGACGATCCGAGCCGTGCGGCGCCCTGGATGAGCTCCGCCTGCCGGAACGTAGCGCGCGTCCACGATCTCACCGTCGCGCCCCACGGGCTCCCGCCGTTACCATGCGCGCCGATGGCCGCGCACGACGACGGGTCGAAGAACCGCGAGAGCGCCGAGGCGTACGCGCGCTACCTCGCCGGCATGGACGCGAGCATGCGGCAGAAGGTCGCGCTCACGGCCGCGCACATCCTGTCCGAGGGCGACGTCGCCGACATGGGGATGGGCTCGGGGGAGGGCTCCTTGGCGCTCGCGGCGCTGTATCCCTCGTTGCGCGTGATCGGCGTGGATCTCGACCCCGAGATGG
This sequence comes from Deltaproteobacteria bacterium, assembly GCA_046342295.1. GTDB lineage: Bacteria > Myxococcota_A > Polyangia > Polyangiales > Sandaracinaceae > JAFLCL01. The sequence continues at coordinate 3,559 of JBKDQC010000074.1, read as the reverse complement.
TCGCACGGGCCCGCGCCAAGCACGTGCGCACGAACCTGCGCTTCGTCACCGGAGACATCGCGGAGCCAGTCTTTCCGGATGCCGAGCTCGAGGGGATCTTCGACTCGAGCGTCCTGCACCACGTCACCACGTTCGGTGCACCTCCCTATGACCACGAGCGCGCGGCGCGGTGCCTCGCCGTCCAGACGCGGGCGCTCGCGGTCGGCGGCGTGCTCGTCGTGCGCGACTTCCTCGCGCCCGACCGAGGCGACGAGCAGGTCTGGCTCGATCTGTCCACCGAGGATCGGGGCCTGCCGCTCGGCTCGGAGGCCGACGTTGCGCGGCGAGCCGCGCGGGAGTGGCGCTCTCTCGCGGCGCGCCCGGGCTTCGCCATGGAGGAGCTGTCGCCGCCGGCGTCCGGCTGGGCGCGCTTCCGCCTCGCACATCGCCACGCGGTGGAGATCGTGCTCCGCAAGGACTACCGCGACGATTGGCGCGAGGAGATCAAGGAGGAGTACACGTACTTCGATCGGGCGCGCTTCGAGGAAGTCTTCGCGTCGCTCGGGCTGCGTGTGCTCGGCTCGAGCCCGATCCGAAATCCGTGGATCTCGAGGCACCGGCTCGAGGGCAAGGTCGCGCTGCGCACGCTCGAGGGTGAGCTGCTCGATCACCCCCCGACGAACTATGTGATTGTCGGCGAGCGCGTCGCGCCAGGTGCGTCGGTCCGGTTCCGAGACGCGGGCGAGGACACTCCGCGCGGGTTTCTCGAGGCCGCGACCTTCGAGCACAGGGCGAGCGGCGCGCTTCGCTCCGTGGTGCGGCGGCCCGGCGTCGTCGCCGACGTCATCCCCTACTTCGTGCACGACGACCGCCTCTACGTACTGGCGCGCACGAGCTACCCGCGCCCGATCCTCGGCACGACGCTGGTCACCGAGCCTGCGCTCGACGGCTCGGGCGTCGTGCCCTGGCTCGCGGAGCCACTTCACGTGCAGCTCACTGACAAGCCCATCGCGCAGGCCGTGGAGGAGGAGCTGCAGAGGACCGCGCGCCTCGAGCCCGACACGATCGCGCGCGTCCTGCCCGGCACGACCTACTACCCGTCGCCGGGCGGCATCCAGGAAGAAGTGCGCTCGATCTTCGTCGAGATTCCCCCGCGCTTCGAGGACGTACCCCTCGTGGGAGTCTCCCCCTTCTCGACCTCGGGGAGGGTGCGCGCGCTCGAGGCGCAGCAGGTGCTGCGTGCGGCCCAGGTCGGAGGTCTCCCGGATGCGCGCCTCGAGCTCAACGTCCGCGCGCTGCTCACACGCCTCGGGCGCGCGCACGGGCCGTGGATCGCCGATCAGCCCGCGGCGATCCCCGAGGCGCGCGGGCTCGAGGCCGACGTGGCGACGTGGCAGACGCTCTCGCGTCGGGCATCGCGCAGGGCCTTCCGAGCGACCGCCTCGCGCGCGGCCGAGCCCTTCCTCGCCCTCCACGCGCGGCGCTTCGAGGAGCTCGACGCCGCGGGCACGGTCCTGTCGTCCGCCGTTCTCGAGCTCGTGATCCCGCGCACGCGGAGCGCCACGAGCGTCGCGACGGCGCCGGTCGCGCGGATCGGCGGCCGGCTCTGTCTCGGGATCGACGATGATGATTTCCCCGCGGTCCAGTGCTTCCACGGCGCGAGCGAGTTGCTCGTGGCGCCCGCTTGGCGGTTGCCTCGCCAGGTACTCTCCGGGCGCGCGCCGCTGCGCGCCACGCGCGCCTTCCTCCCGCAGCGCATCTCGGAGGAGCACGGGCACGAGGTGGGTGAGATCGTCGAGCTCGGCGGCCGCTACCACCCTTCGCCGGGGTTGACCCCGGAGGTCGTCCACCCCTGGCTCGTCGTCGTGCATGGCCGGACGGCGCAACCTGCGGCCCGCGCTCTGCGCTTCGTCCCGCTCGCGGAGCTCGCGCAGGTCGCCGACACCATCCTCGACGGACACCTCCGTGTCGTCGCGCTCCGGGCGCTGTCCCTCTTCGCCGGGACGCCGTGAGCGCGCGGCGCCGGACACGGTGTATGGTGCCCCCGAGGTGCAGATGTTGACCATCCTCCAGCGTGGAACCGAGACCTACGACCGAGCGCTCGCGTCGCTCGCGCATCGCGGCGACGCGGATCTCGCGCGTGTCGAGCCCGAAGTGCGCGCGATCCTCGAGGCGGTCCGGACGCGTGGAGACGCCGCTCTCCACGAGCTGACCGAGCGCTTCGAGAAGCGTCGCGCGAGCCCGCTCGTCTGGTCGCGCGACGCGATCGTCGAGGGCGCCAAGGAATTCTCCGGCGAGGGCACCGCGATGCTGCGTGCGGCAGCGGACCGCATCCGCCTCTACCACGAGCGGCAGCTCGACGCGGGCTTCCGCTACGAGGAAGAAGGCATCGTGCTCGGCCAGCGCGTGCGGCCCGCGAGGGCGGCGGGCGTGTACGCGCCCGGTGGCAAGGCGCGGTATCCGTCCTCCGTGCTCATGACCGCGGTGCCGGCAGTCGTCGCCGGGGTGCCGCGCGTGGTGCTCGCGACGCCGCGCCCGACCCCCGAGATCCTCGCCGCGGCCGCGATCTCGGGGGTTCACGAGCTCCTCGACGCCGGCGGAGCGCAGGCGATCGCGGCCCTCGCGTACGGGACGGGGTCGGTGGCGCGCGTCGACAAGATCGTCGGGCCCGGGAACCTCTACGTCGCATGCGCCAAGCGCCTCGTGTTCGGAACCGTCGACATCGACGGAATCGCTGGCCCGAGCGAGATCCTGGTGGTCGCCGACGATGACGCAGATCCGCGCGTGGTCGCGGCCGACCTCCTCTCCCAAGCCGAGCACGACGAGGACGCGTACGCGTTGCTCGTGACGACCTCCGACGCGCAGGCGCGCGCCGTCTCCGACGAGCTCGCGCGTCAGCTCGAGACGCTGCCGCGGCGCGCGGTGGCCGAGGCGTCCGTGCGCGATCACGGCCTTTGTTTCGTCGCGGGGGATCTCGCCGAGGCGGCCCGTGTCGCGGATCAGCTCGCGGCCGAGCATCTCTCGCTCCAGGTGCGCGAGCCCGAGAGGATGCTCGAGTCCATCGGCGCGGCAGGAGCCGCCTTCCTCGGGGACTTCACCCCCGAGGCGGCAGGCGACTACGCTGCGGGGCCGAGCCACGTGCTCCCGACGGGCGGCGCCGCGCGCTTCAGCTCGCCACTCGGGGTGTACGACTTCGTCGTGCGCACCTCGATCATCGGGTATTCGCGAGACGCCATCGCGCGGCAGACCGCTCTCCTCGCGGGGCTCGCGCGCATGGAGGGCCTCGAGGCCCACGCGCGCGCCGTGGAGTCGCGCACCCGGCGGTGATCGGGCGTCCGGCCGCCACCCTTCCATGCGCGCCACGCGTTCGGAGCTCGGCGTGACCACGAGGGGCTCGCCACGCGGTGAGTCGAGGTGTCAGAGCATGAGTCACTTGGATTGACTCATGCTCTGACGTTTCTTGCCGGAGGGTCTGGCCGCAGCCCCTCCCTCTCGCCGAGTAAATCGGCGAGAGCCTCCCTCCCGCCGATTCGAGCCCGTGTCACCCGCATCGATCCATCCGAGTGCCACGTGCTCTCAG
>JBKDQC010000073.1:0-3714 GCA_046342295.1 Deltaproteobacteria bacterium | reverse complement strand
GCATGAGTCACTTGGATTGACTCATGCTCTGACGTTTCTTGCCGGAGGGTCTGGCCGCAGCCCCTCCCTCTCGCCGAGTGAATCGGCGAGAGCCTCCCTCCCGCCGATTCGAGCCCGTGGCACCCGCATCGATCCATCCGAGTGCCACGTGCTCTCAGGCGGAGCGGGGGCCGCTCGCCCCCTCCAGCCAGAACGTGTCAAAAAGTGCCGCTCGCTCCCGCGAAGAGACCGCCCGCCGTCCCTGCGAGCAACGGCTGGAGCACCGGGCCCGCCGGGCGCATCCGGAACGCGGCCATCTCCTCCGCGGCTTGCTCGAGCTCCCGGTCGTCGCTCGCGCCCTGGTCCGTCGAGAGGAGACGCTCCCGGAGCTCGCGGTACGCGCCCCAGCGCCGCTCGGCCTCGTTCGCGCTGAACAGCGTGATCACGCCCGTGGTCGCCGAGACGGCCGCGCCGATGAGGACGAAGTAGTCGAACGCGCTCGTGAAGCTGAAGTTCGTCGGCCCGAGATAGACCGGCACCACCGCGAGGCCGGTGCCGATGCTGAGCACACCGTCGAGGATGCGCGAGATCTCTGCGTTCTGAGCGAGGGACTCGAGCTCACGCTCGCCGTAGCGGAGCCGCGCACGCACCTCCGAGAGGTCGCCCATCGGCATGTGGGCGTAGGTGATCGCGACGCTCGACGGATTGCGCATGAAGACGAAGTCGAGCACGCCGCGCACGATGCCGGCGCCGCCGTAGAGGTAGAGATACGGGGTCATGCTCGGTCCGGGCGCGCTGCGCGAGACGTCCATGAAGACGCCGATCCCCACGGAGGTCGCGCCCATCACGATCGCGAGCACGCCATCGACCACGCTGCCGCCGCCGCGCGCCGCAAGCACCTGGAGGTCGGCGTCGAGCGCGCGCAGGCGCGTCGAGATGCTCGAGCGGAGCTGGAGCGAGCTACCAGGCTCGGCGGCGGTCCATCCGCTGCGTGGGCTGCCGAGCGCGCCCGGCTCCACCAGGCGCAGCGCGCCGGTCTCGCTTGCCCCGTAGCTCCCGGGCGGCGGTGGCAAGGTCTCGTCTGCGGGGCCTGGCTCCGCACCGAGCTCGTCCGGGGCGTCCGCCGGGCCGCCGTTCACTGCACCGCCGAGCGGCGCACGGGCGGGATCCCACGGGGATCCCAGCGAGCGCGCCTGCGCCGACGCAAGCGCAGGGGAGAGGAGCGCCGCGGAGAGGACCGCCAACACCCCGGAGAAGGCCGTGACGAAGAGCTTCGCGCTGGGCACGAGCGTCAGTATAGGGTCCCTTGGTCCGACCGACGAGTCGACGACACGAAACGCAACGGCGGCGCGACGGAGCCGAGAGGCTCTCGCGGAGCCAGCGCCGCGTGCTCGCGCTTCACTGCGTCGGAGAGACCCCCGTCATGACCAAGAGCCTCGGAAACACCAAGCGACCCCGCACCGCGTTCGTGTGCACCGCGTGCGGCGCGAACGCCCCGCGCTGGCTCGGACGATGCCCGACGTGTGGCGCGTGGGAGTCCCTCGTCGAAGAGCGGGTCGACGCCCGCGGGCCGTCGCGCAGCGGCTCGGCCAACCTGGCGGGGGACCGCACCAAGCCAACCCCGCTCGCGGATGTCGCCCCCGATGCAGCGCAGCGGATCCACACGGGGCTGTCCGAGCTGGACCGCGTGCTCGGGGGCGGAGCCGTTCTCGGGGGCGTCGTGCTGCTCGGGGGCGATCCGGGCATCGGCAAGTCGACGCTCCTCATGCAAGCCCTGGCTGGCATCGCCCAGACGGGCCGCACCGTCCTCTACGCCTCTGGCGAGGAGTCGGCCGCGCAGATCGCGCTCCGCGCGCGACGGCTCGGCCACGCAGGCGTCGAGCGCATCCTCGTACAGGCAACCACCGAGCTGGAGGAGGTCGAGGCGGCGATCGACGAGCAGAGGCCGGAGGTCGTCGTCGTCGACTCGATCCAGACGCTCCGCTCCACCGATCTCGAGTCGGCGGCGGGAAGCGTGGGGCAGCTCCGCGAGGTCGCCGCGCGCCTCGTCGAGCTCGCCAAGCGGCGCGGGATCGCGCTCTTCGTGATCGGCCACGTCACCAAGGACGGCGCGCTCGCCGGGCCCAAGATCCTCGAGCATCTGGTCGACACGGTGCTCTCGTTCGAGGGCGACGCCACGAGCTCGCATCGCATCGTGCGCGCGTCCAAGAACCGCTTCGGGCCTGCGCAGGAGATGGCGGTCTTCGAGATGGTCCGCGACGGCCTGCGTGAGGTCCCCGACCCGAGCGCGCACTTCCTCGCCGAGCGACCTGCGCGGGTGTCGGGGTCGGTCGTCGTTCCCGTCTCCGAGGGCGCACGGCCTGTGCTGCTCGAGGTGCAGGCGCTCGTCGCGCCGGCCATCTACGGGCAGGCGCGGCGCGTCGCCGCGGGCATCGAGGCCAGCCGCCTCGCGATCCTCCTCGCGGTGATCGAGCGCAAGGCGGACGTGCACGTCCTCGACCGCGACGTGTTCGCGAGCGTGGCCGGCGGAGCGCGCATCGAAGAGCGCGCTGCGGATCTCGCGCTCGCCGTCGCGATCGTGAGCTCGCTGCGCGACCGGGCCGTCCCGGGCGACCTCGTCGTCTTCGGGGAGGTGGGGCTCGCCGGGGAGCTGCGCGCCGTGCCGCGCGCGCCGCAGCGGGTGCTCGAAGCCAAGAAGCTCGGCTTCCGGCGCGTCGTGATGCCCAAGGGCAACGCCACCCAGCTCACGCCCGAAGAGCGTCGAGACGTCGAGATCGAGGCCGTCGCTTCGCTCGGGGACGCCCTCGGACGGAGCTTCGAGTGATGACCGGGCCGCGCTGCGCCCGTCCGGGCTCCGTCCGTCCAGGCGCCGTCACTCCGTACCGCTGAACACCAGCGGGAACGAGGTCTGCGTGGTCCCGCTCGTCGGTGGAAAGCGCCAGCGGCGCACGTTGCGCTCGATGCACTCCGAGAGCGTGCCGACGCTCTGCCCCCGCGTCGTGGCGCTCATCACCGTGCCCGAGCCCCCGATGGTGAGGTCGACATCCAAGCGCACCGTGGCCGCCTGCCCGAGGCGGCGCAGCTCCGCTTCCCAGCAGCGGTTGACGGCGGGGCGCTCGCGGGTGATCACCGCGCGCAGCTGCGCGGCCGTCAGCTCCTCCTGCCCTCGGGTGCTCACGCTCTCGCCTTCCGGCTCGTCCGCGATCGAGCGCCGCCCTGTGGTGGCGATCTGCGCGGGGCCGCTCGAATCGTCCGCGAACTCTGCGAACCGGCCGCTCGGGGCCTTCGTCGCAGCGCCGGCACCGGTACCCTGCCGTGTGGTGGTCGCAGGGGGCGCGGTGCGCGGGCGCGTGTGGCTGCTCCCCGCGGCGCTCGGTGAATCCGTCGTCGCTGGGGCCTCCGGTGTCGCCTCGGCCGTGGCGACCTCCGTCGGCGGGGCCGGTTCGGTCGGAGCGGGCTCCGTCGTCGCGGGAGGAGTTGCGACGGTCGCCGCCGTCGGCGGAGGCGCGACCGTCGGAGGCTCGGGGGTCACGGCACCGGCCACCGTGCCCGCCGGAGGCGCGGGCGCGGGGCCGAGCAAGCGCGTGGCGACCATGAACGCCATCACTCCGCCGAACGCGGTGGCACCTGCGATCGCGATGAGCGCGGGGATCGGGAGCCCGCGACGCTCGTCGCGCGCCGCCGGCGGCGCAGGCGCCACCGCAGGCGCCAGCACCACTGCCGGTGGGAGGGATG